>CAZXTQ010000001.1:0-36367 GCA_964643595.1 uncultured Methanosarcinales archaeon
CGATAGATACCGAATCCTTGTACCAGTTGATTATGTTTTTTACACTATCAGAATCTGCGTCGTATGTGCTCACATTATTTGCTGTCAGGTTCTCACTTGTATAGTTCGTTCCAAGAGATGAGGTAAGTGTCGGATTTGAGTGTGTCGGCGGATAATTTGACTGTCCGTCAAAGTACCATACATTGTTAACGCTTATGTTTCCTCTGTTTGATGTTCCGCCACCTGTTGATATTGTAATATATCCTTGGGTGTATGTGGTATCCGAGCTATTTATCCATACTGTGTCGTTGATAAAGACAAATACTCCTGACTGATTAAGTTCAATTGTGTAGTTTTGATAACCATCTGTTCCCACATTATTTTCGTTGCTGGCTATCACGGTCTCTGCGCCTGAATCGACTCTGACGAGTTGTGTTCCTCCATTGTTTCCTTTGAAGCAGACAAAGTAGCCATCACTTGGAGAATAGCCTGTGTTTGTTTCGCAGTTTTCTTGTTCATAAAGCGATCCTGTGCCTATACCAAAATGCCAGCCTCGTCCGGTTCCTAAGTCTTCATCCAGCCAGGCGTCGACCGTGTATTTTGTGAAGTTATTTTTCAAGCCGCTTGTGTGTAGTGTGAGTTCTGATGCGTCATTTTCAGAATCTAGTACATAATAGCCGGTTCCGGTTGCATAGATATCGCTTTCGTCTCCGCTGGTCATCTGGTTTCCGAAAGCGCTTGAGTTGATTGTCGCTCCGTTGCAGTTATCGTAGTTGCCGCCAGGTCTTTCTGGCTCGGCATTATCTACTATCGTGAGAGTATTTGACTCGAGCGTGCTTCCGTCAGCTTCGCCATCATTTGGTGTTATCTCTGCTTTCCATACATCTCCTAGCGTTGTCTCCTCAGATACTATTGTGGCACCACCATTCTGCCATATTTCCTGTACTTGTGTTGGTGTCAGGCTGTGGTTGAAAATCATGAATTCATCTATCTTTCCTTGGAAGTTCCTGTCGCCTGCTTGTCTGTTTCCTATGTATAATGTGTTGGAAGTATCAGGTACGAATGATGCGATGTTACCGTTTTCGGTTACGTCTGTTCCGTTTACGTAGAATGTCATGCTGCTTCCATCGTATGTTATTGCTACATGCTGCCACGTGTTTAGGTCTATTACATAATCATTTGTCTGTGCGTATATTGCAGGGTTTGCGTAATGCGCCACTCTCATGCCTTCATAAGTCTGTGAACCTGATACGGTATTTGACAGGTACCAGACGTAGCCTTTTGTTGCTGAATCACCTTTCTCGACTATCCTTCCGTATGTTAGTTCTCCGTATCCTGTCGGGTATATCCAGGCAGACATTGTATATCCTGAGCTTGTAAGCTCGATGCTTGGATCATCTGATACAGATATCATGTCATCTGTGAATGTGTATGCTCCGAAGCCATCATGTCCTCCTGTCTCTGACCAGGCTGCGCCGGTCACTGTTCCGTCATTGCTGTATCCTGAATAGTCTTGTGTAGCCGTGCTTTCGAATCCGTTTTTGCCTTCGAATGGCAGGTTTAGCACAGCGATAGATACCGAATCCTTGTACCAGTTGATTATGTTTTTTACACTATCAGAATCCGCGTCGTATGTGCTTTGGTTATAGACTGTGATGTCCTCGTCTGTGGTGTCTGTTCCGCCTGAACTACTGAGTGTTGGTGTGTTATGCGTTGGTGCTGTGTTTTCTGCTGCGGCTGGCGCGAACACACCAAGCACGTGTACCAGCCTGCTCGCAGACTGGGACCACCCCATGTTTGTGCTGCCAGCACTAACTATCTCTTTTGTGCTGATTCCAATTTGTGCGGTTGTCCCTCCAAGATCAACTCTTTCTGTATTGCTTTGTGTGGGGCTGAATTCTCCTGAGCTTCCGCTTCCTACCGCGTCAAACACAACGGAATTATCTGTTGTTGTGGTTATGCTGGTTGTTATGCTTGAGGGGTTTCCTGTCGCATAGTTTGTGTTGGTAGCTTCTGGTGCTTGCTGTGCTGCTCCGTAAATTGATATTGCTCCTGCGTTTGATTCTCGTAATGTTCCTGCGTACGTGACAGATACTGTTGCACTTCCTGAATCAGGATTCAATAAGTACCATAGGGACACGCACTGGTCTGCTCCGGAATCATCAAGTTCGTATCCTGCTGCTTTGGTTAATGCTATGCTGTTGTATGTTACTGATGTTGCTCTGCAGGTGTCTGTTGCGACGCTTTCTGATACTGATTCTGCTTCAACACCTACTACAAGTATCCTGTTTTCGTTTGTGCCTACTGTGTGTGACCATGACAATGATGCTGTTCCTGTGGATGAGCTGATTGTATCATCATACCCCATTGGTCCACTTTCGCCAAATCCAGGATCATCAGGAGTGAGAACGAATTCATAATCCTGACCAGGAACAAGATCTTCCATAAACAATACCCATTCTCCATAACATGATTGTGTTGTGAAGTTCCAGTCTGCGCACTTATAGAGCATAGTGCCTGTCGCTGTCACAGTGACTGTTGCGTTGGTGAAGTTCATTGATGTGGGATCGATAGCGTAAACTTCGACATACTCTGTCAGATTCTGCGTTACCTCATCCACATCTTCGATATTGATGAGCGAGCTTAGGTTTTCATATATTTCAACATCTTCTATGCTTATCTGTTTGACAGGATGCTCGTCAGGCATGTCGATTATTATGTTGTATTCTCCTTCATCGATCACTTCTTCTGATTCTCCAGATGTCTTGGTGGCGACTGTCTCTTCAAGAAGCGAATCGATAAACTCGATGTTGGCTCCTGCTGATTTGCCATCTGCATCCAGTACCGATGCGTTCACAGTGAGTTCTACAGGATTTCCGAACTCGAACACTTCACTGTGGCTTCCGACCACTATTCTGAACCTGCGGTTGCTCCAGTTGGATATGACTGCAGTGACTTCTTCTCCTGCCCTTGATTCGTTCACGCTGAGCTCTGCATTGACTTTTCCTTTCACGAATAATGGGAGAGCCACTGGACTGTTGTGGTGGAACTTGATTGTCAGTGTGTCTGTTGAGTTATCATACGTTGTATTGTCCAATACTGCATCATAATTCCTGTCGGTTTTGACCTTGTCATAGCTGACATTTTCTGTAGTGTTTGCCGATAGAATTGTAGCATTCAAAACATTTTCATTAACACCCAGATATTCGGTTGTGTTATCGAGAGAGTATACAATATCTGATATGTAGAGTACCATTCCTTCGTCAAGCTCTATTTCAAGCCTGTAACGTGGCCTTTCAAATCCTGCAGGCAGTATGCAGGTATCCGCGCATAGTTCTGTAAATGCATATTTTGGTTTTGGGATGAACCTGACTCTCTTGCTTTCAGCCTCGCCGACTGTGCTTTCGAACCTGACATCTCCATCAAGATTCTGGTCAAGATACACTACTTGCGCACTTACATAGTTTGACTCTGTCGAATCATATTTTCCATTGAAAACATACAATGGTGTGTCCCATTCTGGTTCTTCTGGTGCTACTCCTGCTAGCATGCAGCAGTCTTCTGCTCCGTTGCATACGGTAGTATCGACTCCTTCACTGTTGGACACGATCCACTTGGTGCATAATTTGCTCGAATCCACATCCCAGCTGAATTCAGTATCTGCAACAGTTAGATCAACAACTCCATCTTCGATATATGATGTTCCGTCGTCATCTGAGTCCCACAGTGTTCCTGTGTTATAGTCGAGAACTGTTGTTATTGTCCTTTCTTCAGTTTCCTGTTCAGGAGCCTCTTCAGTTATTTCTTCTTCTACAACATCTTCCGCAGACGCTTCTTCAACAGATTCTTCTGTCACATTATCAGCAGAAGGGACTTCGCTTGCAGTCACGTCAGGCAGGTCTGTTAATTCGTCTACATACGCACCTACTTGAGTCACAAAACCTGTTATCACATTTAGTCCATCACTCTGCACACTATCCTGGTCAAGCAATAGATATCTTCTTCCATCAGGTCCTACAAGGTGTACGCTTGCACTTCCTTCTCCGCTTAACGTACCGCTTATTTTAACAGACTTAAGCTCGAATTCTGCAGGATACGAATCAAGTTCCCACATCAAGTCCATGGATGAGGTTACATTTGTATTGACTGATTGTGAATATGTGGTGTACCTCTCGCCGCCTACTACCCAGCCGGTCATTCCTGATTCGAACATGATTGCTCCAAATATTACTATCATCAGAACAAGTCCTGTTATCCACACTCCTTTCATGTGTGGTTTTGAAAGATGTGATTTCACTCTGTCGATATGTTTTACTATCGGTCTGGAAACTATGTTGCTCTGCACAGGCCTGCTCACGCTTTTTCCGAGTTCTCTGTTCACACTATCAAGGTCTTTGTTGAGTTTGTGGATATCTCTACCTGCAAGTGTATCTTCCAGTTCTTCGAATAATGCTTTACGCGGCATTGTCTTGTTCTGGGCTTTTTTGTTCTGCCCTCTTTTTCTTGGTCCGGGTGTAGACTGTTGAGACAGTCTTGTCTGATCTGCTGAGTGCGACTGCTATCTGATGGTTGGAGAACTTTGCTTGTTCTCTGAGATATTCTACTACAACTTCAAGGATTGAAAGTGATCTATCTGTAACAACAGAGAGTGGTATCTGTACGAGTTGTCCTTTTTTGATAGAAGGTTTTTCTGATTCGCGTTTCTTGCGCGACCGGTCATAAAGTGTCCAGATGTTTCTTTCATCTCTGTTTGTCAGTTCTGCTATCTGGTGGAATGAATATCCTGATGAGTCCTTGAGATACTCTACAATTGCTTCTAGAAATGAGAGTGCTCTGTCATAGAATATTGTCGTAGGTATGAGTACTTCGGACTGAGAAATAGGCTGTTTGCCATTCCTTGGCTCTAAAAGACCGCTATTAACGACCTCTTCTCCTAAATTAATCTTTTTTAGCCTCTTTTTCGATAAAAAAGCTATATTTTGCCTTTAAGTTACGAAAGGATGATTTTTTCGCATTTTAATTATATCCTACAATGTATGTTTGAACCTTAAATAGTTTTGCATCTGTATGATTATATTTCTTCCTACTATGTGTGTATTTTATCCTACAATGTATGTAATTTGTCCTACGATGTATGTAAATAATATTTTTCATACTTACAATGTAAGTAGAATTGCTTTGTTAATTTGGTTATCACTATATTATATTGTTATTTTTGTAAAGCTGATCTGCTTATACAAGAAGTGGTGTGACAAATACTTCTATCAGTGCCGCAAGGAACAATGCGATGATTGATATTGCCATGATGTCAAGCGAGTCAAGCATCTGTTTCCTGAATTCGGGTGTTCCAAACTCATGTTTGATTACGCCTATAGATAATATGCCTCCTGCAAGCGCTCCTACAAAATAAGCGACTATTTCGAATATTCCGTGAGTCATATATTTTAGTACGCCTATAGAAACAAGCTGGGAGTATGCTCCGAAGGAGGGTACTGTGTTGACCATTACTTTGTTCCGGATAAATATGCCTATCGCAACACCAACTACGGATGCATTCCATGTGAGTATGAATATTGCGCCTGCTCCAAAGAAGAACGACATGACAAAACAGAATATCAGTATTTTCATGTTGTTCGCAAGTATGGGCAATGCATTGCCTATTGTTGATATGAAGTTGCCTGTCGGAGTTGCGCTAGTCACCTGCGATATTGTATCGATCTGCACGCTGAATGCTTCATTCACAGTATTGACTGGAAGCACGACAAAAAGTATCAGGAATGCTGCAACAAATCCAAGAAAAAGGAAAGTGAATGCTGAGACTGCTTTGCCATGTTCTTTTATCAGCCAGTATTCTTTTTGTGGGGTGTTGTCTTTCATCGCCTCGTATTTAATCATATTATATAATAGAGGCACTGAACATATTGCTGTAAGTGTGACCATGATCAGGCTTATGTGTTCTTTGAACACCCACCAGCTCATGAGGAATGAGAATCCTGCATATGCTAATCCGACGAGAAATAATTCCCACGGCTCTTTTTCTGCTCTCCGAGGACTAAACAAGGATTCGAGTACCATGTATACTGTTACCTTGGTGAATTCTGTTTAAATAATTTGTGTTTAGATGTATGTAATAAGTCTGCTGCACAAAGTGAATATGTGCCGCCTAGCTGACTGTATGTACAATAGCAACGCCGCAGCCGTCTAAAGAGCCTGTGAAATATTATTAGATTACGATTCATGCGTGGTGGACGTTAATAGGTGGGTATTCGGTGCTCGCGACGCTGGGGCGTTGCAATTAATTTCAACTCTGCCTATCACAGTTATAGGGTGGTTCTTGACTTCACAATTCCACCAGGCATCAACATCGCGGGTGAATACACAGGTGGAATTGTAGTATTCGCAGTCTAGCTGACTCCTTACATACCAACCGCAGAAACATTTAATAATGATTGTTCGATTAGGTGATGAAAGAGGTGTATGATGCATATAAGGCGTTTGAGTTTGCTTGTAGCATTGATTATAATATTTGTCCTTACTGGGATTGCTTTTCTTATGTCTGTTTTAGGTGGTGATCCTGTTACTGGTTCTGCTGTAGGAACTTCTGCAGTTCAACCTATTAGGTTGAGCATAGTGCTTCCGGGTCTGTTATTCATAGGTTTTGTCCTCCTTACAATCTTTTATCTTGAGAAAAAATAGGTTGCCTGCCATGCCTCAATACAATATAATCCGTTTCGACACTATTGATTCTACTAATTCTTTTTTGAAAGCACATTGCGCAGAGTACCCTGACCTTACGGTCATTGTATCAAAGATACAGACTGGAGGGAAAGGACGTTTCAACAGGGGGTGGTTATCTCCTGAAGGCGGTCTTTGGTTTTCAGTCCTTGTTCACCATACAAATCCAGAAAAGGCTTTCCTGCTGACTTTTGCAGCTGCAGTTGCGATGGCCGATACCTTGGCATCTCAGAGTCTTTGCTCAGAGATAAAATGGCCTAATGATCTCCTGGCTAACAGAAAGAAGCTGTGCGGGATACTTACTGAAAATATTATATCAGGAGATGAGTGCGACAGCATAGTGGGTGTGGGTATTAATATAAACAATGCGCCTCCGCTAGAGACTTCAACATCTGTGAAGATTGGGCTCGGAAAAGCTGCCGACCCAAATATTCTTCTAGAGCATTTTATGGATTCTTTTGCTGGCTATTGCGGAATGTTTAGACAAGGTGAGTACACTAATATTATAGATTCATGGAATTCTCATTGGAATGGTAGTGGTAAGAGAATCAGTGTAAATACAATCAAAGGAGGTATATGTGGTATTGCTAAGGGCATATCTGCTGATGGCGCGTTGATTATACAGACTGATGATGGAGAAGTAGAAATTATTGAAGGTGATCTGTCAATGTAATTGTTTTGGTATCATCGGGTGAGGTTTATCGTGCCTTCTTCTATGGCTCTTCTTGTCCAGTTGTCTATTTCTTGGTCTAGTAGTTTATGTTTGTATTCTTTTTCATATATCGCTGTAGCAATGATGGCTATCATCTCTGGTGCGAGCGTTTTTTTGATGTGTGCATCGATAATGCCTTTCTCCCTGATGAAGTCAGTGCTTAATCTGCCTTTTTTCATATCAGGATGGTCTATGACTGTCTTGCAGAATGATATGTTGTTGATTATGCCTTCTATCTTCAGGTGCGTGAGTGCATCTGACATCGCCTTTATTGCAGAGCGACGGTCTTTTGACCATACCATCACTTTTGCAAGCAGAGAGTCATATTGAGGGTTTACTTTAATTCCTGAGTATATTGCAGTATCTATCCTTAGTCTGTATTGTCCTGATATCTCTTTTTCTGGTTTTGAGGATAGTGCTGCGTGTGCTACTATGCCTCTTGATGGGCTGAAGTTGTCTCTGGTATTTTCTGCGATTATCCTGCACTCTATTGCGTGACCGTTCAGGTTTATGTCGGTCTGTCTGATGGATATCGGGCTGCCTTGTGCTATCCTTATCTGTTCCATGACTAGGTCTACTCCTGTAATCATCTCAGTTATGCCATGCTCTACCTGTATCCTTGGATTTATCTCAAGGAAATACAGTTTGCCTGATTCATCAAGAAGGAATTCAACTGTTCCCACTCCTGCATATCCTGCTCTAAGAGCCAGCTCACAGACTTTTTTTCCGAACTCTTCTTTGATCTTTCTGCTGAGAGGTGATGGTGCTTCTTCTATGAGTTTTTGGTGTCTCCGCTGGATTGAGCATTCTCTGTCAGAGAGGTGTACTGCTTTTCCGTGCTTGTCTGCCATGAACTGTATCTCAATATGTCTTCCGCGGATGTGTTTTTCTGCAAATAGGTCTTTGCAGTTGAAGGTTGCTGTAGCCTCATTTAGTGATGCTTCAAACAGGGTCTGTATGTTCTCTTCCTTATAGACGATACGTATTCCTTTTCCTCCTCCGCCTTTGCATGACTTCAGGACTAAGGGGTAGCCGTTATCAGATCCGAATTTTCGGGCATCATCTGCAGTGTATAGCCTTGTGCTGCTTCCTATTGTTTCTAGTCCTGATTCTCTGGCAAGGTCCTGCGCTGCGAGTTTGTCTGCGACCCTGTTCAGCGCTTTGGATGACGGTCCGATGAATAGTATTCCTGCATCTTCGCATGCTTCTGCGAGTTCAGGGTTCTCTGCCAGAAAGCCATAACCTGGATGTAGTGCATCACATCGAGACTTTTTGGCTACCTTTATTATTTTCTTTATGTTTAAGTGGGTGGATACGAGGTTTTCTCCTTCTATCTTGATGTATTCGTCAGCAGAATGTGCTATTATCTTATTTCTGTCGTTGGTTGTATAAATGGCAGCAGTCTTGATTCCCATCTGCTTGCATGATCTTATTATCCTTAGGACTATCTCTCCTCTGTTTGCTATGAGTATCTTCTTGATATTTCTTACTTGATATCTTTTCGCGTGTAACATATTTCTGGGGGTATAGTGCTCATCATTATTCGATTATTATTCAAATTCTATGAGCACGTCTCCTTTTGATACTGTCTGATTCTTTTTGGTGTTTACATGTTTTACTTTTGCATCTTTTTGGGATCTTATCTCGTTTTCCATCTTCATTGACATGAGTTTTATGATTGTCTGGCCTTTCTTGACCGCAGCGCCTTCAGGGACCTTAACTGCAGTTATTATCCCTTGCATAGGGCTTCTGAGGAATCTGGAGTCTTCTTGGTTGTCATATGCCTTTTCCACACAATATGTCTCTTGACCTATGGTTATTCGGGAAGTTCCGTCATCATCAGTGGCAGTCCTTACTTCATAAGTATTCCTGTCGGTGTGTATCAGAGGTCCTTCGACAGATGTAGATACTTTTGCTGTTTTTATTTTCTCACCGGAAATAGTGACTTCGTAGCTGTCTCTGCCTGGTTTGATCGTGACTTCAAAGATGTGTCCGTCTATGTTGAGTTTCATCTTGTAGAAACAGTTCAGAGTGGCATGTTGCCGTGTTTTTTCAGTCTGCGCTGGACTCTTTTTGTGGCTAGGCTTTCAAGTGATTTTATGAGTGTCTGCCTTGTCTTGGATGGATCTATTATCATGTCTATGCTTCCTATATCTGCCGCCACATAAGGGTTAAGGAACTTCTCTGAGTATTCTTGTTGTCTGACCTGTCTGTCTTCGGATCCTTTGAAGATTATTTCGGCTGCCTGACGTGACCCCATCACGGCTATCCGTGCGATGGGCCACGCTATTACCTGGTCAAAGCCCATCTCTTTGGAGCACATTACTATATATGCGCCACCGTATGCTTTTCTCATTATGAGTGATATTTTAGGTACTGTTGATTCTGCGTAGGCGTATAGCAGGTCTGCGCCATGTTTTATTATTCCGTGGTATTCTTGTTCTTTTCCTGGGAGGTATCCTGGGACGTCAACAAAATTTATGAGTGGTATGTTGAATGCATCACAGAACCTGACGAATCTTGCGGCTTTTTCTGATGCGTCTATGTCTATGCAACCGGCTAGCATGCTTGGTTGGTTGGCCACGACGCCGACCACTTTATTGTTCAGTCTTGCGAGAGCAATCACTATGTTCTTTGCGAATGCAGGCTGTATTTCCATGACAGAATTCTTGTCGAGAACTTCACAAAGGACGTCTTTTACATCGTAGCTTTTTTCAGGGTCTGCAGGCACTATTTTCATGAGCTTCTTTGTATTGCGGTTAGGTGTGTCGCCTGTCTTCATAAGTGGTGGTTTTGTAATGTTGTTGAGTGGCAGGTAGCTGAGTAGTTTCCTGACTTTTGTGAGTGCATCTGGTTCAGATTGCTCTTCGAAGTGTGCTACTCCGGTCATCTCTGCGTGGACTTCGGCTCCGCCAAGCTCGTCAGGTGATACTTTTTCAGAAAGCACGCTTTTTATTACTCGCGGTCCTGTTATGAACATCTTGCTGAGACCTTTTACCATGAATACAAAATCAGTAAGTGCTGGAGAGTATACTGCACCTCCTGCGCAGGGTCCTGCTACGACCGATATCTGAGGGACCACTCCGCTGGCTTCTGTGTTTCGCTGGAATATCCTTGCGTAACCGTCGAGAGCCTTTATGCCTTCCTGGATTCGCGCCCCTCCGGAGTCTTCGATACCTATTATCGGACAGCCAGTCTTTATTGCAAGATCCATTATCTTGACTATTTTTTTGGCATGCATCTCACCTAGTGTGCCGCCTTTCTGTGTGAAGTCCTGTGCGTATACGCAGACATGTCTTCCGTCTATTTTTCCATATCCTGTTACGACTCCGTCGCTCTTTAAGTGTTGCATCTGAGGGTCGGATGATCTTACGAACAGGTCTGTCTCTACGAATGTTTTCTTGTCTAGAAGCATGACTATTCTTTCCCTTGCAGTTAGCTTGTTGTTGTCGTGTTGCTTGTTTGCAGGGATATTCTTTGTATTTTTCTCTTTTTTCAGGAATTCTGCATTCCTCTGCATGAATTCGTCAGCTCGTCTGGACATTATGTGTGATACCCTCCGTTTGCGGATATTACTTCGCCTGTGGTGTAGGTCGCATCTGCTACAAGGAACAGTGCTATTTTTGCTATCTCTGAAGGTTCTGCAAGCCGTTTCATGGGATTTGCGTCTATGTACATCTGTCTGAACTTGTCGTCGACTCCGCGCATCATGTCGGTCTCTACGCCGCCTGGTGCGATGGCATTTACAGTTATCCCATGACGTGCGACTTCAAGTGCGATTGATTTTGTAAAACCTACCACTCCCCACTTTGCAGCGGCATAATTGGACTGGCCGAAAGCGCCTGTCTGACCGTACAAGGAGGATATGTTGATTATGCGTCCGCCGTTATGTTCGATCATATGATTGACAAGAGCACGTGTCATGTTGAAGGTTCCGTTCAGGTCTATATCTATGACTTTATGCCATTGGGATACTTCCATCTTCAAGAGGAGTGAAGGACTGACTATGCCTGCGTTGTTGACGAGTATATCTATGCGGCCAAAGAATTCTTCTGCCTGTTTTACTAATGATTCTGCTTCTTCATATTTTGATATGTCTGCCTTTGCAAGGTATGTCCTGACCGGGTGTGTCCGTCCTTCACATATCTTTTTTATATCTTCTTCAGTGGCGCGGGCTGCTTCGTCGTTCCGCGAATAGTTTATGACTATATTACATCCCTGACGGGCAAACTCTAATGCAATTGCCTTCCCTATCCCTCTAGAGCTACCTGTTATGATTGCAGTTTTTCCTTGGAGTTTCATGTCTTCACCTTTTTCAATTTAATTAATTTAAGTTTTTGTGGTTTTTTGATGTTTATTTTTTCTTGTCAATAAATGCAGATATTGCATCTTTTGCTTGCTGAGTTCCTAGACATTTTTTGAATTCGGATATCCCCTTTTCAGTTGTGTTCTCTATTTCAGAAGCTGCAGCTATTTTTTTTATTGCGGCGACTGCGGCAGGATTTTGCGAGTTAACCTTTTCAGCAATCATTTCTGCGCGATTCATTATGTTCCAACTGTTGCTTATTTCATCTATTAGACCCATATTCAGTGCTTCTTTCGCAGTGATTGTCCTTCCTGTTAAAAGTAGGTTCATTGATTTTCTTTTACCTACTTGTCTCACGAGCCTTTTTATCCCTCCTGCTCCGGGAATAAGTCCTATTTTTATCTCAGGAAGTGAGAATTTTGCTGTAGGAGTTGCTATTATGTAGTCGAATGCGAGCGTTATCTCAAAACCTCCACCTACGCAGTATCCGTTGACTACCGCGATGCTAAACTTGTCAGATATTTCAAGCTCGTCAAGAACAGTCGCGCCAAGCTTGACACCTTCCATGACTTTGTTGTTTGTCAGATTTCTGAAGTCATTTATGTCCAGGCCAGTGCAGAATGACTGGTTCCTTCCGCTGACTATTATTGTGGAGATGCTATTATCTCTTATACCTGATCTTACTGCTGCAGAGAATTCTTTGACTGTCTCACTGTGTAGGACCGGATATTTATTCATCGAACCTATTGTTATATGTAGTGTTTTTCCTTTTTTTTCTTTAAGTATGGTTGTTTTGTTTTTTGTGGTGCTCATTTTTTCACCGATTTTTTTTGTACCATCGCAGGACGTTTGCTCCCCATGATAGTCCTGAACCGAATGCTACAGTGACGATGAGGTCTCCATCATGAAGTTTTCCGCCACGGTTTGCTTCATCGATTACCGTCAGGACAGACCCTCCTCCTATGTTTCCGTGTCGCTGTACATTTGTGATTGTCTTGTTCATCGGAAGCCCGAGCATTCTCATACCTTCTTTTATGATGTTGAGGTTTGCCTGATGGGGAAATACATATTTTATCTTTGATATCGATGTTCCTGTCTTCTCAAGGACCTGTTTGATAGCATTCTCAAATTTATCTACTGCGAATTCAAATATTGGTCTTCCATTCATGTGGATATGGTATTCTCCTGATTCTATGACTTCCTGCGAGAAAACTTTTTTGGATCCTCCGACGAATATTCCGAGGTTCTCTGCACCGTCTGCTTTTGATCCGAGTACGCTTCCGATCAGTCCGTATCCTTTCTTGACTCGGGATACTACTGCTGCTGCAGCTCCATCTCCAAAGATGACTGATGTTACTCTGCTGTGTGGGTATTTTGAGAATATCTCTCCGTTGATTATCAAGCCTGTCTTGTACCTTCCTGATTCTATCATACTTGCCGCGATTTCCAGACAATAGGGTACTCCTCCGCAGATTATGTTTAAGTCTATCGCGAATGCCTGTTCTGCACCGATAGCTTTCTTGACAAGGTTTCCTGTGAATAGTGTTGCAGGGTAATCGTGGCTCATCGCGCCGGTGATTATGAAGTCTATTTCAGAAGGTGCTATTTTTGCATCCTCGAGTGCTTTACGTGCGGCAGGTATTGCAAGGTCTGACAATGCTAGTTCGGAGCATGCAAATCTTCTTTCTTTTATTCCGGTCTTTGTGATTATCCACTCGTCTGTTGTATCGACCAGGTTTTCAAGTTCTTTATTGGTTACTCTGCGAGGAGGGAAGTATGTTCCCGTACCTATTATTCCTGCGGAGTATATTGATTCTTTTCTGAACAAGTAGTTCACCATCTTTTTTGATTATTGTTGAAATTAATTTTTTCTTTTTTTCTTCAGATGTGTTTTTTGAAGAATGTTACTGCTTCTTTACACACGTCTGGAAGCGTTCTTTTGAGGAAATGTCCGTCGTCAACTTCAATGATGTTTTTGTCTTTAGAGCCGCAGAGGTTAAACATCTCTTTCACAATATTTGTGTTTATCATCCTATCTTTTTTTGATTGTATAAATAAAGTTGGTATTTTTATTTTTGGGAGGACTGTTCTCGTATCGAGTCCATTTATGAGTTCTGGTATAAATTTTCTAGGGCTATAGTGCAGACCTGTGCCTTTTTCTAGTTTCACGACGTGAAGTTCGCGCTGACTATCGGGTACGAGTCTTTTTATCCTTATCTTTTCGACCAGCCATGCAAGCGAGTACCTGAAATACCTGGTGTTGAACTGTCTGCTTCTGCGTTCCATATAGTCATAATCAGGATAGGAGTTGACAAGCGTAATTGCTTTGACTTTATTGTTTGTGGCTGCGCAGTATGTTGCGGGTATGCCTCCATAGCAGAAACCGAACAGCGCGACATTGTTTTTTTTGTATCTCTTGGTTAGGTGTGAGATTATCTTATCAAGGTCTTCAGGAAGTTTTTTTGCAGAGAATTCTCCTGTTGATTCATTATGCGCTCTGCGATCATATGCAAATGCGGTAAATCCTTTTGCTGAGATATATTCAGCGAACTTGGTTGTTATGTTCCATCTGTTCAGGCTAAGACCTGTATCTATTATGACGATTGATTTTGGATGAAGATCTTTCTTGGGTTTGAATATTGTACCCACTATATCTGCATCGCCTACATTAATTTTGATGTCTTCCATAATCTTGTGATTTGCTATTTTTGGCATTTTTTTATTTGTTTAGTAACTATTGGTGTCCTTTTTATTATTTATAAACATATATACCAATATTTTTATAAGGATTGCTTTATATTTTAGGTATTCTTATTAACTATGATTGTGTAGTTACTGGTTTGGTGAAGTGAAGCGTATGGGGGAGAACACAGGTCTAAGTGAGTTGGAGCATCTTGTGGAAAGGTGGCGGGTTCAGTTCAATCCTTTTGTGGAAGAACGTTTTTTGACAGGTAGAGAAATACCTGGGCGGGTTGTCCGTGAAAGTGTGGAGTATTTCTTTGAGTCGGGAGGTGAACCTGGTATTATAGCTCGAGAGTTAGGGTCTAAGTTCAGAGAATCAAGTAATAGGGGTCTTTTTGGTGTCAGTTCAATTTCTGTCGATGATCTTCTGGATGATTCAAGATTCTATACTGATGAGACTTTTGCACTGCTGTCTTTCCTGCTGAAGATTGATCGTGGAGATGCTTCTTTCTGTTTCAATTCAGTTGAATCTGAGTTGTACGATGCAGGGCATAAGCTTTATGAGGTTGCACCCCTACGCTCAAAAGTGTTTATAGAGCCTAATTCTTCAGGCAGTGTTAGTTGTCGTAATTTTGGGGCTGCGTTGGATACTATGCGGGATATCTGTTCTGAGCGGGCACAGGATAGGGGTTGGGATGTTGATAAATATGTTAATTCTCGTCTGGAGTTTTTATTCAGGATGTTCAATGTATTTATCAACAATGAAGGATTGTACATAGATCGAAAAGACCTTATTGACCCGAGATTATGGGTGCGGTATGAGGCGTCGCAGTTTTTCCTTGAGGCCTGTAAGATTGTGACAGGACGAAGCGATTTCGTCAAGATTATGGCTGCGCGTAATTTTCCAGTATTTATCAAACTTCTTGCTAACATCTTAGATGTTGGAACTGGATTTCATGAGATAACTGGAATAGCTAACAAGTATAATTCATTGCTGGATATTGGTCTTAAAGAGAGGGGAACTGGATATGCAGTAGTATCTGTGACTCCTTCAGATGTTCTGAGGGATATTGCAGGTAAACGTTTCAATGCGTGTATGCAGTTATCTTGTGATGTTGCTAAGTATACTATGGAGAAGATTCCTAAGCTGTACGGTCTGAATAGTTATGGATTTGTTGAAGTTTCGTGCTGTGTTGAAAATGCGATTGATTTTTCTGACCGGGCAGGGGGTATGGTGCCAAAAGGTCATATTTGTGAGTATCATTACAAATGGTTTCCTATAGCAACAGGTTGGAGAAGGCTTTTGAACCCCGTTTTCCTCTTAGGCGCTGCTAATATTCCTTTGATACCTGCGGTAATCGGGTCTGATATGTCTTCTCTTGAGAAAGTTCTCATGATAGGTACAGGTCTGATTGCACCGTTAGGTGCTGCTGCTGTGAATAAGATATTCAACCAACAGAGGCACATAGGTGATATCGAGGAATATCATCGTATACAGGAAAATAAAGCAGAGCAGCAACGTCATGACTTGCTCCAGCGTGAGATTGATGTGGCTAAGACCAATCTGGAACATACGTACAGCAGTCTTTATCTCATGAGTCTTCAGTACACAGATTATCTTAGGTTATTGAAGGGAGGGGATATAGATGCTGCTTTGTCTCAGATGGACACTCTCCAGGATACTGTTGTAAAGTATTTGGAAGATACTGCGTTGAAGGGTGCTCGTAACACAGGTCTTTTAGATTTTAGGCGTAAGTTGGATGATGCTGCGCTGTTCCTTGCATATGGGCAGGCTGTCGACGGGACGTTCAATCCTCTTACTGGCAAGAGTGGTAGTGCAGTATTTCTTACAGAGTCTGATGAGAAACGTACTAACATATCTAAGCGTTTTGCTTTAAAGGAGATGGGTTCTGTCGAGGCACTGGTCTATTCCTGGTTTAGGGATAAGGGTATGAAGGAGATGATGCGGTTCCCTACTCCTGAAATTCTTGCTTATAGGGTTGTGCCAAGTTGGGATGAATCTAAAAGTTGTATTGTTGAGGTTCCTATAATGTTGATGGAACAGATTGACGGACCTACTCTTTATGATTTTTTCAGGATGTTGAACAATAAGACTTGTTTAGATGGTTCTGGAAATGATTTGACAAGACACTATATTGACAGTCTTAAAGATTCAGTCATAGATAGATTGTTGGAAAGGTACTGTTACCTGACGGATCAATTGCAGAGTGATGAAGAAGGTTCTCTTGGAAGACATCTTGATTTGGGGGGTGTGGTTCGTATACGCGAAGGTGCTTATATTGCCAAGACGACAGAAGTGTTTGAGGATTGTTTAATGGGTGATGCTTGTCCTGACAGTCAGAAAGAGGTATTGTACGTGGTCGCCCAGATTATAGGTGAGGTTCTGGATAAGGTGAAGAAGGTTCCGTTCATTGATATGGGTTCTTTGAACGCAAGTCTTCCTGCAAGGTCACTTTATTCCCGGCTTCTTCTTTTACATGAAGGTGTGGACGATTTCAGCGCAGAGGTTTCTGCAGTTGAAAAGCCTGCACGTACGACTATGGAGCTTGCGCTTGATGATATGGTGTCGCATATGGACGATGCAGATTTCCGCGAGAATATATTCGATGTGTGTGCTGATGAATTGGTTCGTTTTGATTTTGAGAAGCTCAGGATAGACACGTTAGAGTTTGATGACCTGAGTCATATGACTGATTTCTTGCCTTACGGTTCGTCACCAGAGCGAAGGGCTAAGGTTAATGCGAGATACCTTGCGTTGAGATATGTTGCTAAAGACGAGCCTTGCGGACAGCATATTCTGGGGCTGATTCATGAAGGTCGGACTGATGATGCTGTTGAACTCATGCGCTCGGTCATAGATTATTCTAGTATTGAGTCTGAGCGCGCACTTGTATCTATATACAGGAATCTGCGTTGGGTGCGGTTCTATTCAGACTTGGATGCTGATAAGTTTGATGATCTGCATTCTAAAAAGCAGACTCGTGAGTATCATTTAAATATTATACTTGAGGACATAGGGGTATATCTAAGAGAGAACAGCATCGGCAGAATGCAGGATAGGGTGATATCTTTGGATTCTGCTTGGCAGGATGTTTCTGATAGGGGCATCATTGGAGCTTTAAGTTACTTGAAACATTACCTGAATGGCATTATTGATGATGGGGGGGGGCAATCTTGATTGATCTTCACGTCCACATCAATGAGGATGATGCCAAGAATCCTCCTGAGGTTGTAGTTGAGCATGCTGTCCTGCAGGGCATCACTGATATTGCTATGGTGGTGCATGATTATGTAGGTCATATGGCGCGTTGTGTAGGATTAGGTGTGCGTAATGGTCTAAAATCGCTTCCTGTGACTGAACTCACTGCACATGATGGTCATTATCTTATGTTTTTTCCTGACCTGTCTGCTATGGATGATTCTGATTTTGTGAGGCGGCTCCAGTTTATTTATGATGCGCGAAGATCCCGTCTGCAGAAACTTGCTGATGACACCCTGCGCAATCCGTATGTTTTTTATCTTGAAGGTTTCGGAAAGGTGGAGTTCTCGTTCACCGAGGATGATCTCGACAGGATAGCGTCAGGAGATAGGATCTTGAGTGGCCATCTTGCCCAGCTTCTATCGAAGAGGGTTGGGGGCATAGTGTCTGGCCGTTCTGCTTACGATCTTCTGGGGGGTCTCTTGAAGCGCGAGTGTTACTGTTCTGATGATTGTTATTGTACTGCAGCGTTCTCATTGGACGAGCTTCTTGATTACAAGAAAAGATTCGGTTCGGTTCTTGTGCAAGCGCATCCAGCGCTAATAACTGAGAGCGAGATTCTGTTGAAGCTTGCGAAAGGTGTTGATGGTTTTGAGCTCTCTCCGAAGAATCCTTTTGAATACAATCTGACGCTGGCAGAGTACTCTGCAAGGCATTCTTTCCTGCTTACTGTCGGTTCTGATAATCACATGTGGGAGTCTGACAGTCTCGGTTTCCTTGCATGGCAGCCTGAGATTGCTCCACATATCGACGAGAAGAATGTGGTGGCTGGAATTTACAGACTGCTTGGGAGATGATTGTTTTCAGCACTATTTCTCTTGTATTTGTTTAGCGGTTATTGGCAGTGCTGCCACAGCGACGTGCGCGTTTTCCAACAAGAAATTCCAAAAGGATTGCACTTTAGCATATTAATCAATGTTCGTGCACCGACCAAACACTATTTCTTCGGATAGCAACCGACTAGGGTGTAGCTGCGTGGCTGTGCTGCCATGATTGATCTAAACAACTACTTCATCTCTATTATGGTGTTTTTCTTCCTTCAGCTTAGCTTCCCTTCAAAATCTGCTTTTAGGAATACCAGTGCGCCCACTGAATCATGCAGTGTCCTTGTTATGTATGATAGATGGCTTAATATGACTGAATTATTTCCTTTCTTTAGCAGCAGGAGTCTTTTGAGCTCTTCAGTTGTCTTGTCTAGTTTCTCTGAGAATGATGAGAAATCTTGTAGGTTAAATTTGTAGAAAAGTTTGTAGAATTCTTCAAGTGAGTTGTTGACCTGGTTGAATGCCTCCAGGACTTCTTTATCTATTTTGAGTGTTTTCACTTCTGAGAGGTCTTTGCATATCAGTTTGTATCCATCACCTATATTTTCGAGAAGCCATACTATGAAGTATTCGTATCTGTTTTCCAGAGTTATTGCTTCATCATTGAGAAGTCTTTCAGAGAAATTGGTCAGCTTGTCGTTTGTCTGTTCAAGTTTTATCACTTCATTCATTGCGTAATTGTCATTCTTGCTGATGAATTCAAGGCATTGCCTTGCCTGTGACGTGGTGACCAGAAATATTTTGCGCAGTATGCTATTGAAGTTCGTGGGCATGCCTTCTGCTATGTTCTTTATCAGGCAGTAATCGTTTGTCTGTTCGATCACTTCAAAGCCGAGAAGTGAGGATGATACTTTTTCGTGTATGGTCTGCATGACTTTTTTAGATATGCCTACTAATTTTATCTCGTGGTATCCTGTTTTGTGTATCAGGGATATCAATGGCCATATTGTGCGGGTGTCAATCTTTGATGCGTCTATGTGTGCTCTTTTGACCTGTTCTTGATTGTTTATTGTGGTTACAAGAAGGAATGTGCCTCTTTCGCTGACATCCAGTTCGTCACCTTTTTCAATCTTGTTTTTCTTTACCCACTCAGAAGGTAATGAGACTACTTTTGTGAATCCTGCTATCTGGACTACTTTTCTTCTCATGATCTGCCACCCGTTTTTGTTTTGTTGTTTCTTTTTTACCTACACAGATATAAAATATAAATGAGTTTATAAAAGTTCGCAAAAAGAAAAAAAATATAAATGAATTTAAAGGAAATTTATAATACGGATAATAGTGATTTAAAATGTTATGAATAAGCACCGTCCTAAACTGGTTGTATGCCTTACTCTAATATTCTTGTTGCTGCTAGTCGGTCTGTTGGCCAGCATGCAGTCTGGAGGCTTTGACAGCATGACTGCAGCATTAATCGGTTCAGGTCAGTCAGGCATGTCCCCTATCTCTTACGCACCTATACTTCTATTCGTAGGGTCTTTGCTGTTCGCTATATTTTATCTTGAGAAGAATTGATATTGTGTGTTCGCTTCATACTACTTTCTAATCAGACTTTACCATATTTTGGTGTTCTATCCAGTTTTTAGTTGGGTCTTGTTAGGTCCATGCTGTCAAGATCGTCGTCGTTCATGACTATCTCTCTGATTATCTCGACTTTTGCTTTTGATTTAGGCAATGTGTACCTGTATCTTTCCCATTCTATACTTGGCCTGAATGATCCTTTGTGTATGTGTTGCATAAGGCATACCTCCATTGTATTCAAGGCTACTAGGCTACTCGGCGACTTTCTAGAATATCTTATGTGTGGTTAATTATGTGATTGATGGTTTACTATCACTTATCGCCTAATCCCTCACGAAGTATAGTGTAGTGAGGGCCAATGCCTACGGTGAAAACGCGCCCCAAAGATGTAGATAATATATATGGTAAATGTGGTATATAAATATTACCAAAACAGATACTAATATGAAATCCTCTGCATATTGAAAAAATAAATCTGCCCCAGGAGATTCTTCTATCTAATAACGCGATTTCAGAAGTTAGCTCGACGTAAAGATTCGGTTTAGAATATCTGTGGTCGGATACAGTATCATCTTTATTACACTCAATAGGATTTCATAATGGTCTACACGTTCGCTGCGGCAGTATTGCTTTGCTCTGGAATTTATTTTGCTTCAGCCTTTCTAACATCCTTCCTCTCCGCTTTAAATATCTCACCAATAGCTTTATAAACACCCTCTTTCTCTATCCAAAAATACCATAAATCGTTATTGAAGGGTTTTAATATGGCAGTTAAGTCTAAAAAAGGCAAAACAGTTGATAAATGGCGTAAGAAGAAGTTTTTCTCAGTCTTAGCTCCGAAGATGTTTCAGGAGAGGGAGTTAGGTCAGGCAATGGCTTATGAGCCGTCTTTATTGCAGGACAGGCGTCTTAATACTAATCTTATGGTTCTTACTGGTAATATCAAGAAGCAGGATATAAATGTCACTTTCAGGGTCGTAAAGGTCCAGGGTGATACGGCTTTCACAAGGCTTGACAAGTACGAGATCAGCCCTGCTGCTCTGAAAAGAAGAGTTAGGAGACAGAGGGACAGGCTGGATGATTCTTTCCAGTGCGTTACCAAAGACAACAAGATTATTAGGATCAAACCACTTATACTTACTAGGGTTAAGACATCTAAGTCTGTGAAGACTGCTTTCAGGAAAGCTATGCTTCAGCATATGATAAATTCTATCAGAAATTATGAGTATGATGCTCTTGTCATGGACATAATTAATGACCGGTTGCAGAAAGAGATGTCTCATAAACTGAGCAAGATTGTTCCTATAAGGTTTGTCAATATCCGTGTGCTTCAGTATCTTGGTGAGCAGAAGTCTGCTACAGAACCTGTTACAGAAGCACCTAAAAAAGAAGAGGAGAAAAAGGTTGTCGCAGAGCCAGCACCAAAAACAAAAGCTCCTGTCGAAGCCTGATTTCTTTCATATTTTTATGAGGTAAAAATGCCTACGCCTATCATAGATGAAAAAAAATGTACTGGTTGCAATACTTGTGTTGATATCTGTCCTATGCAGTGCTTTGTCTTAAACAAAGACAAGAAGAAAGCAGAAGCGCCTAAGGCAAATGAGTGCATCGGCTGCCGTGCCTGCGAAGTCCAGTGTCCTGAAGGCGCAATCAAGGTAGAGGACGAGTAAGTAATTCTAAGAATCAGCACCTATTCAAGTTACAGCGTCAGCTCCACCAGCACAAACCTCTCTTAGGTGTCTACATTTTATGTTTTGTAGTCGCCTATTCTATCTTCTCCAGTACGAAATCATCAAACATTGCGTATCCTATGGTCGGTGCTGTCAATAGCAGTCCGTATCCGTGTGGTATCATATCCCAATTATATTCACATTCAGAACTTTCTCGTTTGAAGCTGTCCCATTGTTCCATGACTAATGGCACGTCGAATTCGTAATGATAATGTCTAAATCTGTTTGGCAGTTCTTCGAAGTATACCTCGTCGCCATTTATTTCAGTTGATACTTCGTAGCATCCAAAAACACCTATTGGCATTGGTTTCTTTTCCCACCAATCCTTCAATGTAAGCTTGACTTGCCAGTCATTGTTTGCTGCAACGTCCTGTCTTGCCCAGAATGATAGTCTGTATTTACCTTCTTCAAACAATGGTTGAAATGATAGATTATATTCTTCATTTCTTATCTGGTCACCAGTAAACAACTTTATTGTGGAAGAATCAGACCTGCTTTTCCAGTCATGGACTAACAAATCTTCATCGAGCCAGTTTCCGCTGGCAGGCGCAGGGTCTTCATTCACTCTGCCGTTTACTATGAGGTTTTTGCAATACCTAATTCCTGTTTCGCCCCACATCTCTCTCCAGCAGAATCCACCGTTCCACTTGTCTGATTCATATTTGAATTCTACATCATCTGTATAGATGTTAATAGGTCCTTTTTTCTTTGGACACTGTGATGAATGTGCAACATCTTCAAGATCTCCGCCAAAGCATTGGTACAGGCATCTGTTGATGTAGGTCTTTCCGTCACGAGAACATATAGGATCCCATGTGAACGAACACCTGCAGGAATCTTTTTCTACAGATGATGGTTCGTCTGCTGGCGGTACATATTTTACAGGTGGCTTTACTGGTGTGACTGTCACTTCTTCAACTTCCTTTTCTGTGACTTCGAGTTCCAGCTCTGCAACGTTTTCTTCTTCAGGAGCAGAATCTAAGGGAGTTTCTTCTGTTTGTACAGGGACTTCTGGTTCCATCGGAACTTCTTGAACAGGTTCATCAGCCAATTCTTTTTCAGCTGGTTCCACGTACTGCTGCGAGCAACCAAAAGAAAGTATCAGTATCATTGCGATTGTCAGTATTGAGATTGTTGATTTCATAAGAAGGTAGACTTGAGAGTGATTAATAAAGCTTACCTTACGGCTATTATGAAATCCTCGGTATGTTAAAAAGATGGATACTGCCCCTGGCGACTCCAGAACCAGAATAAATCGGTTTCAGAAGTTAGCTCGACGTAAAGATTCGTTTTAGAATATCTATAGTCGCGGTGCAGTATCCATCTTTATCGCGCTGAATAGGATTTCATAATAGCCTTATCTTACAAAACATTTATAAACCCTATTCCCTAATTCAACAGCATAAAAGGGGTGTATCAAGTGAAGATAATAATAGTCGGTGGCGGCGAAGTAGGACTTACTACTGCTAATGTTCTTTCTACAAAAGAGCACGATCTTATTCTTATTGAAGGTGATGAAGCCAGGGCTAAACAGGTAGCCAACAGCATAGATGCTTTAGTTATCCATGGTGATGGTACTGATCTCTCAATCTTGAAAGATGCTGGTGCTTCTGATGCTGATGCGATTGTTGCTGTAACTGATGATGATAAGACTAATCTTATGGTGTGTGAGATCGCGAAGAGTCTTGATATCAAGAAGATTATCTCAAGGGTGAACAAGTCTGAGAATCAGGAGCTGTTCACTAAGTTAGGTATTACAGGTGTAGTTCCTACTGTTGGCCTTGCAGTTACTAAGATTAAGAATCTTCTTTCTGAGGGTGGTTCTGAGCGTGTCATCTACGAGATTGGTAAAGGAACTTTCCAGGTTATTGCGATAACTCTTCCGAAAGAGTCGAAGCTTGTCGGCAAGGCATCTGATATTAAGAATGCGGTCATCGGAGCGATTTATCGTGATGGTGAAATCCTGCTTCCCCGAGAGGGTACTAAGTTCAAAGAAGAGGATGTCCTGATCCTAACTGCAAAGACTAAGAATATCAAGAGTATCAGGAATCAGATTTATGGAAAAGGCAAATGGAAATAGTGCTGAAGTATATGGGATATCTTTTATTGATATTCTCTGT
Organism: uncultured Methanosarcinales archaeon; assembly: GCA_964643595.1. Classification (GTDB taxonomy): domain Archaea; phylum Nanobdellota; class Nanobdellia; order Woesearchaeales; family UBA11576; genus JABMQF01. The sequence continues at coordinate 23,890 of CAZXTQ010000001.1, forward strand.
ATTCCCTTTCTTGCCGATAGTGGTTGCAATATACTATGGTGAACCTTTCCTTGCGTTTTTTGCGCCAGTGTTGGTATCGGTTCTGCTCGGTCTTTTCTTGCTGTTTCGTTCGAAGAACTACAATAAGAGTTTGCGTGTTACGGATTTTGATCTTCCACGCAGCATTTCTTTGAGCGCGCTTTCTTTCATAACTATTTCGATAATAGGATCGTTGCCTTATCTTATCATCCAAAAGACTTCAATAGTTGATTCTGTTTTCGAGTCTGTTTCTGGTTTCACCACGACAGGTCTTACCATTCTTATGGATGTGGAATCAGTTTCAAGATCACTTCTTATCTGGCGTGCTGAGACTCAGTGGATCGGTGGACTGAGCATTGTCCTTTTGTTTTTGGTTATCATATCTGCGATGCGTAGCCAGGATTCTTTGAAAGAGACGACTACAAAAGCAAGGACAATAGCTATTCTTTATCAGGCTCAGGGTGCTTCCGAGAAGATAGAGGCGAACATGCGTAAGTCTATGAGGAGAATTTTCTATATTTATCTGTTCTACACCGTGTTCGGGATATTCCTTCTGTACATAACAGGCCTTACGGTTTTTGAGTCTGTTGCGATCGCGTTCACAGCGATATCTACTGCTGGTTTCTCTGTGACAAATCAGTTCTATACTTACTGGCCGACTCTTGCGGTTGTCTCGCTATTGATGCTTGCAGGTGGAATATCTTTTGTCGTGCATAATCGTTTTTTCAGGGGTTTTTTGCGTGACATGTGGCACGACAGCAATCTTAAATTTTACATTTTGAGTATTGTGTTGGCGATAGCAGGGTCTTTTGTCCTGATTGGTGATTTCAAGGTTGCTTTTTTTGAGATCCTTTCTGCGTTTACTACTACTGGTTATAGTATTGCTGATATCAACTTTCTTCCTCAAATTGTAATACTTATCATATTTATAGGGATGATAACTGGCGGTATGATTGGTTCTACTTGTGGCGGTATCAAAACTAACCGAATAAAGCTTATGTTAAAGTCAATTCCTTGGATGGTGCGTAAGGCTTCAAGTCCTTCTGGCGCTATTATTCCTCTGAAAGATAACAAAGTTTCTGTGAGTGAGAATAATGTGATGATAACACAGGCGTTCATAGCGTGTTATGTTCTTATTCTCATAATAGGCACGGGGATTATAATGTTGACTGGAGAGTCTTTTCTTGATTCTTCTTTTCAGACTGTGAGCGCTCTTGGTGGTGTTGGTCTGAGCACAACAAGTCCTGCGATGATGGCTTATTCAGCAAAGGTTGTTCTTATAATTGCTATGTTGTTCGGCAGGCTTGAGATAATACCTGTTCTTGTGCTTGGCAAGGTATTCTATGATAGGGTTCGTTCCAAGGTGCGTAAGAGTGAGGAAGATTCAAGGAAACTTTTTTATACTAAGTGGCTTCCTTCTGATGTATGGAAGAGGAAACTCTGAACAATTATATCAAGGCAGGCAATATTGCAGCGCAAGCTTTGGAGTTTGGCCGAGGACTTGTTAAGCCTGGGACAAAGATTCTTGACATTGCAGAAAAGATCGAGGCGAAGATAGTTGACCTCGGAGCCATGCCTGCTTTTCCTGTGAATATTTCTTTTGATGATACTGCTGCGCATTACACTCCTACTCCTGGAGATGATACTCTGTTTGACAAGCAGGTTGTGAAGCTTGATGTTGGTGCACATGTTGATGGTTGTGTTGGTGGTGATACTGCGGCTACTATTGACTTGAGCGGAAAATATTCTGAGCTTGTCAAAGCTTCTCAGGACGCACTCGCTGCTGCGACAAAAGTTTTGCAGGTTGGAGCAACTCTTGGTTCTATAGGTAAGGAGATTGAGCAGGCTATTGAGTCTCATGGACTCAAGCCAGTGCGTAACCTTTCAGGTCATGGTCTTGGAGAGTGGACTGTGCATACGGGTATAACAATACCTAACTTTGATACTGAAGACCCTACTGAGTTGGAAGATGGTATGACTATTGCTGTCGAGCCGTTCGCATCAACGGGTGTAGGTCTTATCCAGGACAGAGGCAATCCTTATATCCACTCACTTACCAACCGCAAACCAGTAAGAAACCAAGTGACAAGGCAGGTGATGAAGAAGATTGACCAGTACGGTTCTCTTCCTTTCGCGACGAGGTGGCTGGCGAAAGATCTTCCTTTGTTCAAGGTCAACTTTGCACTTAAAGAACTGAATCAACTCGACATACTGAAATCCTATGCACCTCTTGTCGAGAAGTCTGGCGGCATTATTTCTCAGGCAGAGAACTCTTTCTATATTGGAGATAAGGTAATCACGCTGACAAAGATATGATAAGAACTGACTGCATCTGTACCACCACGGTTATGCGACTCTATCAATAACCTATTTAGTTGCATTATGAAAATGACTCAGAATTGTTCTTTTTAAATGAGTGGTTCTTTGTCATCTGCAATAATTTTAAATAGTATGTAAATAAATATTGTATTAAGATGCAGAATGCATATCATATTGAAAATGGCGCTATTGTTATGAAACGGGAACTGACTGATTTAGACAGGTTTGTCAAGGATTTCCTTGAAGTATTGCAGAATCATTCGTGTCATTTGATTGTTAGCGGTTTTGTCAGCATTTCTTCAGGAAGGACTCGAGGAACAGAAGATGTTGATGTCTTGGTACCTGTCATGGGAAAATCAAAATTTATTGAATTGTTCAAGAATCTGCAAGAATCAGGTTTTTGGTGCTACCAGGGGGAGACTGCAGAAGAAGTGTATGATTATTTCAAAGAGTTGTCAAGCATAAGGTTTGCAAGGACTGATGAATTATTTCCTAATATGGAAGTCATTCCTATAGATGAGACAAGAAAAGCTAAATTTTTTGAATTTAATCATCCGCAGAAGATGCGAGTACAGGATTTTGAGTTTAATATTCCTCCAATAGAATTTGAGATAATGTATAAGGAAATGGTATTGAAAGGTAAGAAAGATATTGAAGATGCACGTCATTTGAGAGTGATGTTTTCAGAATTGATTAACAAGGGTAAGTTCAAAGAGTATGAACTTGTTATAAAACAGGAGTTATGATGAAAAAATTGACTGATTTGGATTATGTAGAGTTATATGCTTCAAAAATGAAGCATGATAATCGTCTCTTTGTGCAACAAGGCAGATTGATAGATTCCCAGATGCAGAGCAGTTCAGCCATATTCAGGAACATGTTCAAAGGTGCTGATTTCAAGACGGGTGCTAGGGAATACTTGCGGAAGATTGGGCTATTGAAGAACTGATTACTAACTCTCAGGCAGAGAACTCTTTCTATATTGGTGATAAGGTAATCACGCTGACAAAGACAGGATAAACAAGAGTTAGGTATTTTTCAGGGTTTCTTATTCAACTTCCTCAGATATTTTTCAAGATCCTTATAATCATTTTTTCTGTCTAGGAGACACACTAATATTATGTTAGGTTCAATTACTGCATATATCAATCTCATCTCGTTTGATTTTATATCTAACCTTACTCTGAACACTCTTGAGAAATTCTCTGAATTTATCTTTTTGTATCGGAATGGGTTCGCTTTTATGAGTTGTATCTTATTATATACGATTCTCTTGGATTTAGAATCTAGTTTCTTGATCTGTTCTCTGAACTTAATCAAAGCCTTGACAGTGTAGCTCATTCTAGCAGAATCTTGTTGATCTCTTTTTCAGATACAACTTCACCTTTCTTTATTGATGATGCAATCAACTCATCAATTAGCTCTATCTCTTCTTTACTGAAAGTTTCATCATATTCGTTCTTATCAAACACTTTCTCTCTGATCGCCACAGTAGCTAATTCTTGTATGTTCCGAAATCCATAATGGTCTACATAGCTGTTTGCAGCATCCAAAAGGTTGTCAGGTAGTTTCAGATTGATTTGTTGCATATTATCACAGATATCTATAGATATCTAAAGATATTTAAATGTTTTGGTGTTAAATCTAGAAAAACGCAAATTTATTCAAGAAAAAAGACCTTTATTCACTTCAACTTCTTAACAATCCCTGCAATACTAAGAAATTCTTCTTTCCCTTCTTTCATGTCTTTGAGCTTGTACTTTCCAGACTTCAACTCGTCGTCGCCGACAAATAATACAAATGGAATTCCTTTTTTGTTTGCGTAATCTAGGTTCTTTGATGCTCCGCGTCCCATGATGTCCATGTCGACTTTCACTTCAGATGAACGTAATTCCTCACAAAGTGCGACACATTCATTCACGGTTCCGATAGGTATGACATATAACTGAGTGACTGTCTGTTTGCACACAGCACTTTTTTTCACGTCGCTCAGCACTGCGGTTATAGGCTCGATGCCGAAACTGATACCGACAGCAGGGAATTCCTTGTTAGAACCCAAGAAGTCTCCTATCATTTTGTCCCAGCGTCCTCCGCCAGACAATGATGAACTGAATACTTTTGGATCAGAGTAGAAAGCTTCGTACACTGTGCCTGTGTAATATGATAGTCCGCGAGCAAGCGAAAGGTTGAATATGACATTTTTTTCGTCGACATAAGACAGCAATTTTTCTATCTCTTGGAGTCCTTCGTCTGCCTGTTTATTATTTACCAAGGTCTTAAGTTTCTCGAGCTTTTCAAAATTACTACCCTCAAGAGCGAGTATTTCCATTAATTGTTCAACAGCTGCGTTGTTGACTCCCAGCAAGCTTATCTGTTTTTGGACTTCTTTGAGTCCTACTTTCTTCAATTTATCCACTTCGAGCACGGTTGCCATCCTTTTATCTGGCTCGATTTCGCAGGATTCCATTATTCCGTCAAGCAGTTTCCTGTTCGAGACTTCAATCACGACATCAAGTCCTAATTCTGCAAAGAATCTTTGTGCTATTTGGATGCATTGCGCGTCAGCGAGCATTTTCTTGGAGCCAATTATATCAACATCACACTGCCAGAACTCGCGGTATCTGCCTGTCTTGATAGGTCCGTCTCGAAAAACTCTTCCGATTGCATATCTTTTGAATGGCATCTTCAGTGTGGGGTTCATGCCTACGAAGCGTGCTAATGGGACTGTTAGATCGTAACGAAGGCCAAGATTTCTGTCTCCCTGATCCTTGAACTGGAATGTCTCTTTCATAATTTCGGAGCCGCCAGCATACTTGGCACTAAGCACTTCAAACCGTTCGATTATAGGTGTTTCTATCGGTGAGAATCCGTACTGTTCAAAAGTTCTGCGAAGCAGGTCAATGACTTCCTGACGGATAATCTTCTCTTCAGGACCAAAATCCCTTGTTCCTCGTGCATTCATTAGTTTCATGATAAAAAGCACTAGTATGGGGTCTTTATAAATGTTTTCGATTTATGGCTATTATGAAATCCTCAGCGTATTGAAAAGATGAATGCTGCCCCTGGCGACTTTATTATCATAATAAATCGGGTTTCAGAAGTTAGCTCGACGTAAAGATTTGGTTTAGAACATCTATGGTTGCGGTGCTGCTATTATCGAGCTGAACAAATAAAAAATGATTGTTGAGCGCATACTCCGCAGCTTGCTGCGGAGATGAGGTCAACACCAAAAACCACGTGCAAAAATACGGGTCATGTTGCTTATAGCAACATACCCCGTAGCTTGCTGCGGGGTTTTTGATTAATAAAAGGATTTAGGATTATCTCTTCCTGTTTTTGCTGAAGTAGAAGTTTCGCCATCCGCGTTTCAGTTTCCGCTTTTCGCGTCTTTCTTTCTCTTCTTTTGAAATCAGTGCTTTTTGTTTTGTTGCAGTTCTCTTGACGGCGGGTGCAGGCGGTCTTTGTTCTGATCTTTCTTCTTTCTGTACTCTTGCGACAAGGTCTCTTCCGATGTTCTGTGTTTCTGTCGGGCCTCTGACAACAAGGCCTTTCGCACTTTGGTTATACACGTCGAGGACAAGTTTTCTTAATTCCATGGGCGTGATTATCCTGTCTCTGATGCTGTCTGCATCCTGGAGTGCTTTGAGTCTGAAACTTTCAGGTATTCTCGCGTTAGCTCTCTTCTGTGCGTAGAACTTTCCGTCTCGGTTTTCTATTTTAACTGTGCCTGCGTATATGCCTGCTATTGTCATTAGTGTATTCTTGTTGTTTTCAAGAATCAGGTATCCGTCTTGGTACGTCTTCAAATGAGATTTCTGCACGAATGCTGCCTGCTTCTTGTATTGTTCAGTCGCGTCTGCAGCGACGGTAGGTTTTGCTGCCATTCGCTTGTCGTGTTTGAATCCTGAGCTTTTTGAAGATGCCTTTGGATGAGCTTTAGCCACAGCAGGCATTTCTTCTCGTGGAGGTATGTAATCTGCTGATCTTCCTTCTTTGATGTTATGATAGATGTTCTTTGTAAGCCAGACTATTTCAGGAAACGTGATTATGTTGTCGCGGTTCTGGTCAGCGTCGTTCAGGACTCTTTCAAGTGCTGCTTCATAATCGTCTGTTGCCATGGATGTGCCTTCAGGTATGTTAACCCTGAACCCATCGTTCAATTTTTCTACTTCGCCGATTCCTGCGTAGACTGCGGCAAGCGGTCTTAATCTCTGGGTGTCTGTTTGCCTGAGCGCTCTGTTGCGGAGGTATCCTACGCGGGAGCTGTGTGTCCTGAGGATTTCTGATGCTTCTTGTTTTGTGGGTGCGGTCATCGCGGGTGTTATATTCACTCTGCTGGTCGCACATCCTTCAGAAGCTAATGCTGCTACTGCGAGTGCCAGTGTGTATAGTGCTTTCATTATGTATCATTCCTCATGTATTGATTATTATCTTTGTTTCAACCTGTCTTTTTGCTCAGAATTCTATTTTGAGGTGCTGGACTGTTGTCTGATTTTCTTTTCAGAATGTTTTCAATCCGTGCTACCCAAAAAGCTTTTGAGTACCTTATGGTATTAAGTTTTAGTTTATAAATCTTTCGCTTATTTACCACTTATAAATAGTAAATAAAAACCACTTCTAGACCTGCTCAAAACCGTGTTTTCTTCAGAGAAGCGTTTTTTCAAAATTTTTGCATCTCAGGGTTTATACAGTGAGTGCCAATGCTGCTAGAATTGAGCTAAACAAATAATTTTCCTTTATTCCTTCCTCTCTGCTCAACTTTTTCAAGCCGAGAGATTGTTGCTTCGGCATTCATGTTGACAGATTTATACCCTTCTAACACAGAGTCAAAACATTTTGACCATATCCTGTGATGCCTTGACTCAAGTGCATGACGTAACAGGTGAAGGTCTACTGCATAATCTTCTGTTTTGTTAGAAAAGAACGATAGTCCGAAGTCAATCAGAAAGACTTCATTTTTCTCAGAGTGTAATATCATGTTGGATGTGGTAAGATCCTGATGTACTATTCCTTGATTATGCAGCGCACCTACTCGTGAACCGACTTCATGGCACACTTCAAGATACCTCATTGCATCAGCTTTTTCCTCAAGATGATCGATGACTGTTTTTATCATCTCACCAGGTACGCGTTCCATCCTTACTTGCATTGACTTATCATCAACACTCAAAAGCTGCGGTGCTGGTATCTGTGCTTCAGAAAGCTTTGTCAATATTTTTGCTTCTCTGCGAGTTCGTGCTTTACGGAGTTTATTATCCAAGTCAGGATGTCTATACAACTTGGCAAACCTATCCTTGACAACAGCATCATCTTCTGCATAGATGATTGCTTCTGCTCCTTGTGCTATCTTGTCTGCCATATCTGTAATTCTCACTACCCTCTTTTTATTCTTTGCTGTTCATACCACCAAAAAACTTATATATCCAAAGGATATACTATAGATATATGGCTACTCAGATATTATTCAAGGCTGAAAAGAAGTTTGTGGACGAGATAGACAAAGCTGTTAAAGAAGGCAACTACCAATCCCGTACGGAATTTATCCGCGAGTCTCTCCGGAAAAATATTGATGAGAAAAGACAGCAGAAAGCGATAGAGCAGATAGCAAAGATCCGTGGGAGTCTGAAGATCAACACGACTCAGGAAGAGCTTGACAAGATACGTGAAAAGGCGTGGGAAGAATATTCCAAGAGATTTAAATGAGGTCTTCGGGTTTGTGGTGAGGGGATACATCTATCAAATCCAAAAAATGTTTGTCTCGTGTAATCAGCTCTAATTTATGATCTCGTGCCAATATTGCGTGTAGTACGTCACCCTTTGGCAGATGTCTTTCTTTTCCTATTCGTACTGCCTCGGCATCTTGTTGAGCTGTTGCAGGCGCATGATGGATTATTTTCTTGAACATGGCGAACATACTATTTATCTGTTCATCGGAGAGTTGTGTTTTCAGTTCGATAATAAGAAGGTCTGAAATGTATATTTCGTCTTCATTTTGGAGTATTTTATAGAGAATTCTTGATCCATACTCTCCAAGCGGTTTTCCGTTTCGGTCGACGCGATCCTCATACACATCAAGCCAGATTGAAGTATCAAGATAAAATTTCATATAGGTAAAAAAGTGAAACCGATATTTAAGTTTGTCGACGAGAAAACCGGAATATTTCCGAAATATTCAATCAGTGCTCTCCCATAATACTCTCCAGAAGCTGTCGTAGGATTCTGCTGCAACCTTGTTGTGGATGAGATTATAGCACAAGAAGAGGATGAAGGAAGATACGAACCTAACCTCGAAGATTGCAAAGATGATGCTCAACGTGCAGAAAAGCGGAAGCGATACGCCCAGAGCAGGCTGGAAGATGGGTGCGCCAGGGATTTCCTGTACAAAGCAGCTGATATGCTTGAGAAGTGAGTATCTAATAAAAAATTAAAATAATTTTTTTCTTTTCTTTTATTCCTTCACATAAACCTTCTCAATAACCACATCTTCTACAGGCCAGTCACCCATTCCTTTCCTGACTCCTGTCTCGACTACTTTGATGGCATTAACAACATCCATGCCCGACACGACTTTACCGAATACTGCGTAGCCTGGGTTGGCTTGTGTATAGTCAAGCATTCCATTATCCGCTACGTTGATGAAGAACTGTGATGTTGCGGAGTCTGGCACCATTGTCCTTGCCATTGCGATTGTCCCTTTCTTGTTTTTCAGGCCGTTGTTTGACTCTAATGCGATCGGATTGTGTGTTTTCTTCTGTCTTGCGTCTGCTGTGAATCCGCCGCCCTGTATCATGAATCCATCTATCACTCGGTGGAATACTGTTCCTGAGTAATGTCCTTCTTCAACATATGATAAGAAATTCTCGACTGTGACTGGGGCGTTATCCTTATCTAATTCAAGGAATATATTGCCTTTATTTGTCTCAATCACGACGTTGATTGTGTTGCCTTCGCTTACGTTCTGTTCCATTTTTGCACCTCTGTGAAATTCTTGGCCCATGCCTGCAGGGTCATATATTTCTGCTTCTTTGTAACAGCCGGTTATCGCGACTGCAAGAAGAAGTATTGTTATCATTATCAATAGATTATATTTCATCTTTACACCTCACTTAAGTCCGGAGCTTCCGAATCCGTTAGCTCCTCTTACTGTATCTTCATCCAGATCATCAACTTCTGTTATTTTAGGTGTAATAACTGGTTGTATGAGCATCTGTGCTATCCGCATGTTTTTCTCGACAGAAAAAGCCTCGCTTCCAAGGTTCTTCATAACAACACCGACTTCGCCTCGGTAAGTGCAGTCTATCACGCCTGCAAGGCAGTGCAGTGAATGTTTTGCTGCAAGCCCGCTTCTGTCCCATATCAGTCCTACATGTTCTGAAGGGATTGCCATGCGCAGACCTGTTTTGATTATTTTTTTCTCTCCTGGCTTCAGGACTACATCTTCTGCGCTTCTTAGATCAAAAGCTGCATCATTCTCTCTTATATAACGTGGTAACTCTACTTCTTTGTCTGTCCTGTGGAATCTCAACTCTACCATTTTCTCTTGTTCCTCTTCTTTATTGTCAATTCTGCTCCACCGCGCGTCCTGATCTTGGTGTACCGGTTCCTGTAATCTTCACCGTCTCGCCAGCCTCTTATGCCTGCTCCGAGAAGCATTGTTCCGAAGAACATTGTGCATGCTGCGACTATTCCGACTAGATCGTCGCTAGTGACTGCATAATTGTATTCGTATAACCAGACAGTAAGTGCTATCATGATGACTCCTGCTATGAGTATCTCTGTATAATGTTCTACAACAAGATCTGCAAAGCTTATTTTTGTCTTGGTTGTCATCTTAAGCACTTCTTACGTAATTGTATATGTCATGCTCGTAATACACGAACAGCAGTGAGCCTGCAAAGAATAATATAGAGACTAGAGGGTGTTCTGCCAGCAATGCGAGTGCTGCTATAAGTGTAAGTACAACAAATATTGTGTCTTGACTTGGTGCATATCTCATACGCCTCTCACCCCGCTTTTTTTGAACTTATTCTCGACTGATTTTATCATCGCGTGCATCTCATCTGGTGTGTATGTCTTAAGTCCTTTGTATTTTTCATCAAGCATCTCTAAGCTTGATATGAAGTGCTGTAGGTAATATGCAGATGAACCTGAAAGCCAGTCACCGATCGCGACTATATCTGAAGGTTCTATCATTCCTTTGACTACAGTGGTGCGGAACTCATAAGGGACTCCAGATTCTTGTATTATCTTCACACTCTCCTCAATCAGTTTGACATTGACTTTGGTGCCTGTGATCATATGATATTTTTCTTTAGGTCCTTTGATGTCCATCGCGATATAATCGACTAATCCATCATCGATTATTTTTTTCAATAATGAAGGTACTGTTCCGTTTGTATCGAGTTTTATTACAAAACCTTTGTCTTTGATCTTGTGCAGCAGTTTAACTATGTCTGGTGACATCAATGGTTCGCCTCCAGTCACGCAGACTCCATCTATGAATCTCTTGCGTTCAACTAAAGCAGTCAAAAGCTCATTCTCAGAAATCGCATCTATCTTCTCTATCTCTTCTGGCAGTACCAGTTCTGGATTGTGGCAGAAAGGACATCTTAGATTACACCCTGCTATGAACACTACTGAACAGATATTTTCTGGCCAGTCTATGAGGCTGGTCTTCTGAAGTCCCCCTATTATCATATCAAGTACCTAATAGTGCTTGATTATTAAATCTTTTCAAATATTTTTAAAGAGCGCAAGGTTTATTACTTTTTCTCCCTCAAAAATCTGCATGTCATATGTAATTGAGAGTGTTGCTAATCTGAATAGGTTTTACATAGCTAAGAAAGCAACACAGTATAGGCTTGTTTTACGAGAGGCAGAGCCTGCAGAGGTATCCGATGTTTTTAAGATACCTGATTCTGGCATTCCTGCTGTGAATATGATTGCTGCTGCTTATGTTGGTTCTGTTGAGTGTAAGATGGATGACCTTGGGCTTAAAGGTCTTGAAAGGACTGCTTTTCTTGGTGCTGAGGCGTTGGGTATGCATTTCACTCAAAGTTTGACCGGAGCTTTTAGCTGCTTGAGTTCTTCTAATCTTAGTTTGACTGCTAAACGGATGAGGGATGAAGGTGTTGTTGTCCCTTATGATATTTTTTTTGAGGGTGTTGATGTTGTCATGCATGGTTATCTTGATGGTGATATATTCCGGATGCCTGATTTTAATGATTGGGTTAAAGGATTGATGAAGGAGAACATAAGAGTGAATTCTAAGATAGTTCTTCTTGATCATATCATATCGAAACGTGCAGGTCCAGATTCTGTTCGTATGTTTATAGAATACGAGCCTTGATCACTTCATCAGCAGCTTATAATTCCTTATCGTAAAGTACCATGAGAATGTGCTGAACGGAAGGAATATCACTGAGAATACATAGACAAAGAAAACTAAATAGGTCAATCCTACAACGACCAGGCTTGCAATCACGAACCAGGCCAAACCATATACAACAAAAAGTCCCCAGAATATCAAAGCAAAAGGTACTGCAATTATCAAGAAGGGAATCAACAGCACAACAGCTATCAATACTGTGGCTATACCTATGACTATTGCCAATACCATTTTAGATAGGATATACACTAACGTCTCAACTTTTTTTTGCCAAATCTTCCCAAAAACTTTCTTGATGCTTGGTTTGATAGGTGCTCTGTGAAAATACATGTGTGGTATTGCAAAGTTGAACACTAATGACATGAACACTCCAAATATTATGAAGAATATTATCAGCAGGAAGAATAAGGGTAGCACCCACAATAGCATTGCCCAGCTTAGGCTGTCAAAATAAGCATCAGCACCCATTGATGCTAATGGTATAACGAATGGCAAAGAGAACAATCCTATTACTAAAAGAACAGATACTGTAATCAATATCTTGAACAGGAATAATGACATTCCGACGCTCTGGTTACTGTGCCAGTAATTCTTTATCTCTGTCTTTTTGGTATCTATGCATTCTATGAACATAAATGTGAATACGCTCTTGATGTAGCTCATCACTACGAACAGTAAGAACACAACAAAAATGATTGGAGCATCGAGATCTCGAACGGCCAGATGATGGTGCAGTATCGCGGCAAGCTGATG
>CAZXTQ010000002.1:0-10404 GCA_964643595.1 uncultured Methanosarcinales archaeon
AACACATATTCATAGAATAGCAACCAAGTGCGATGTAGCCGCGTGGCAGTACTGCCATTATTGAGCTAAACAAATACATTATTTGTTGTTATTGGTATTATCTGTTCTTTCCCATTCCTTCGAACAGTTTGTCTATTTCTTCGTCGACGCTTTCTATATTTTTATGTTCTGGTCTGTGCTTTTCAGGAGCGTGAGGTCTCTCGAACTTCTCAACCTTTGCTTTTTTAACCATCGGTTTCTGTTTCACTTCTTTCTTGGCTAAAGAAATTTCTTTCTCTACGTCTTCTACTTTGCCTGACGGTTTATCTTCTGATATTCTCTTTATCATGAATGCACTGAGGCGTGTTCCCCATCTCTTGTCGAGCTTTGCACTTATTGAAGCGAGCGTCTCAGTCTCACGGGCTTTTTCCAGTGCGAGCATGCTTACGAAGCCGAGTACGCCCAGGAGTGTCATGAATGCGATTATCCACCAGATGTTGAATGGCCTGCGTAATACTGCACAGTCTTCAGGACATGTGGATTGATCTTCCAGTCCGTCGCAGATACCGTTTCCGCATGCGCAGTAAGCTTCTCTTTCAACCTCGCTGAATCTTTTTCCGACGACAATATATACATCATCAGGGCTGCAGCTTTCTATCTCAATTTCTATGTGGTCTGTGTAGCCGAAGAGAGTGCTTGCTTTTCCGCTCTGCATGAGTGTTTGTGATATGTCGCTGCTGATTATCTGCCCCATCAGTGAGTATATGTATGGATCATCATTTAATTCGGTGTGTTCTACAGGGCTTGACCAGAAGTTGATGCACCTTTTATCCAATGTCTGGCTTCCGAAATGCTGTGCAGAGCTTACACTGACAAGTCCGTCGTTGGGTTCTCCATTGAACAATGAGTCTGAAAGTCCGAGTCTCTCCATGAATGGGTATGATTTGGTTCCTGCTATGGAGTAATACTCAATTCCGGGTACTGGTTCTAGGTTGATTCCTTTGCCTAAGAGGTCCTTGACAAGAGGACTCATCGGTATGTAGGCTCCAATCTCTGAGTTGATAAGTTCTGATAGGAATGTGCCTAGTTTCTGCACGACTGGTGTGCCGAGGTTGGGTGTTCCCATTATGATTGCTTTCTTGACATCCGTCACGAAAGTATGTGCTTCAGTATCTTTTTGGTTCTCTTCGTATGCATATGTCAATGCTTTCTGTGTTATGAATCCGCCGAGTGAATAGCCGACAAAATACAGTTTATCGTATCTGTGTTTGTTTGCTTCAAGGTATCTTGCAAGGTCTTGTGCAGATTCATCGACAGTCTTTGCTTCATCGTAGTTGTATGTCCATATCTGGAATGGTTGGTTGGTGAGCCTGAAGTCGTTTATCATCTTCTCCCAGACATTTTGTTCGCTCCACAGTCCGTGCACGAGTATTATCGCGTTCTTGGTGTCTGGTTCTGGTGTGAAATCATTCTTCAATTCGCCTGCACCACAGTCTGGGCAGTATATTGTTATTGGTGCGAGGACTACTTTTCCCTCTGAAGCGTAATCTGCAAGATTGATGGTCGCACTTACTTTATCTGCTTCACTATCAACAACACCTCCGATGTAAGTCCATCTCTTCTCGTCATCAACAGATACTTGTGCGTATATGGCAACTCCGTGTTCTTTGTCATCGAAGCTTATCTGATAAGGTAATGTTATGTCTGCATTCTGGGATGTGCTATTTTTGAATTCCAAAACCAGGGGAGTTCCTACTATCCTTACGTTCTTGTTTGCTGGCTGTTGGACGTTTTCTGTTGGCATTGACATGGTTACGATAGCATCTTCCTGGAATTCTGCGCTGTAGCCTCCGCTGTCTATCCGTTTCTTGTCGCTGGTTATATCTGAGCTTACATTCTCAATCTTGACAGATTCTTCTATCCTGTAAGTGTCATCTTCGCGATCTGTTTTTTCGATAGTATCACAAACGTTTATTGTCTTCTTGTATGGTCGTGCAATGCAGTTGTTACCTATGCATTTGAGGATTTGTACATCATCATATACATCAGGTGTGGTTATTGTTGTCTTGAATGTCTGTCCAACATAACAGTTTGCGTAGAATGGTTTTCCTATTAGTTCGTAGTTTTCAGGCATTCCTGCGAGGTCAAGTATTGATGCTTCGCTCAGTTCTTTAGTACTGAAAGTCACATCTTTTTCGCAGCTTACTATTGGTTCTGTCTGCAATAAAAGTTCTATAGGTATTTCTCTAGGTCTTGATGGTGACCTGTGAACTGATGGTAGTGCTGGTGCCGGTGCGGGTTCTGCAGGTCTGAATGGTGGTACTACTGGAGGCAGCACTACTGGAGGTCCTGGTGGTATTACTGGCGGCACTACCGGCGGGATTTCGGGTGGTGGTCCTGGTGGTTCTGCTCCACCTCCGCCGCCTCCGCCAGGTGGTGGAGTTACTACCTGTGTTACATTGAATATCCAATCCCCGTCGCTATCAGTGTCGAATGTGTCGTTGCAGGTGGCATTGTATGTATAGTTTCCTGCCGCGAGTGTGCCTATGTTGATCGATACAGTAACATTACCTCCTCCGTTTGTTGTTGCAGTTCCGTTTCCTGATAGGTTGCCTCCAAGTTCACAGTTTATCGTCTGGAAACTGTCAAGGTCCGAGACGTTGACATAGATAGTTACACTATCGCCCGAATCTGGCATTGCAGGTGAATTCCATGATGATGTTATGTTAGGTGCAGAGTTGACGAACAATACTGCTGCGCTTCTGTTGGCAGCTGCAAAAGCATTTTTGCCTGTGGCATCATACGCCTGACAGTTCCAGGTGTAATTTCCTATGTCTAGTCCTGTGAACATGAATGATTCTTCTGCTGTCTTGCCTGTAATTAATCTGGTCTCGTTTGCTTGCCATGTTCCTGTAATATTATGCCAAAGTGTCAGGTTGGTAAGGTTGTAGTCTGTTGCGTTGCACACGAACGTAAGGTTGTTGTCTCCTGTCGTGAAATCATCTGCAGGGCTGACAAGTGTAACTGAAGGGTCCTGTGTATCCTGCACGTGCACAAACCAAGTAGCCTGAGATGAGGTATAGTTTTCGCTTTCTGGATAGAGTGCGGTGACATTATACGTGCCAACAAAATCAAATGCGCTGACGTTCTCAAGAGGTGCTGTTCCACTTTCTATCAAGACTCCATCAAGATACATCTCAAGCAGGGAATCACCGACAAGCATGTCTGTGGTCATGTTTACGTCGAGACCGTACTCTACAGTTAGGTTGTCGTTGGTTCCGTTCAGCCTAACCTCTACAGAGCTGGACGCTTTTGTGACGTTCAGTCTATATGTTGCCCCTGTCTCGTCTGCAGTGTAGTTTTCATTGCCTGTACTATTTGCTTTGTATTCGTAGAGGTTGGCAGCTAGTGAGGTTATTTCCGGGTTCGATATACTGCTTCCGTTTCTCCAGAGCTGTTCAGTTCCGGATGTGGCTGATGCCGTTGCGTTTGTGTTGACTCCGTAAGTCACCGTCACGTCTGCTTGTGTGCTGTTCAGGTATAATTGTACGTTATCTGCTGCTTTGTTCACTGTCAGCAAGACAGTGTCGCTTGCGCTTGTGTAGTTTTGCGTTGCAGATGTGTTGCAGGTGTAATTGTATTCACCTGCTGCCAGCTCTACAAATGTGTTGTTTTCTGCCGTAACAACCGTGAGGTTTCTGTATAGTTGAGGGGAAGATTCAGGGTTAGAACATGCGCATGTTGCATTAATCTGTTGTGGATAGGTTATCGGGTTTCCGGGATTGAGTGTAAGTGTGCAGGAGCTTGGAATTGGCTGATTTTGTATTGTCTGATTTTGTATCGTTATGTTAGTACTTGGTGTTATGTTCTGTGCGCCTTGCGAAGACTCGAATATTACGAAGAACTCGTAGGATGTGTTTATCGTCTCATTTGTCGCGTTAGGATTGACAGACCATGAAACTTCGCATGAATCATTTATTCCCATATTTGAAAGGCAGCTCAGATGTGATGCGTTACGGGGATTGTTGTCTGTAGTATAGAATGGGCTCCCGCTGTCAATAGGGATTATGCCTTTTGATCCTGCAGATTCTTCTACTGTGAAGTTTGCATCGTCGTTGTCGTGGTAGTCTGGGTGTGTGTTTATGCATTCGTCAGAGTCGGGTGATGAGTAAGTTATACCGCACCGAACCCAGTGTGTGCCTTGGTAGTCATCCACTATGAATGTTGTGCTCCTATTTAGGTTTGGGTTGCAGCCGCCTGTAAATGTCCATTCTCCACCTATCTTTTTCCATCCTGTTCCATTGTAATACCATGCGTATCCATAGTCTCCTGAGTATGTGCAGGCAAATTCACAGCTTACGTTCAAGGTATCTCCTGGGTTGACTGTGGTTGCGTTTATGTAGACTTCGGCTACTTGTTCATCCCACATAGAGTTGCCGTTTTCAGAGCATGTGTCGAAGGTATCGTCAGAGTTTCCAGCACAGCTAAAGCTCCATGTGTCTGAGCAGGTCTTGGGTGTGTAGTCTATCGGGTCGAGGGCGGCAGTCACGTTTCCGCAGTCAGCGAAAAGGCAGGTCACGCTGGAGTTGAATATGAATGCTGTGCCGTTGGTTACGTTGTATGCTTCTGTTGTCTCGTTGTATTCTGGGAGAAGGTATCCTGCTAAAATCCCTGCAACTGGCCAGCTGTCGCTCTTTGTGGAGTTGTTGGGTTTGTCATCGAAGCAGGTTGCATTGATATGGTGCGTACCTGATACGTTTAGCTTGACATCAGTATTGTCGTATATGAAATAATTCGAACTTATCGTAGTGGTCAGAGCGTCCTGGAAGAAAAGCTGTCCTGTCCTGTTGTTTTTCATAGAGAATGTCGCGTTACCTACTTTTGTCGTGTTGCTGCATTCTACTCTGACTCTTGTGATGTTGTCTCCTGCAATTGTGTCTGTGCAGTTGACCCAGCCGCTTCCGGATAGTTCGCAGTGTATTTCGTCAACTCCAAGGAAATAATCCTCAAATAGTCCGTATTCGCTTCTGGGTTGGAATTCGCTTAATGAAATTTCATTGTTTGTCGTATCTGGTGTTCCGTTAAGCAGAGTCCAGGCGGTTCCGTTATGTTCCCAGAGTTCAAGTTCGTTCTCATCATACCACCCTTGGAGCTCTGCGTCGTTCCAGTGCCATGTTATATTGCTTATGTTCCAGGTGCCTGAGCTTGATGTGTATATTTCGATGTATTTGCCTGCGAATTGGGTTTTCATAGAGGGTAGTTCAACAGAGGGGATTGCCCATTTGTATTCATTTGAGTATCCCATCTCGTGGTAGTCTTTTCCGGAGAGGTTGGTGTAGTTTGTGTAGTCTCCTTTTGGGTTGTCTATTATTATGTTGGTGAAGTTGATATCTGTAACAGGTGTTCCTGATATGTGACTTATGAACATGTCGGAGGTGGTGTGGTTGTATAGGTGTGCATCATGGAACTGCCAGTTTCCTGTGCGTCTGCCGTACATGCCGTGGTTGTTTCCGTGGGCTGTGTAATTTCTGATGGTTATTCCGTCTACTTCCCATAGGTCTATGCCGTTACCCCCGTTGTTGATTGATTGGAGATCTATGGCTTCGATTCCATTGCTTTGGTACCAGTAGAATCCTCTTGAGTTGCAGTTTTCTACTTTTGTTCGATACACGCTGTTGTTCTGGGTGCTGCTGCTAAAGTAATACACGTAGATTCCATCACTGGCATTGTATATGTGGGAGTCATAGATGTGGTTGTGTGCTGATGTGAACGCAACAAAGATTCCTCTGCCTCCAAGGTTTCTTGCCGTGATGTTTGTCATTATATTATAATCTGCATTGTTTAGAAATACTCCGTAGCTTGTGGTGTTTTCTATGGTTATGTTGGTGAGCTTGTTATGGTTTGTTTGGTCGAGCTGGATGCCTTCTTCATAGTCTTTGATCATGCAGTTTTGTACTGTTATGTTGAGGTAAGGGTCTGATGTCGTGCCGTTTATTGCTATGCCTGCAGCATTGAGTGATCCGTCGTTTGTGATGTTGTATCCTTGGCAGTCGAATATGATGTCGTCGGATGATATCTTGATGCACGTCTTGTCTATGCTTGTGTAGAGGTCAGTGGCAGATATCGGCGCGCCTGTGACTGAGTTTGAGAGTGTATGAGTTCCAGGGGTATCTATGATTCCGCATGTTGAAACATCTAGTTGCAATATCGCGTATGTGCTGTGCGGTTCAAGTCCTGTGATGCTGAGAGTATTCGTGAATGTGTCGGGGGTGTTGTTGATCATTGTCCAGCCTGAGCTGTTGTATTCCCAGAGTTCGAAGTATTGTTCCGAATATCCTGATGCTTCTGTATCTGTCCACTTCCATTGTATCTGGTCGATATTTGTATTTCCGGTGATTTCGATGAATTTGTTCTTGAAGGGTATCTTGCTTGCAGGAAGTGCTGCAGGAGCAGAGGTCCAGTTTATCAGGTACTGTTCTCCGGGGTTTACATTATCGATTATTGTCAGGTTTGTGTGGTTCTGGACATTCCCTTCCGGACCATCTATGTCTACGTTATCAAGATAGATTTGTGATAATGACGCGGCTTCTACATTCAAATCTGATCCAGAACTGTTATACGATTTTACTTTTGTGAAATTGGTGAAGTTGGAGTTGTATATGTTGAGTCCGTATCTTGAGTTGTTGCCTGTAACAGTATTTACTACTGTGACATTGCTTGTGTTATGGATGTATAGTCCGTCTTTAAATCCTGTTATGTCAGCACAGTTGACTATGGTGACGTTGGTATAGTCTACTCCGCCAGATCCGTTAACAATTATGCCTGCAGCATTTGCTGTGCCGTTATTGGTGATGCCATAGCCGTGACAATCAACAATAACATCTGATGTTGATATTTTGATGCAAGCCCAGTCCATGTCATCGACTTCACTTGCAGATATGTTAGGCCCGCCAGTCACATCGATGTAGATGTTATGGGTTCCAGGGGAGTCTATCATCCTGCAGTCTGGTGATGCATTGTTTTCGAATATTCCATAGACACCCTGAGGGCGGAAGTTCTCTGCCCGTAGGATGTTCGCTCCAGGTTCGACAGTGCTTTCTGCTCGTGACCATCCGCTGTTGTAACCCCATAGTTCTAGATCAGCCTCTTCGTATCCGGAAGCTTCTTCATCATTCCAGTAGAAAGTGACGTTTCCTATAGGGTCTGATCCGGTGGTGTGGATTATGTTTAGTGTTTTGTTCTCAAAAAGTGTGAGGTATGGTTCCAGAGGGTTGGTGTTCTGGTCCCATCTGAATATGTATCTGTTTTGTTCTAAGAAATAACCAGCAACATCGATTCGTGTATAGTTAACATAAGTCCCTGTTGGGTTTAGTATAGTGATATTTGTGAGATTGATTGTCCTGTTATAGTGCGAGCCGATCGAATAGTAGTTGTCAATATATATGTCGTTGGTGTTGTTGTAGAGTTCCAGTCCTCCTGATAGGTTCAGGTTGGTCTTATCGACGAAAAGACCTGTGCTATGCCCGTGTGATTTGCAGTTATTGAGCACTATCTGTCCTGACAGGTCTATTCCATCTCCAGAAGATGTGTCTGATGATTCGCAGTCGGTGATATTTATGTTTGTGCCTGAAGCGGTAATCTCTCCTCTGGTTGCGTAAAGTTTGTATGCCTTGATGTCTTTGCCATCTATATATATATATCCGTCTGTGGTTGTTATGTTTCGTATGGTGCTGAAGTTCGTGGTGATACGGGCATTATGGTTGACGACGGTGTTATTTTCTATCAGGAACCATGCATTATCTCCGCCTATGTTGAACCAGGTGTCGTTCATGAAATTGTTCGTGACGTTTATGTTTCTATCTTCCTGGATATTGAAATGTGTCGCATTGACGAATATATTATTGTCTATCAATGTGTTGTTGGCCCTTATGATTGCTGTAAAGTCATCAAGGTTCATTATAGTGTTATTGTAGAAAGTGCATTTCTGGTTGTATCTTGTATTTGAAGTTGTACTGAGCCAATTGGTCCATACTATTCCATATGTGCTTAAGGCAGGGTTGATTAGTTCCTGTACGTGATTGTGGTGGACATCGGTATTTTGCCACTCTGCATACAGCCGCATTCCCATGACTCCTGGTCTTGTTATGTTGTTGTACGAGATCTCTGCGTTGTTTACAACGCCTGCGTACTTGCTTGGTGCTTGGTAGAAGCTAATTGAGTCCTGGTCAGGTGTGTCTGTTATGGTGTTGTGTGAGATGTTCACGTCTGTGAGTTGGACGAATGTTGAGGGGTTAAGGGGGACGCTTGATCCAAGTTTTATAGATATTGAGCTGTTCGTGAAGTTATTTCCTATCCAGTTGTGGTTGTTATTGTGGTTGGGGTATATGGTCTCGAAATAGAATGTTTTAGAGTTGATTGCTGTGTTGTTGGTGAAGTTCAGGTTGTTGACGTTTGACAGAACCATTCCATATTCGTATGCGTGTTCTCCGCTGATATTGATGAGTGTATTGTTGCTTATGGTTATGCTGTCGTGCAGTGCATTGTTCCTTGGGCCTTTGATGCCTGAATCGAATTCCTTAATCACGCAGTTTTTTATTGTCACAGAGTCGATTCCTGCGGTAATATTGATTGCTGTGTTGTTTTGGTTTCTGATGCCTGTTATGGAATGCCCTGCACAATCAAGTGTTGCACCTGTTGTCATCGTGAGTCCGGTTCCTGGGCATATTGTTCCACCGGTGCTGTTCATGACATCTGATGTAAGTATTTCAGTGCCGCTTATTGTGTCTCCGCAGTTGACTGCATTGCTAACTACCTGGACTGTCCTGTTCAAGATAGCAAATGCGCTCTGGCTTGAGTTGTCTGTGGCGTTGCAGTTCCACTCATAGTTGCCTATTTCGACTTTCAAGTTGAATTCTGAATAATTCCATGTTCCACTCAAGCTGCTTGTCTGATTCAGTGCCCAGTTGCTTCCGGTTGAGTCTGTAATCCATAAGTCTATGCTTGAGAGATTGTGACCATCAGTCGCTGAGCAGTTGAATGTGATATTTGAGCTTAAAGCAGGATCATGTGTATGGCTATCTACGGGACTTATTAGGGTAACTTCTGGTGGCAAGTCCTGTCCGCATACATACTTACAGCTTCCTGCTACCCCGTCGGTATCTTCATAGTCTACAGTGCTGTCGCAGAAGTTTGTCGTACCATTATCGAGATAAATCTGGTATTGCCCAACATCTGTTGTACTGTAGCAGATTTCATTATCCATAAGATTGTCATCTGAGCTGTTCGTGATGTTAAGACCTATCGCGAAGCTGTTTATCTTGTTTCCCGAAAGGGTATTGTTGGTTGCCCAATACAATAACACTCCGGTTCCTGTTCCTGAATCGGTTATGTTGCTGTCAAGTATTGTATTGTTCTCATGCGAATAGCACATACAGTTTGCAGGCTCTCCTCCTGAGCAGTACCCTGCAGGCCACCCGCACTCTGCGTCTGACTGGCAGCCGGGGAATGGTATGGGTGTTGTGTTGCATACTGCATCCGGACGGACTATTGAAACTCCTGTCTGTTTGTTGTTGTATATCATTGACCTGTTTATTGTGTTATATCCTGATATGTTGAATACTGCACCGTGCGTGTTGTTATATATGTCGCAGTCTTGTATGATATTATTTGTGTTCAGAGTCTGGTAGAATGATATTCCTGTTGTAGTATAATATATTGTCGCTCCGGTTATCAGGTTGTATTCTGCATCGCCGGTCTGGTACACTCCGTTTCCTGTTATGTTCCATATGTTAATTGCATTTAATGTATTGTTGTCAGATCCTTCACGAATCGTTATGCCTGTGCCTGTGCTGTTCCATATCCTGCAGTCTTCTATAAGGTTGTTGACTGCGTTTTCAAGGTATATGCCTGAGATATTTGTCTGTGTGATGTTCACTCCGATGATTTCATTGAAGTCAGAGTTAGAGATGTATATGCCGTAGGGTGTTGGGTCGATGAGCACGTCTGATATTCTGTTTGAGTGAGATCCTGTTTCATACACTGATCCTCCAAGGTAGACTGCTTTGTCTGCAGCATCCAGTATTTTGGAGTTGGTGAAGTTGTTGTTGTTTGACTGGTCAAGATAGATTGATATCTGGGTGTTGCGCTGTGAGCTTAAGTTTTCGAGGGACGAATAGTTTACATTGTAGAGTGTGATATCCCTGTCACCTTCAGTGGCGATTACATTCCGGATAGATACTCCCCTGCTGTTGGCTATGAATATGCCATCATCTCCGCTGAACGTGATATTTTCCACTACTGTATCGTCCATGTTGCACAGAGCAAGCTCTCCTGCATCATCGATATCTGATATGGTTGTGGTTGTGTCATTGTAATACCTAAGCAGACCGCCATTACCAGCATAGTTGGAATTGTCTATTTCCAGAC
>CAZXTQ010000002.1:10414-33395 GCA_964643595.1 uncultured Methanosarcinales archaeon
GCAGTTGGGTCCTGGCTTTGTGACGAAGTCCAGTCCTGTGTTGTTGGTGATGTTATTTCCTTTGACTGTGATGCTTGACGGGTAAGGGCTGATTGTCTCTATGAAAAGCCCTCCTGCGTTGCCTGATAGGGTGTTATTCTCAATACGCATTCGGGTTATGTTTCCGTTCAGGTGCCATGTGTCTATCTGCATCGTGCCGAAAATGTCATCGCTTGTGTAGTTTGGTCTGTTGTTGGTTATGGTGTTGTTTGCTATTGTCACATCATAGCATCTGCAGCTTGTCATGTCTACCATAATCTCTTCTTCACCGTCGACGATGAGGTTGTTGTAGAACGTGAAATTATCGCTTCGGAGTCCGTAGAACTGTATCCTCTGCGTGTTGTTGAATATGTTATTTTCAACTATTGAATCATCTGTCGACCTAATGAGTATATGTGATCGGGTCTTGTAGAAATAGTTGTTTCTCATGTAGAGTTTGCTGAAGCTGCTTGCCTCTTCATATATGCTTGTGTTCCTGAAGGTGTTATTGTATATGTAGTAACCGACAGTTGTAGGGTAATCTATCTTGATGCCATAATAGTAGTCTTCAAGTACGCAGTCTTTTATGGTCTTGTTGTTGCCTGATCCTGAGTCATAATGCCAGTTGTTCTGATTTGTTGTATCCGCGCTTCCGTCAAAGACTGCTCCATCACAGTCGAGTATGAAGTTGCTTACGCCATCGAACTCTATGACTCCCTGATTGCTGCCGGGGTTGACAATGCTGTATTGTTTCCTACAGAATTTGAATGTGGAGCTGGAGTTTGCGCTCGTGAATATTATATTGCTGTTTATCTCTTTGGTTCCTGGAGCGCATTCTGGCTTTATAGCATCATCAGTTGTAAGGTTTGTGAATGATGCATGTGTACAGTTTATTGTGTATGTGATATTGTCAGCATAGTAGAATGTCCTGTTGTAGTGATATAGATTTGTCGAAACATTATATATCATGTTATGGTATTCTCCAGCATTATCGCTGAAATTGATTATGCATGTAGCGTCTGTTATCGGCAGACTGTCAGATAATTTTGAATAGTTAGCATACACGCCTACCATCTGGTCATAGCTCTTTCCCTGGCTCCCTCCGAGAGGATCGTTGTCGTCGAATACATTGAGTGATGTATTCGTTTTGTTTTGCATGAGGACGTATTTGCTTGTGAATGGTATGGGGTTGGGCATCTCTTCCTGTGCAGATATTGAATTACTTGCTATGTTTGGGCTTTTGTTCACGAGTCTCCACGTGGTGTTGTAGTTCCAGAGGCTTATACTACTCTCATCATATTTTGCTGCTTCGGTGTCTGTCCAATGCCACACCAATGAGCTTATATTGTCTGATGCTGCAAATCTGAGGATGTTGACTGATTTGTTCTCGAATGTAATCATGCCCTGCGGTAGGATAGTAGGAACTGTTGTCCAGTTGATGAAATAGCTGTCCTGTATGCTTAGCACATCGACAAAGTCCAGCACTGTCTTGTTGACTTGTGTTCCTGATGGGTTGAGTATTGTCACGTTGGTCACGTTGACTTCAAGATTTTTTTCACCTATGTCTGGACCTTCTATGTATACCTCTTTTGTGTTGTTGTACACGGTATTGTCTATTATGAGTGATCTGTTTGTTTTGACTGCGGCTATTCCCATATCATCATTTGAAAAGACCGTGTTGTTGTATACTGTCGCATCTCTGCCATGCTGTATGAATATGCCTGAGTAGTTATTGTCATACACATAGTTATTAGATACGTTTGCGTTGGTAGTGTAAAATAGGAATATGCCGTGCTCGAACTTTGATACATTGCAGTTCTTGATCGTGAAGTTATTTACAAATCCGTAGTCGAAGTTGATACCTTCATCTTCTCCTTGCCGGTTTCCTGTTATTTTGTACCCTGCGCAGTCAAGGACAATATCATCTCCTGCTATGGTGAGGCCATTAACAGAGCATATTGTTCCGCCTGTGCTGTTTTGCAGGTCTCCTGTAAGTGTCTTTGAAGTTGCTATTGTTTGTCCACACACAGGCTGGCCTGCTATGACTGGCACGACAGAGTCGCTTGTATTCAATCTTTCGTATCCTGTCCTGTTGCATGTTACATTCCACACAAATGTATTCTCTCCTGAGAATGTTCTGTTGTACTCGTAAAGTCCTTTTGTAGCGTTGTACCACATGTCTGCTGCAGAGTCTATGAATGTTATGTTGCATGAACCATCCGTTATTGTCTGCGCGCTCGTTATGTTGGTGTAGTTCGCGTAGAAATATATCTGCGAACCAACGTCTGCTGGCAGGTCTCCATACGGCAGTCCAGAATCGTTCTGGTCCCATAATGTCAGGTTTGAATTAGGGCCTGTCGAATAGTTTGTGAAATGGCTTACATTGAATGTGATGTTTTTATCAGAGTCATAGCTTAACAAGGTGCAGTCAGGGCACACAGTTCCATCTTCAAGAATCACAGGCATATATTCCCAATAGTTGTAGTAAAGCGTGATGTTCGCAGACGAATTCAGATTATCATTTAGATTTGCAGAATCGACCCATACCCAACCATTACCGAACTTGACATGAGAATCTAAGTCTGATCCTGAGACATTCCTGTTGCCTGATGACCAGTTGATTATGCCGTATGATGTGTTCTCGAGTATGAGGTTTTCGACGTTCTCCAGGTCTGCCTCGATCTTAAAGTCTGTTGTCCTTCCGTCAAAGGTGTCTGCGTCGGGAAGGTTTTTGTCAAGTGCGAGGAGTATTGCCGACCATCGAAGAGTGGATGTCCCATATGCATCGTTTGCATCCACAGAGACATTTACGTGCTGTCCTTTTGAGTAGTTGGTGTTTCTCAGCACTGATATTCTGGTAGCTCCATTAGATGTGCTGGCGAAGCTCTCGTTATGCACATTCACGTTGTCAACATACCAGTAGAATGTAACATTGCCTGGGTTGCTTTCTGAATCTGTGTATGTTGTATTGGCCTGCACGTCCTCATCCTCGAAAAGTTCTGTCACATTGAATGCCGGCACAGTTACCTGAGGTGGGTTGTTAGTGGCTACGGGCACGAAATAAGGCAGCTCATCCTGTTCGCTTG
Organism: uncultured Methanosarcinales archaeon; assembly: GCA_964643595.1. Taxonomy (GTDB): domain Archaea; phylum Nanobdellota; class Nanobdellia; order Woesearchaeales; family UBA11576; genus JABMQF01. Next base: position 13,519 of record CAZXTQ010000002.1, read on the forward strand.
CGCCGTTAATCTGATACGCACTGTCGCAGAAACCGTCTGCTGGCGACACGTCGACACACGCCTCACCGACAACCGCCTCGTAATTACCCCAGTAGTTTCCTCCGTCAGGCAGGGATGTGTTGTAATAATTGTCAGTGTCTGTCGAATATATGAACTTGTTAGTATGTGGTGTATTGTTGATGAAGTTATTTCTATAGTATAAGTTGAATTTGTTGTATGTATTGTAGCTAGGGTAATGGTAGGAGGCATATTGGGAATTGTCGATGAATTCGTTCTCGGTGATGTTGTTGTATTCTGCATACCGGCGTATGTAAATTCCATATGCGCCATCTTTGAACAAGTTCCTGCTGATATTGTTGTAGTAGTTGTTGTAGTAGAGGTTGATTGCAATGTAGTTGTTCGTGAAGTTATTGTTGGTAATCTGGTTTCTTGTCGGGGTGCTGCTGATACCGTATGAGTGCAATGCAGAATAGCTTGTGGATGCATATGTGAAGTTTCTGAATGTGTTGTTGTTGAATATGTTTCCTATGCTGTATTGTATATATGCTCCGTAGTAAGTATACTGGTTTCCGGTATATATGTTATTCAGGAAGGTGTTGTTTTCAGCATATTGTATGTAGGTATTATATGCATAGTTTTTTGGTATGAAGAAATTATTGTTCTTTATGTTGTTGTTGGTGATTCTGTTGCTTCCTGTATTGCCATACATGTACATGTTGTAATTGTTTAATTCAAAATAATTGTTAGTTACGTTCCAATAATCGGTATCATAATACATGTATATTCCTGTATTGTCGTGATTATAGAATGTGCAGTTGTCAATAGTGCCGTTGTCTGAGTACTCAATCCTTATTCCATTATCATTTAATGTGAAGTTGCTGTCTAACACACTGACATTGTCGCTGTATGAGACCCAGATACCTCCATAGTTTGAATCTGCTGCATCATTAGAGTATATTGTCACGTTCTTGACGTAAGCATTGTCGCAGTTCATCAGGATTATGTTTCCGTAATTGGTGATGTCGCCGATAAGCGATGTGTCTGTCAGGCTCCAGCTGTCGTTGTTGTAGCAGTACATGAAAGGTTTCCCATCTATGAGATTGCCTGAGAAGTTGTAGCTCTGCATGGTTGCTGCTGAGTAGAACCTCATTGCGGTATTGCTGTTGTTGTTTATCTGGTTATCATATATCTTGTGGTTGTCTGATCCATAACTTGAGTAATATATTCCGTAGTAGTTGTCTGTTAGTGTGTTATTTGATATGTTCCAGTTATCGCAGTTTGAGCTTATCTCGATGGCCGCGTCAGATCCTCCTGAATGATGTTCGAACCTGTTGTTGGTCACATTTACATTGCTCGATGAATACCCATAGATGCCTTCATCAAGGTTGCTTTTGAAATCTGAGTTGTTCACTAACGCACTGTTGGAATTGTCTATCCTGACTCCTGCGATTGTGGATGTAAAATTGCTGTTAAGGACTTTTATATTATCAGAGTAATAGATGAAAAGCCCTCCATAGTCTGAATTCGAACCTTGTTGATTGTATATTGTTATGTTGTCGAGCACAGCTCCAGGGCACTGGTAAACAGTAACCGCTCCGTAATTGGTCATGTAGTTCTCAGTGAATGTGTAATCCTGTAGGCTCCAGCTGTTGTTGTTGTAGCAGTGATAATACTCTATCCCTTCCACTATATTCCCTATGAAATACTGGTTCAGGTAGGATTGGGACGCGAAATATATCTCGTGGTTGCTTTGACTGTACAGGGTGTTGTTGTAGAACTCATTGTTGTTGTTGCCTGAGCTTACGATGTATATTCCGTATGTTCCGTCTGATATGCTGTTGTTGCGGAACTCGTTGAGGGTATTGTAGCTGTTGAAGTATATGCCATAGTTGTTGAGTTTGATTTTGTTCCCTGTGAAATTTCCGTTGTCGCTGTACTGGTCGAAGTATATGCCTGCGTTATCATTGCTGTATACTGTAGAGTTATATAATGTGAAGTTGTCTGAATAATCGAGCATGATGCCGTTCTCGTTGTCTGTGAAGTTGCTGTTCATCACATTGACGTGGTTGCTGTGTGAAGAGAAAAGCGCGCTATATCCTGAAATTATGTCTGGATTGTTTGCTATGGTCACGTTGTCGAGCACAGCATAGTCGCAATACCTTAGGAATACTGCGCCAAGGTTACTTACAGGAGTGTCTGTAGTGAAGTTCTCGATCCTGAAACTGTTGTTGTACGCGCAGTACTGCATAGGCTGACCGTCAATCTCGTTCCCTGTGAAGTTGAATGTCCAAAAGTCATTCTCGTTGTAAAACCTAAAATCCATTGTTGTGCTTCCATCAAACTGGTTGTCATAGTATTCGTTGTATTGGCTGCCTGAATACTGGTAATATGTTCCATAAGAGTTGTCTGTGAATGTGTTGTTTTCGAACACAGCGTAGTCAGAGTTGCTGTATACTAGGATTCCAGTGTTGGTGTTGCTATCGAATGATGTGTTGTTTATTTTGACATTGTTTGAGTAGTCAATTCTGATGCCTGTAGGTATATTTGTGAAGTTGCTGTCAAGAATAGTCACGTTGTCGCTGTAGTATATCCACGAACCTCCGAATCCAGTATCACAGGTAGGGTGGTTTGCAACAGTCACGTTTTCGAGGTATGCGTTATCGCAGTCATTAATCCAGATAACTCCATAATTTGATATCTTATCATTGTTTATCTCAACATCGGTCAGGCTCCAGCTGCTGTTATGGTTGCACTGGTAGAATTCGTAGCCATCTGCCCTGTTGCCAGTGAGGTTTTGCTTGAACACCTCGTTGATTCCATACCAGTTTATGTCATATATGTTGCTGTCATTGAAATCATTGTTTTCGAAGCGGTTTCCATCATTGCTTGTGGAGTAGAAGTTTATTCCATATTGATTGTCTATGAAGTTGTTATGTTCTATGATGTTGAAGTCGTTGTAGTAGTACAGATATACTCCTGCACCTGACGAGCTATTTATTCTGTTGCCTGTTATGTTACTGTAATCACTGTAATACATGTATATGCCATACTGAAAATCATTGATATTACAATCCTTTATCTTGGTGTTAAGTAAGTGGTCTGATGAGCTGCCATACAAGCGGATTCCATTACCGCTTCCTGTTCCGTTGATTGAATGGCCTCTGCAGTCTAAGGTTACATTATCAGGGCCTAAGTAATTATCCATACATCCTCCGGCTATGCTTATGCTTTTGTTCAGGCAGTATCTTGTGCCTGTAACCCATCCTGATGTCTTGCATGAATCCAGGAAAACATCGCAGGCAGAGAGCACGTCGATAGAGTCTGTCGCTTTGAGTGTTTCGTATCCTGTACTGTTGCATGTTATGTTGAATCCGTATGTGCCGAGCGTACTGAAGCTTCGGTTGTATTCATACAGTCCTTTTGTCGCGTTATACCAAAGGTCTCCATTGGAAGAATCGTTGAATGTTATGTTGCAGTCTGCGTTTGTTATTGTCAGACCACTGGTCATATTGGTGTAATTTGCATAGAAGTACATCTGTCCGTCTTCAAGCTCTGTATTGTCATCTCCGTAGGGCATGCCAAGGTCTCCCTGGTCCCAGATTGTTAGGTTTGCGTTTGCACTTGCAGAATAGTTAGTGAAATGTGTCACGTTGAACGTGAAGTTGCCTTCACCAGTGTATTCTATGAAGTCACAGTCAGGGCATATGTTATTATCCTCAAGTACGACTGGTGAGTATGTGAACGGTAGAGTATATATTGTAAGGTTTGCAGGCGAGTTTATGTCTTGATTGAGATATTCAGATGCTACACTTATCCATGTGTCTCCCATCGTGATGTGGGTATCGAAGTCTTGGCTTGTGACATTCAGTCCGTTGTTCAGCCATATTATCTTTCCGTATGCTGTCTTATCGAGCGTCAGTCCATCGATATTTTCAAGGTCTCCTTCGTTTGTGAAATCAGTTGTTATGCCATCAAATGAATTGTATCGAGGATTTGGATCCTCAAGCACTGTAAGTGTATTGCTGCAGTTCTGCAGACCATCTGTGATTCCATCATTAGGTGTCACACATGCCTGCCATGTGTCTCCGACCCCAGTCTCCTGCCAGACAATTACATCTGTCCTGTTCGAGTATATTGCATTTATCTGTTCTGCGCTAAGGCTCCTGTTGAATATCATGACCTCATCAATTGTTCCATTGAAATATGATGGGTTGTTATCTATGAAGTTACCTCCTATCATGAGATGACTGTCTGTTGAAGGGAGGCTTCCTGAATATCCTGTATCAGATCCCTGAACCTGGCCTTCGATATATATTCTTGTTGTGCTTCCATCGTAACTCGCTGCAAGATGGTGCCATTGCCCGTCATTTATATTTCCTCCACCTGAGACTCCATAAGTTCCTGTGCTGTTTATTATCTGTAATTCTCCCCCGTTTGCAGTGCTTAATGATATTGCGGAATTTTCAACATCCATAATCACTATAAAATCATCTGCTTCCTGTGATGATAGGTCATCTGTAGTGTATGCTTTATTAGCGCCCATTCCGATGCCGGCTTTTCCAGGCTCTTTAAGGCTTGAGTCTGTTGCGCTCATCCGCTCGACTCCGTTCTCGTATACTTTAATTACATTGTCCTTTACCTGGAGAGTTATAGTCTCTCCTGTGTTTGCCTTCCAATCGTTTTCTGTGTTTAGCGATGTGAATGATCCTTCAACCATCTTGTATAGGGCTGAGTAACCTGTACTTCCTGATAGTCTTACGCCATAATAGTTGTCCTGATCTATGTATCTTGCGAAAAGGGATATGGTGTCATCATATGTGTCCTGAAGGCTTATCCGTATAGATACATTATAGTTTGCGACAGGAACAGATGTATTGGTGACATCTATGTATCCTCTGCTGCTCGCGCTGGATACAAAGTCAAGTTCATCATTAGCGCCGTATATGTATCCTCTTCCTGTATTGTATGATGCGTTTTCTTCCCATCCGCTGCCTTTGTCAGGTATATGGTCGCTTAGATAAGTATTGGATATTTCAGTGAAGGTATCATTGAAGAATATGGGGTCTGTGGATTTTCCTCTTGAGATTAATCCATCTTGATTGTATGTTTTCACCCAGGCCATCAATGTAATCGCTTGTGTAGTATTTTCTGTTAGTCCCATGCTAGAATCATTTCCTGCATCTATGAAACCGTCCGTACCGTTGAACTCATACGCGCCCAGACCATTATACCCTCCTGTGCTGTTCCATACTGCGTTAACGACATTGCCATCGTTCCCGTATCCTGAGTAGTCGACGGTGGTGCCATTTGCAGAGTTTGTCCCTGATGTACTACCTCCTTCGAAAGGTAGGTGCAGTACACTTATTGATGTCCCGTTCACTGACCAGGAGGTTATGTTCGCGATAGGATCAAGATCATCATCGGATGAATCGTACAACAATGTAAGATTCTTTGTCGTGTAATTCGTCCCGTCAATGCTGTTGAGCTCTATGTTTTGCACGATAGGTAATAAATTGGTATCTATTAGAATTACTGAGACCTGATCGCTTGTGTTAACTGTCTCATATCCTGTCCTGTTACAGGTCACATTCCACAGATATATTTTTGCAGAGTTGAACGTACGATTATATTCATAGATTCCTTTGGTATCGTTGTACCACATATTTCCCGAGACAGAGTCATTGAATGTTATGTTGCAGTCAGCATCTATGATAGTTGTATGGCTGGTTATGTTTGTGTAGTTGGTGTAGAAGTATATATCTTCTCCGACTGCAGCATCCAAATTACTGTGAGGCATTCCCGAATCGTTCTGGTCCCATACTGTTAGGTTGCTGTTGGAACCAACGGAATAATTTGTAAAGTGTGGAACTTCAAATACTAACTTATTATTTTCATAAGATGTGATGGTGCAATATTCACATAATTCTCCATCAGCAAATACTACAGGGGTATTTTCGAATAGTAGGTTATACAGGTTTATGTTTGCAGATGAGTTGAGATCTTGATTGATGTTTTCAGAGTGGACATATATCCAACCATCACCGAATTTGATGTTAGAATCAAAATCTGTTCCTGTGACATTCCTATTTTCTTCGATCCATTCGATGCGTCCTTTATCAGTTTTTTCTAATGTGAGATTATCGACGCGTCCGAGATTAGGTTCTTCGTTTAGGTTGGTTGTTTTTCCACCAAAATTTGTCTCGCTTAATCTGACTCCTTGTGATATAAGATATTCGTTTGTAGATAGGTATTTTGTTGTTGCATTCTGCACTATTTCTTCGGTTTCATTGATATTATCCACTACTTCAAAAGGTTCTTCAACAACAGGTTCCACAATGGCTTCTCCTTCATCGAGTGCATAATACATACTGTCAATAAATATCTCGACGCCTGGATCAAGATCGAAATCAAGGAGGTACTCTGTGCCGACCAGTCCAGCATCAAGCACACAGGTATCTATACATAAAGAATCAAAATCAACTGCATCTTTTGTCACAAACATTACAGGCATCGATGCAGCACTTCCGACGACACTTTCGAAGTATGTTTCATTTCCAGTGCTCTGATTGAGGAATATCACTCTGCCTTCCACAAGATTATTCTTTGTTGAACCGTATTTTCCATAGAATATGTATAGTGGTTCGTCCCATGAAGTCTGTTCAGGTATTACATCTACAAGAAGGCTGCAGCAATCAAGCGCTCCATTACATACTATTGTATCAGAACCTGAATCAAGGGAGTGTATTGTCCATTTGGTGCACAGCTTTTCAGAAGAAGCATTCCAGTTGAATGCAGTACTTGCAACTGTTAGGTCTACTACTCCATCAGATACAAACTCGATGCCGTCATTATCTTCATCCCATAATAGTCCGATATCATAATCAACAACAGAGACTATTCTGCGGTCATTTATTCCGGTCGCATGAACCATTTCTTCAGGATCTACTGGTGTTGCATTTGGCAGAGATGCCGCACCAAAGTTAACTAGTTCACTGTCAAGCACAAGATATCTGTTCAAATATCTATCCACAAGATATACTGAAGCATCTCCGCTGCCTTTCAGGTATCCGCTTAACTTAAGTGTTTTCAATTCAAATGTTTCAGAATGTTGATCTAAAACAACATCTACCATTTGTGGTACGATAACCTTGACATCCATGTTCTGCACGTACTCCATCCATCCTTCGGTTGTCATGAAACCAGTTATTGCAGGATCGAGATTTATCACGAGTGCAATCGCTAACAGCGCTATAGAGATCACTGCAAGTTTTTTGCTGTACTGCAGTTTACTCATCAGTATCCTCCGTGTCTTCATCTTTCAGGAGATCTAGTGCTTTGAGTTTCATGTAATCAGAAGCAGACAGGTCAAATTTTTTGGCTTTCGCTAATATACGCTTTTTGTGCTCGTCACTGAGGTAGACTTCTATTTTTGAGCGTCCCATTGATGTTCAATCCTTACATGTAATTTACAAGTTTTTAACATGTAATTTACATGTATTTATAAAGGTTTTCTTTGTTTATTTATAAATGGGCAAAAAATCAGGAAAATCAAGAAAAAGCCAGAAACCAAGCGAAAACACCCCGACCGTAGGGAGGGGTCGTTTTCGCAGGAACGTTTTTGGTGACTATCAATATCTTTTGTAATTATTTTTTATGCAAAATGTTTATATACTTTCAAACAGCCGTGTTATATATTGTATATTGTATAAATTAAAAAATTAAAAAAAGGTGAGATGTAATGGTTGCAAAAAAGAAAGTTGTTAAGAAAAAAGCTCCAGCCAAGAAAAAGGCTGTAAAAAAGACTTCTAAGAAGAGATCTGTTAAGACTGTTGCTAAGGCTAAGCTTAAGGCTACAGAGCAGATGGCTCATGCTGAGCTTAAGAAAGCAAAGGCTAAGTTCGTGGCCCACGAAAAAAAGGTCAAGGCTTACGCTAAGAATAATCCTGAAAAAGCTATGGCTATTGCTGCAGGTATTGGTGCGGCTCTCGGAGCTGTCGCTGTTGCTGTAACAAGAAGAAAGAGGAAGTAATTTCTTTTTTCATTTTTTTCTTATATATTTTATTATATATTTAGAGGTGTAAAATGTCTGCAAGCAAGAAGATGGAAAAATTTTCCAAGACCACTTTGGGAAATACTGTAGAGACAGTATCTGATTATGTTGATATTCTTTCTCAGATCATGGTTGAGTATGTCAATCAGAAGTATAAGATTAAGAATAAGGTTGAAGATATAAAGAAGGTCACTCTCAACACGTTGTACGCGCTCAAGCGTCAGTTCATAAGGAGTATTGTCGAGTCTTTCTTCATATTGACTGGTCTTGCCGCGATGGTAGTTGGAATAGTCCTCCTCCTGAACAAGATTCTTCCGCTGGAATACATATTTCTGAGTTATGGTCTTGTTGTACTTATTGGCATAGTTATGACAATGAAGCTTAAGGCATAATCTTTTTCATTTTTATTTCTATCAGCACCACCGCATTTCACGTATTGCGGTGAATGGAATTGGGATGGGCGGCACTTAATATCTGATAATCAGTTATTGCGCAAGCACGGTCAGTTGAATACTCCAATTGCATGCCTGGTGCAGTCTAGTGCGTGGTGCTGTTTTATGCCTTTTCTAAATCTTCCTAAACTTTTAAATACATCTCGCCGCCCACAGATTATATGATTTCAGCAAAAGCTGCTTTTTTCAGGGATATTATCAAGCAGATAAAATCCTCGCCTCAATCCAAGACAGATATATCTAAGTTAAAGCTTAAGCTCTGCAAGGAGCACAAGCTCAAGCAGCCTCCCACTGATATTGAGATCATGCTGAATGCAGAGGATCAGGACCTTACTATCCTGAAAGAGTTCCTTCTCACAAAACCTACAAGATCCATAAGCGGTGTTGCAGTTGTTGCGATTATGTGTGCGCCGCATGAGTGTCCTCATGGTAAGTGTACTGTCTGCCCTGGAGGTCCTGCATCTCATTTCGGTGATGTTCCTCAGTCTTATACAGGAAAAGAGCCTGCAACGATGCGCGCACTGAGACATAATTTCAATCCTTACTTGCAGGTATTTAATCGTCTCGAACAATATGTGGTTGCAGGTCACATACCTGATAAGGTGGAACTGATAATAATGGGTGGTACGTTTCCCAGTACAGATAAGGCATATCAGAAAGATTTTGTTAAGTATGCACTCAAGGCGATGAATGATTTCTCGAAAATGTTTTTCAAAGAAAATATTCTTAACATAAAGGAGTTCAAGCATTTTTTTGAGCTTCCAGGTCCTGTGGGTAATGACGTAAGAATAAGTGTTATCCAGAAAAAATTAAAGAAGATTCAAAACACTTCTGATACGACTCTTGCACAGGTGCAGAAGAAGAACGAGTCATCAAAGATAAAGTGTGTCGGCTTGACTGTTGAGACAAGACCTGATTACGGAAGATCAGAGCATGGCAATTTCGCTCTTGAACTTGGGGCGACACGTGTAGAGCTGGGAATTGAGTCGGTATATGATGATGTCCTTACCAAAATCGAGCGTGGTCATAATGTTGCAGAATCCAAAGCTGCCATTCGTGAACTTAAGGATCTCGGTTTCAAGCTTAACTTTCATTACATGCTTGGTCTGCCCGGATCTGATCCGCAAAGGGACATCGAAGGGCTGAAGATTCTCTTCAAAGACCCTGATTTTCGTCCTGATATGTTGAAGATATATCCTTGCATGGTTCTCAAAGGGACGAAGATATACGATGAATGGAAGAAAGGGAACTACGCACCGCTCAAGACGGATAAAGCTGCTGAGATAATCTGCGAGTTTAAGAAGACTATTCCAAAATACGTTCGCATCATGCGTATCCAGCGAGACATTCCGACTTTTCAGACAGAGGCAGGTGTTGACCGTACTAATTTGAGGCAGATTGTCGATCAGCTATGCAAGAAAAAGAAAATCCGTTGCCGTTGCATACGTTGCAGGGAAGTGGGACGCGCAAAAAAAGTTGGAGACGTAGAGATCACTGTTGAAGAATATGATGCTAGTGGTGGCAAAGAGTTCTTCATCTCTGCAGAAGACAGAAAAAATGATGTCATCATCGGTTTCACAAGATTGAGATTCCCTGGAAAACAACTCCGTAAAGAGATAACAGAAAAATCAGCTTTGCTCAGAGAGCTTCATGTTTATGGCATGACTGCAGCAGTAGGAGAGAAAACAGAGCGTCGCTCCCAACATAAGGGTTATGGTACTAAGCTTGTCAAGAAAGCAGAAGAGATAGCAAAAAATCACGGCTACAATAAGCTCATAATTATTTCAGGCATAGGTGTGCGAGGCTACTACAAAAAGCTTGGCTACGAGAGGGAAGGTCCCTATATGGTCAAGAATATTTAGCTTGGTGATATTTCATCATATGTTTTCTGAATTCACTGTCTGTGTTCTTGAAGTCTTTTGCAAGTGCGTAGAATCGGCGGTCGCATTCTCGGGTATGGTTGCAAAGATTTGATTTCATCGATTTAAGTTCGCCCCATATTTTGAAAACAAGCACGGTTATTGTAGCAAGGTATCCTCCTATGATTCCAAGTATTACCAGGATTAATTCTTCGACTGTCGGACTGTGATTTGTAAGTTTTAGTATCAGCCAGTATATTGCGAGAATAGACATACCCCACATTAATAGTTTGCTGGTGATTATGACCCAGTCTAAGATATCTTTATTCATATTGACACCTTTATTAAGAGCAAGACTATAAGTATGGTCACGATACATATCAGAGATAGTGATATCATCTCAGGTTCAGTCATAAACTCCTTAAATTTATAATACGCATTCATGTATAATAATATGTTTTCCTGATTAATAAAGATTTCTCAACAATTTTTGTTGTCCTTCCGACGATACCGAAATATTTCCGAATAGAATATATACTTCCTCAGCATAACAATTCTAATGCCTGACATCAATCAGAAGTTCCAGAATATCAAGCAGTCATTTAAGCAGTTAGAAGAATCTCTTAAACAGTCAGGCAAAGGCCTTGTCTACCGCACAGAGAAAGGCATCTATGGAACTACCAACCTCGATGCTATCTTTAAGTTCTTCAAGGAGATTGGTCTGCAGAACTATACTCATTTTCTTGATCTTGGCTGCGGTGACGGGAGAGTTGTACTTGTAGCATCACTCTTCACCAAATCAACAGGCATAGAGTTTGATGAAGAACTGGTAGCAGTAGCAAGAGAGATCAGTGAGCAGCTCAGTCTGGACTGTGAGTTCATCACAGGTGATTACTTAGAGCATGACATCACAAAATATGATATTGTATTCATGAATCCTGATCACGAGTTCGGTCCTCTCAACACCAAACTAGAATCAGAACTGAATGGACCTCTTTTTATCTACAACAATATCTTCGCTCCAGACAATCTGAAAAAAGGAAAGTCATTCTGGCCGAGTCAGGTCCCTATAATAAAATATACAAAAGAATAAAGAATAGTAGCACTATTGCATTCTTTTCAAGCACAAACAACTTCGCCTAGCGTAGCTAATGCATAAAGAATCAGGCGGAGCGCTGAGGTGTTTGTGCGTTAATTTTATGTTTATAGAATGACGTTGTACAGATATTTGATATATCAAAGATGTTTCACGCAATTTACAAGATGTAATTTATGGTTTCCTTTATTATCCAGTTCAACAATGCTCACTGCGGTATTCATCGTCTGCGGTTTCTCTGCAGGATCCTGTTTTTCTCTTAGTATTCTGTATAACACTTTGTATATCACTCCGCCGTGTGTTACCCATAGAACTGTCTGTTCAGGGTGATTGCGAATCATCTTTTTGAAGAAGCGTTTCACTCTGTTTGTCATCGTAACAGATGATTCTCCTCCAGATGGTTTCCAGTCACTCCATTTTATTCTGCGCTTGTTCAGGTGTGCATCTATTACATCGTGATGTTTTCCTTCCCACACGCCGAACTTGCGTTCGCGGAGTTCTTTTGCATATTTTATTGGTGTTTTTGGGTGATATTTTTTTATTTCTTTTAGAGTATCTTTACATCTTAGAAGATCGCTGGAATATATTATGTCAAAATGTTCTTTTTTGAAACGCAGACCCAATTTACTTGCTTGTTTTATCCCTGTCTTAGTCAAGTGTCCGGGCGTCTGTCCCTGCATTATGTGCTCTCGATTTTCCTTTGTCTCTCCGTGCCTTACAAGAATTAGTCTCATGTGCCTTTCACCACTGCTTTGAATGCGGCAATGGCTACTTCTATCTGTTTTTTGTCAGGTTCTCTTGTTGTCAGTCGTTGTAGCATCATTCCGGGCCATACTATGATGTTAATCAGGATGTTCTTTGGGAACTTCGCGCCTAATTTAAGTAGTTCATATGATATTCCTGCAATGACGGGCATCAAAACCACACGACCAGCAAACTTTATCCAGAAGTTGTCAGTGACAATCAATGAGAATATTGCTATGCTTATCATTAATACTATGAGTAAGAATGTAGTTCCACATCTTCTATGTGCTGTGCTGTATTTCTTGACATTTGCAGGTGTGAGTTTCTTCCCGTGTTCATAGCAGTGAACTGTTTTGTGTTCTGCTCCGTGATACTCAAATAATCTGCGCACGTCTTTCATCAATGATATCAGCATTATATAACCTACAAATATGGCAACTCTAATCACTCCATCGATAAGATTGAACAATATCCCTTGTGTTTGAGTCACTTTTGTAAGATACAAAGGCAACAATATGAACAATCCAACAGCAACACCAACTGCGAATATTGTTGTAAGGACAAACTCCCATGTTTTGATTTTCTCTTCTGATTCTCCGAGTGATTCGTTTGCAGAATAATTCAGTGCTTTGATGCCGAGTACCATCATCTCTATGAGGTTGACTGTGCCTCTGAAGAATGGCCATCCTAAGAATTTGATCTTGTCTGATATTGGAGGGGTGTTTTCTTTCTTGACTGATATTTTTTTGTCTGGTCTGCGTACTGCAATGGCTATCTTAGGTCCGTTCTTCATAAGAACTCCTTCGATTACTGCTTGTCCACCCACAGCAGCGCATTTCTTTGCCATAATCTTTAAGCAATTGTTTTATTATATATAATTAATGGATTCAGGCATGTAATAAGTCTGTCGCATAAAGTGAATATATGCCGCCTAGCGCAGTTAGCGGATAGTTTATTCAGATTTCACAATCGCACAGTTCGGAGATTAGTGAATTATTCTGACGGAGCGCGGCATATATTTACCGTTTAGCTGACTTATTACATACGGATTCAGGCAGGTAATAAGTCCGCAGAATATGGTGAGCCTATACCGCCTAGCGCAGGTATGGGATATTTTATTCAGATTTCACAATCACACGGTTTCAACAGCAGTTATCAGGTCTAACGGAGCGCGGTATGGGCTTACTGTTTAACTGACTTATTAGTTCCACATACGGATTCAAGGTGGTTATTTGAATCTTAAAGTAGAAGTTCCTTATCTATTTCTTTGGCTATACCTTCAAGATCATCACATGTCCGCATCAGGTCTTTGCGTATCTCTTGTATCAATGCTTCAAGTCGGTCAACGCGTAGGAAATAGCTTTTTCCCTCATGTACAACGATGCCTGCATTCCTAAGTTTATTGATGTGGTGCACTACAGTCCCTCTAGTCAGGCCTAGTCTAAATGCAAGTTCATCAGAACTTATTGGGTGTTTGCGTTTTGCCGCTTTCAATAATTCGATAAATACGCGGAAGCAACTTTTGTCTTTGTCTCTCATGTTGAATAGTCCAAGTGAGTTGCCTAAGAATTGGAGGTCATCATTGACATTATGCTCTCGAGGTTTGCGAATCCTTACGATAGTTATTTTTTGTTGCACGAATGTCATGTTTTTTCGCTCTGTTGATAAGTTGTTTTTCTATTATATAAATCTTATCCAAAACCTTTATATATTAGTAGAGTTTATACCTTATTCGTTGATTTAAGGTCAACAGAAAAACACTTAGGAGGTGGAGATTATGCGAGACATTTGGGATGAAATGATGCGGATGCAGGAAGATATGGACCGTATGTTCGGTGATTTCTTCCAGGTGAGGAGACCTTTGCTTGCAGGGCCTAAAGACAGGGGTTCTGGCAAAGAGGTTACTAAAGTAAAACCTTTCCGTGCTCCAGTCTGTAACATTCAGGAGACTGAAAAGAATGTGCTTGCAACTTTTGAGGTCCCTGGTGCAGGTAAAGATGATATCGATCTTAACGTGACTGAGGACAGCATAGAGGTTAAAGCTGAACGTAAGGTTGATAAAGAGACCAAGAACAAGGATAAAGGATATTATTCTTACATGTCTTCGGCGTCTCAGTTCTACAGGCGTATGCCTCTTCCTGCCAAGGTGGATCCTGATAAGAGCCTTGCAGTATACAATGATGGTGTGTTGAAAGTGACAATGCCTAAGTTGTCACCAAAGCCAATGAAGTCTGGCAGGAAGATAGATATCAAATGATTTTATTTTTGATTTTATTTTTCATTTTTTGATTTTATTTTTTGAATTTTCATGTTATACGGGGTGGGTGGATATGCCTGAAAAAGAAAAAAACAATGATGTGCTGGATGAAGTAAAAGCTGCTATGGATAATCAGAAAGATGATTCTCATAATAAAGAAAAATCTAGCGAAAAGTCTGAAGAACATAAGCATAAGAAAGACTCTGCATTGCCTGACAAAAAACAAGTTCAGATTGACGAACTAACAAACGATCTCAAGCGTGTCCAGGCTGAGTTCGAGAATTACAAGAAGCGTACTGACAAGGAGAATGTTAAGCTGTGTGATTATAACAAGGCAGATATCATAAAGAAACTCCTGACTGTGCTTGACAGTTTCGAGATGGCTCTCAACAATACCGAAGACCATAAGGAATTTGTCAAGGGTGTTGAGCTCATATACTCTCAATTATACACTCTGATGAAGGATGAAGGTCTGCAATATATTGATACCGCGGGAAAGAAGTTTGATCCTTACATGCATGATGTTATGCTCTCTGAAAAATCAGAAAAAGAAGACAACACAATCCTTGAAGAGCTTCAGAAAGGATACAAATTCAAGGAGTTTGTAATACGTCATAGCAAGGTGAAGGTGGCTAAGAAATGAATGCTCCTTCCACAAACCAATTAGCATTGCCGCCTAGCGTAGTTATTGGAAAAAGAAGAAATTCGCACAATTGCATGATCAGAGAAGTAGAAACATAAGTGTACGAAGCGCGGCATTGCCGCAATTTTAGGTCAATAAGATGAAAATAACAAAAGACACTCCGGAATCGGAAATCAGGAAGCTTGGTGAAAAGTGCGAAGCCTGCGGTAAATGCTGCACTTTCGGTTCGGGTTTCATGCTTGAATCTGAAATTCCAAGAATATCAAATTTCCTGAAGATACCAAAAGAGAAGTTCATCAAGGAATTCCTCGAGGAGACTGAGATTTTCCACACAAGGATATTCAAGATAAAGCCGTTCAAGAAAGCAGACGATCCATATGGTCCTTGCCTGCTCTTACAAGACCGCAAGTGCAGGATACACAAGGTTAAGCCGCTGCATTGCAGCATAGGTATCTGCTCTGAGCACGGAGATGACTTACACACTTGGTTCATACTTAATTATTGCCTAAACATATATGACCCGGAATCCATCCGCCAGTATGCATCTTATCTCGAGACTGGTGGACGGATACTGGACGGCGCAGAGCTGGACATACTATTCCCTAACAAAGAAAAGCTCAAGCGCATACTCAACTACGAGGTGATTAGATGAAGCTGACTATATTAGGTAGAGGGACTGCATTTCCGCGAACTGATGCGGGCAGCGCAGGCTATCTGCTTGATCTCGACGGCAAGAAGATGCTTTTTGACACAGGGTTAGGTACTCTTCACAAGCTAGCTAAGCGCGGCACAGATGTAAGGGAAGTTCATCACATATTTTATTCACATTTACATAACGATCATACCTGTGAGCTTCCGCCTTTGCTTTGGTTTTTTTTTGTTGCGCAGAAGCAGAGGCCTGATGAGCAGACTAACAAGGAAATTAGTCTGACACTATATGGGCCTGAAGGCTTAAAGGATTATGTTGACTTAATATGGCACAGAGTGCTTGGAAGAGAAGAGCCTTGCGAGTTCATAAAGGATGTCATCGAGTTGAAATCCGGCACGTTCAACATTGACAATATGAAAATAATGACGGAACCGGTTGTTCACATGTCGCCGGCAATAGCTTTTCGTGTCGAGCACAAAGACAAGTCGTTTGTCTACTCTGGAGACTTGGAGCGTTGTGAAGGTATTGAGAAACTTGCCAAAGGCGCAGACTTGCTCCTGCTCGAGTGTGCTTTCCCTAAAGATCAGGAAATCGCTAAGCACATGAATACCACTCAATGCGGTAAGCTGGCAAAAGAATCAAAAGTCAAGAAACTCGTATTGACACACATGTACCCTCAGGCTTTGACCATAGATGTGGCAGCCGAAGCAGCAGAACAGTTCGACGGTAATATCATCAAAGCGGAAGATCTCATGGGGATCGATATTTAACAATCATACAAAGGTGAAACAGATGGAAAAGAATGTTAATATTTCAGTTGATGAGGGAGATGCGTTCTTCTGTCATGAGCTCAGCGTAAATTTCAATCCTGTGCAGTTCATACTGGATTTCAAGAGTGTGACTCCTAGGGTTGATATGAGATCTAAGAACGCGCCGATAATCAACATAAAGCATAATGTTGTTATGGTTGATCCTTATCATGCAAAGAACATGCTCGCTCTTTTGACTAAGGTCATGGGTGATTATGAGAAGGAGTTCGGCAAGATAGAGAAGCCGAAAGCGATCGAGAAAGCAGAGAAGAAGATGAAGGTAAAGGATACTGAAGATAAGAAGACTATCTCTGCTCCAAGTTATTTCGGATAAAATATGAAAGACTGATTTAAAATGGAAGATTATCAGGATAGGTCAAGACCAGAACAGGTCAGCACATTGATGATCAAGGCAGGTGCAATACTGCGCTACTTGATAGGCGATGATGATGAGCTTGAGACTCTGATTATCTGCAATCCAAAAAGACAGATATTAATAACAACAGACCAGGAGCTCTATCACGCGATAGGTTCCATAAAAGAGTATGATACTTTCAATCTAAAGAAGCTGTCAAAGTTTTTCGAGACTGTTTCCGTCCGTACTGTGGCAAAAAAGCAGCTTCTCACAGATGATGTTGTAGAAAGATTGCGCGATGAGGCGCTGAAAAATAACAATACAAACCATGGAGGTTGAGAAAAATGTCAAAAATAATAGGAATTGATTTAGGGACTTCAAATTCAGCTGCAGCTTTTTTAGAGGCTGGCAGGCCAAAGATTGTCCCGTCTGCAGAGGGCGCTTCCCAGTATGGTAAAGCTTTCCCTAGTGTGGTTGCTTTCACTAAAGAGCACCAGATGCTCGTCGGTGAACCTGCACGGCGTCAGGCTGTTTCCAATCCGGATAACACTCTGACCGCAGCGAAGAGGAAGATGGGTACTAATTTCAAGTATCACATCAACGGCAAGGATTATACTCCTCAGCAGATATCTGCATTTATCCTTCAGAAGATAAAGAATGATGCTGAAGAATTCCTTGGTGAGAAGGTTGACAAGGCAGTAATTACTGTTCCTGCTTATTTTGACGATAACCAGAGACAGGCAACTAAAGACGCTGGAACTATTGCTGGTTTGGAAGTTGTCAGGATCATAAACGAGCCGACAGCAGCGAGCTTGGCATATGGTCTTGACAAGGGTGATCAGGAGCATAAGATCCTTGTGTTCGACTTCGGTGGCGGAACTTTAGACGTCACCATTATGGAGTTTGGTGAAGGTGTGTTTGAGGTGAAGTCAACATCGGGTGATACTAATCTTGGTGGTACTGATATGGACCAGCTCATCATGAACTGGATCATAACAGAATTCAAGAATGCTGAGGGTGTTGACCTGAGTAATGACTCTACAGCTATGCAGCGTCTGAGAGAAGCAGCAGAGAAATCCAAGATTGAGCTATCAACCACGCTTGAATCTGACATTAATCTGCCTTTCATCAGCGCTACTGACAAGGGTCCTAAACATCTTGTTATGAAGCTCACAAGGGCAAAGCTTGAGCAGCTTATTGGATCTACAATCGAGAAGTGCAAGCATCCTATGGAGCAGGCTATTGCTGATGCGAAGATCAAGCCGAGTGATATTGATAAGATAATTCTTGTAGGTGGTCCTACAAGGATGCCTGCTGTCAGGAAATTTGTCGAGGATTTCATCGGAAAGCAGGCTGAGCGCGGAGTGGATCCTATGGAGTGTGTTGCTATGGGTGCTGCTATCCAGGCAGGTGTTCTTTCAGGAGACGTAAAGGATGTGCTTCTGTTGGATGTCACTCCATTGAGTCTTGGTATCGAGACTTTGGGTGGTGTGTTCACAAAGTTAATTGATAGGAACACAACTATTCCGTCAAAGAAGTCTCAGATATTCTCTACTGCGGCAGATAACCAGCCTGCTGTGACCATCAAGGTCCATCAGGGTGAGAGAGCGATGGCTGCTGACAACAAGGTGTTGGGTAATTTCGATCTTGTCGGTATTCCTCCAGCACCGAGAGGGGTTCCTCAGATTGAGGTAACTTTTGACATCGACGCTAATGGTATACTGAATGTCTCTGCTAAGGACATAGGTACGGGAAAACAGCAGGCGATGACAATAACTGCTCCAAATAAGCTCAACGATACTGATGTTGAGACTATGAGAAAGGAAGCAGAATCTCATGCAGAAGAGGACAAGAAAAGAAGGGAAGAGGCTGAGACCATCAACAAGGCGGATTCTCTTGTTTACACATCTGAAAAGACTTTGAAGGATATGGAAGGTAAGGTTGATGAGAAGAAGCTTGAACCTATCAGGCTTGAGATCAAGGAGCTGAAAAAACTTCTTGAACCTGAGAAGAAGGATGTGGACACTATCAAGAAGAAGCTTGATGAGCTTGAGAAGCTTGCTCAGGATGCTGCTACTGAGATGTATCAGAAGGCGCAGGCAGAATACGCAAAGACTCATCCAGAAGGCAAAGACGGCCAGGCACCTCCTGGTGAAGACAAAGACAACAAGAAGGATGAAAAAGTTGTCGATGCTGACTATGAAGTCGAAGACGACAAGAAGGAAGCCGACAAAAAGGAAGACGACAAAAAGGAAGACGACAAGAAGGAAAAGCCTAAAGAAGAGAATAAATAATGATATGAAACAGTGTCCTGACCGTAACCACCTTTTTACGCAGGATATCGATTTGTCCTAAAATCCTGCGTCGGTGGTCCGAGAGCTTTTCAAAGAAAAGCGAAGCAGGGCAGGATGCTGTTTCAATTTTGTTTTAGTTTCATTTTTACACCTAAACATGGAATCGAGAATCCCTTCAGAACAGGAATGCCTGGAGCTTATGGCAGAGATTTCTTTAGCTCCTGCTCTTACTAATCATTGTATTGATGTGAAGAATCATGCGATGATATTTGCGGATAAGATTGAATCCAGAGGTATGATTGTCAATCGGCAGCTTCTGGCTGCTGCTGCACTTCTGCATGACATCAAGAAGTTGGATGCTCAGTTCTGTCATGGTATTGAGGGTGGTGATTTTTTGAGGGAAAAAGGTTTTCATGAGGTTGCAAGGGTTGTTGAGAAGCATTGCCTGAATAATCTTGATGATGCGGATCTTGTTCCGAAGACTACTGAAGAGAAATTGTTGATGTATGCAGACCTCCGCACGAATGGTGGTAGGATGGTTTCGCTTGAGGAGCGTTTTCAGTACATAACAGAGAGGTATAAACCGAAGAATCCTAAGAAATTTCAGGAATATACTCTGTTTGCAAAGCAGTTGGAGTGGGAATTGTTCGAAAAGAAGTGATTGACATG
>CAZXTQ010000002.1:33405-35527 GCA_964643595.1 uncultured Methanosarcinales archaeon
ATAAGATACTGGGCGTTGAGAAGAACGCTTCAAGAGATGAGATAAAGAAGGCGTATAAGCGTCTGGCAAAGAAGCTTCACCCTGATATAAATAAGGACGCGGATGCTACTGAGAAGTTCAAGGAGATAAATGAGGCTGCTGCAGTGCTTGGTGATGATCAGAAGCGTCAGCATTATGATAACTATGGTACTGCTGATTTCGGTCAGGGAGGTCCTGGTGGTGGTTTTGATTTTTCAGGTTTCAGTGGTGGCAGTGATTTCGGCGATATTTTTGACAGTCTTTTCGGCGGTAATCCTTTTGGTGGTGGTCGGTCAAGACGGAGAGGGCCAAGACGTGGCGCTGATCTCCGTTACGACATGGAGGTTGAGCTTGAAGATGCAGTCAATGGAGCAGTGAAGCACATATTGATTCCAAGATATGAGACTTGCACTAAGTGTGGTGGTTCTGGTGCTGAATCAGATTCAGACATAAAGACTTGTCCTGAGTGTAATGGTTCTGGTGCAACAGTTCGGACTCAGCGTACTCCTTTTGGCATGTTTCAGACGCAGAGTACTTGCAGGAGATGTCAGGGTGAAGGCAAGGTCATTGATACTCCTTGTGAGGTATGCCATGGTTCAGGACGTGTCGAGCACGAGCGTAATATCAAGGTAGATATTCCTGCGGGTGTAGAGTCAGGCACGACTCTCCGACTTGCTAATGAAGGTGAAGCAGGTGAGAAAGGTGCGCGTTCAGGAGATCTTTATGTTGTAATTCATGTAACGCCTCATAAGATATTTGAGAGGAAAGGTAATGATCTTTTCATGGAAGTCCCTATATCTTTCATAACTGCGACTTTAGGT
This sequence comes from uncultured Methanosarcinales archaeon, assembly GCA_964643595.1. GTDB lineage: Archaea > Nanobdellota > Nanobdellia > Woesearchaeales > UBA11576 > JABMQF01. Next base: position 34,245 of record CAZXTQ010000002.1, read on the forward strand.
GATGTCATCAAGGTCCCGACTGTGAATGGTACTGCTAAGCTGAAGATTCCTGCAGGCACTCAGTCTAATACATTATTCAAGATGAAGGATAAGGGTGTTCCGTACATACGTGGTGATGCGAAAGGTGATCAGTTTGTTCAGGTCGTCGTGTACACGCCTGATAAGCTGAACAAGAAGCAGCAGTCTGCTCTAAAGTCTTTTGCTAAAGAGATGGGGGACAAGATATCTCCTCAGAAATCTTTTCTTGAAAAGGTTAAAGAAAAAATATTATAGAAAATATTATATGCTTAGACTCCTGCAATCTTTTGCTGGAATTCGTTGAAGGACACTCCTTCGTCGTCCAACTCGCCGAGATAGTGTTCCCAGGTCCACCATTTTCGGGTACCTTCTCCGCTGACTGTGAAGTTGAATGGTAGTTCTATCTCTCCGCTTCTGACTTCATCGACCATTATGTCTTCGAAGGTTATTGTGCGTGGGTTTCCGTCATCTTCTCGTACCAGTATCTTTATGGGGAATCCGTAGTATTCTTGTATCCATACTCTTGTGTCTTTGCCTTCGAATTTTGCATTAAATACTTTTGTGTACTGGTCTCCGATGATTTCCTGATCTACATATGTAGGTTCAGTTATTCTGTAGATGTATTCTATTGGGTCCCATTGGTAGTAGTCAGAGTAATCTACATGTTCGACTTCTTTGTCTACAGGATTGTTGCAGAGCTGTTTGCTGCAGTGGGAAAGTGCTGTCTTGCTGACTCTGTCCATGAGTATTTCGTCAAACTTTGTGCCGTCACTATTATAATATACATCATTGAGTCTTAATTTTACGAATCGTGATCGCATAAGAAATTCTTGTCTTTCGACTCCAAGGCCTGTATCTGTAAGCTTGTACCTGAAAGTTTCTATTCCTGATGCTCTGCGTAATAGTTCATCGAATTCTGTGATGTTTGTTATGACTCCGCGTTTTTCAGGTATGTCGTAGTATGGTTCGCCTGTTATAGGATTCAGGTCCACTGAAGGTTCAGGGCTTACTGTGACGTTAGCTTTGATAGGTGCAGGGCAGCCAGTAACAAAAAGTAATGTTAGTGCTGTTGCAATCATCGCTATTCCGATTATGATTGTGTTTTTCATGGTACCTTCCTTTGCAGTATATGTCTTTTTATACGTTTCTATGAATTTAAATACTCTTGAACCCTCGATTAATCTTAATATATAAATACTTGGAAGACTTTGGCTAATATGAAATCCTATTGATTCGCAGTATGAGTAAAATGATTCCTTCTTTTA
>CAZXTQ010000003.1:0-5589 GCA_964643595.1 uncultured Methanosarcinales archaeon
CATCAAGGCACCCTACAAACTCACCTGTTGCGTGTTCAAGGCCGAGATTCAGGGCAGTGCCTTTTCCGCCGTTCTTCTTTGTGAGAACAAGAATTCCTTTTTTCTCAAACGTCTTAGCAATCTTTAGTGTCTTGTCTGTGCTTCCGTCATCTATCATTATGATCTGGAGTAGCTTCTTAGGATAGTTTAATGCCAGCAGTGATTTCAATGTCTTTGCTAGACAGACTTCTTCATTACATGCAGGTACCATGACTGTTACAGATGGCAGTTTCTTTGGTGCTTTAGGATTTTTTATGGTGTTCCTGTTCTCTATTATTGTAAGAAGGAAGAATATTGCTGTGAATAGGCCGAAATACGATACAGAGTATAGCATTATATCCCAAAATGTCATTGTCACCTGTTTTTTTCCGAATACTTCCTTTAAATAGTTATCTGTATATAATAGTTATCCGTATTATCTATATATTATAGACTATAACCTGAGGGAGTTAATATCTTTTCTGTTTTGATGTATGTAATAAGTCTGCCGCATAAAGTGAATATATGCCGCCTAGCGCAGTTTTTGGATAATTTATTCAGATTTCACAATCGCACGGTTCGGAGATCGGCAAATTATTCTGACGGAGCGCGACACATATTCGCAGTCTAGCTGACTTATTACATACGTTTTGATATGTTCGGTGTTTAAAGGCTTGTGTTTAGCGATATTCGGTGTTTCAACATTTATTGGTCAATATATGTATTCCTATACGAATATTTTTGTCAATAACCTTATTAAATGACTTGGAGCGGACTGATATCTGAATATATCAAATATATTATATTCGCAAATACAGATATAATTTTGAGGTGATTGATATGTCTCTTGAAAAAAGACGTTATTTATTTACATCTGAGTCAGTTTCTGAAGGTCATCCTGATAAGGTGTGTGATCAGATTTCTGATGCTATACTTGATGCTTGCCTAAAAGAAGATCCAACTTCCCGCGTAGCTTGTGAGACTGCGATAAAGGACAACAATGTTTTTCTACTTGGTGAGATAACCACCACTGCAAAGCCTGACTATGATCAGCTTGTCCGAAAAGTCATCAAGCGGATTGGCTACACAGAGGATTGCGGTTTTGATCCTGTAAACTGCAATGTGCATTTGCATATTGGTCAGCAGTCTCCTGACATTTCTCAGGGTGTTTCTGAATGTGAGGGTCTTCATGCTGAGCAGGGTGCTGGTGATCAGGGCTTGATGTTTGGTTATGCTACAAATGAAACTCCTGAATTGATGCCTCTTCCGATTGTTCTCGCACACAAGCTTTTGTTGAAACTTGCAGATCTGAGACGCGATAAAACAATACCATATCTTAGACCTGATTCAAAGTCTCAGGTTACTGTAGAATACAACAAAGGCCGTCCAGTTCGTGTCGATGCTGTTGTGATTTCAACACAGCACAAGCCTAATACTTCTCATGAACAGATACGGAAAGATATCATAGACAAGCTTATCATCCCTACTTGTGGCAAATGGTTGGATGAAAAAACCAAGTATCATGTGAACCCAACAGGTGCTTTTGAGATTGGAGGGCCTGTGGGTGATGCAGGTCTTACCGGTCGTAAGATTATCGTCGATACTTATGGTGGTCACGGCTCTCATGGAGGCGGTGCATTTTCTGGAAAGGATACTACTAAAGTGGATAGGTCTGCAGCTTACGCAGCGCGTTACATAGCAAAAAATGTTGTTGCTGCAGGTCTGGCTGATAAGTGCGAGGTGCAGTTGGCTTACGCGATCGGTGTTGCAGAGCCGGTTTCCATCCTGACGCATTGTTTCGGCACTAACCACATACCTGAGGACCACATCGCAGAGTTGGTAAAGAATCATTTCCCTATCAAGCCTGCAGACATCATTAAAAAACTCGACCTGAGAAAGCCTATATTCGAGAAGACTGCGAGCTATGGTCATTTCGGAAGAGAAGGGCCTGAGTTCACATGGGAGAAGACTGATAAGGCTGACATCCTTAAGAAAGAAGCAGGAACTCTGTCAGAAGCTGCAGTTCCTGGGGTAGAAGTTCCTTTGGATGGAATGTAATTGACAACAGCCACAAAACTACCACTGCCTAGCTTATTTATTGCTATCGCTATAATATTTTTTTTTCTTCGGCTATTATGAAATCCTCAGTATGTTAAACAGATGGTATGTAATAAGTCTGCAGCATAAAGTGAATATATGCCGCCTAGCGCAGTCATTGGGTGGTTCATTCAGATATCACAATCGCACGGTTCGGAAATCTGTGAATTATTCTGACGGAGCGCGGCATATATTCGCAGTCTAGCTGACTTATTGCATACAAAAGATGAGTGCTGCCCCTAGCGACTCTATCTATCCAATAAAGCAGTTTCAGAAGTTAGCTCGACGTAAAGATTCGGTTTAGAATATCTATAGTCGCGGTGCAGTATCCATCTTTATTACACTCAATAGGATTTCATAATAGTCCTTTTCTTCTCTTACTCCCCTCTTGGAGGATGGAACCCTTCGCCTGCGTATTCTGGCAGCCAGGACTCTAACTGGTAGAATTGTTTCACTGCACCTAACAATCGTGCACTGTCTCTGATAAGCTCATTCTCGACTGCTTCTATCCTGTCTTTGTACATCCTATTAAGGTAGAATTTCTGCAGCCATTTGTTTTTCAGGAAAAAATTTTTGTTCCATGAACCTGAAGGGTCAAGTTCCATCTTTGCTGTGATGAAGATTTCGCATTCTCCTTTGTTGGTCTTCACCTTTGTGCCGTTGACCATTATTTCATGTGGTTTTAATTGGAGGACGTGGTAGTCTATGTCTAGGTAGAATTTGAAGAAGTCATTGGCATATGGTTTGTGTGTTCGCCACCATACCCATATCTGTTTTCCTCCGCCTGTGTCAATCCGTTCAAGGTAGAGTTTTTCTATCCAGTCTGCGCCTTCTGAACAGTACCCTTCTGTTTCTAACCATTCTTTGACTCTTTTGTAGATGAATTCGAACGTGAATATGTGTTTGAAGTTAAGACTGAACTGTCTGACTACCCATTGCTTTTTCAGCACGAAAGGTCTCTTTGCGGCCATGCAATTACCCAAACAAATTGCGTTTATAAACGTTTCGTCTCAAAGTATGTAATAAGTCTGCCGCATAAAATGAATATATGCCGCCTAGCGCAGTCATTGGGTGGTTCATTCAGATTTCACAATCGCACGGTTCGGAAATCTGTGAATTATTCTGACGGAGCGCGGCATATATTCGCAGTCTAACTGACTTATTACATATGTCTCAAAAAGATGACGAAGCAAATCCTTATAGGATAATTCAGTAGACAATTAAATGATTGATTTATGCTTTCCAGGTACTGCGTGATGTTTTTCGCATGAGGGAATATACTTTTTCTTCTCTATTTCTATGGTTGGATCATCATAATGGGATGGTTCATTATGTTTGACATCCCTAAATCTTTGAGTGCGTGTAGCATTCTTCCCGCAAGGTGCACCGTCTTCAAGTATGTGCGCGCATCGGGCGTAGTGTCTGTGTGTCTCTGAAGATATTCCCATTATCTCAGGCACTGTGATATGGCCATCTCCTTTAAGTGGGAATGGGTCTCCTCTGAAGTCAAGATCAAGTCCTGCGCAGACTACGCGGATGCCATTGTATGCCATCCTTTCAATCACTGCTTTTACTCCTTCGTCAAATAGTTGTACTTCATCAATCAGGACGTTAATCCTGAGTCGGGATATAACTATCCCTTTTTCACGTGCAAGAGCGTAGCATTCATTTACGTAGGTCTTTACTTTCTTATGGATTTCAGTAGAATCTTTCACTCCAATTGCAGGTATTTTTATCTCACTGTTCTTGCCGCTGTTCTCGTCTGCCATGAATCTTGACACTATGTGTTTCGGATCTTCATTCTTGGCAGGTACGAAACAGATGCATTTTTCTCCTACAGAACGTGACTTTCTATACTCTTGTATCAGGCCGAGTGATTTTTCGCTGGCCATGCAGCCGTAGTGGAATACTATTGGTGCTTTTTCCATGTCTTAACCCATATGTAACCTTCTTGTGAGTATATTTATTTGTTTTCCTTTGGCTTTATAATCTGGTTTAACAAAGGGAAAAGCATTTAAAAACCCTCATTCTCCACAGTATATCATGTTTGTTGGTATTGTTGGCAAGCCGAGTTGCGGCAAGAGCACTTTCTTCAAGGCAGCTACGCTTGCAGATGTTGATATTGCTAACTATCCGTTCACTACTATCAAACCTAACCATGCTGTAGGGTTCATAAGGGTTGATTGTGTTGACAAAGAGTTCGGCAAGCAGTGCAATCCGCGAGAGGGTTTCTGCATCAAAGGTACAAGATTCGTGCCGATTGATCTTATGGATGTTGCAGGTTTGGTTCCTGGAGCGCACGAGGGTCTGGGTATGGGTAATCAGTTCCTTGACGACCTCCGGCAGGCGGATGCACTTATACACGTGATAGATATATCTGGTTCTGTTAATGAGAAAGGTGAACCTGTTACTCCTCTGAGTTATGATCCTGCTAACGACATAAAGTTTCTTGAGGAAGAGCTTGACATGTGGTATTTGGGTATTCTCAAAAAGGGTTGGGAGCGTTTTGCCAGGACGGTGATGCAGGAGAAAGGTAAGATTGCTAAGGCAGTCGGAAAACAGCTTTCTGCTTTCAAGATTACTGAAGAGATGACTGAGGATGCGATGAAGAAGCTCGGATTGGACATGGAGAAACCCAATGAATGGACTGACGAGAATCTCAAGCAACTCTCAACAGAACTTAGAAAAAAGACAAAGCCTATGATTATAGCAGCGAACAAGGTGGATGTTCCTGGTGCTGAGAAGAATTTTGAGCGAATAAAAGCAGACTTTCCGGATTATATCATGATTCCGTGTTCTGCAGAGTCAGAACTTGCATTGAAGGAGGCTGCAAAGCAAAATATCATCGACTATGTTCCAGGCGCAGACACTTTTACTATCCTGGATGATTCTAAGTTAAATGAACGGCAGAAACAGGCTCTTAATTTCATAAAGACTAATGTTCTTGATAGGTATAAAGGTTCAGGTACTGGTGTTCAGCAGGCTCTGGATGACAGCGTCTTCAATCTGCTGAAATACTTCGCGGTTTTCCCTGGTGGTGTGAACAAGCTTGAGGATCAGCACGGTAACACTCTACCTGACTGTTTCTTGGTTCCCGAGGGTACTACTGCTCTTGACTTTGCATTCCGTATCCATACAGATATAGGTAAGGCTTTCATCCGTGCTATCGACGTGAAGACTAAGCGCACTGTCGGCAAGGAGCATCCTCTTAAGCACAGGGATGTTGTTGAGATAATCACAGGGAGATAGGATTTAGAATTAAAAAATATTTTAGTTTTCTTTAGGTTTGTTTGCTTATCCTATCCCGTTTCCTATTATGTTTCCTGCTATCATGTTGAATGCGAGCATGACTCCGAGTGACAGCAAACAATACATAATCGTGCTTCTGGTCATGTTGGTTCCTACTTCGTACTCTTCGGAAAGTTTGTCGAATCCGTTCTCGATTCCATTGACCAATATTGTGAGTATCCATAT
>CAZXTQ010000003.1:5599-21374 GCA_964643595.1 uncultured Methanosarcinales archaeon
GATACACAAGCATACAAGCAGTTTGGTAATTCTGTAGTAATGCCACTAGTTCAGGCCGACTGCTGCTCCGGCTCCTCCTGCTGCGGCTGCTGCGCTGTCGTTCTGTAGTGCTTGTAACTGTCCGCCTAGCTTGCCTAATATGGTTGTCACCATTGATGTGATTCCTATGACTATGCCTGATATGACTGGAGTGAGGAATTTAACTTGGGATTTCATGCCTGATATGGTGTCGGCCATGAGGTCCCGCAGTCTTTCATCGACATTGTGCATCTCTTTGATATAACGCGAGACGTTTATCAGTGCCTGTGCTGCTACGAGTGGACCTTTCTTGGCGCTTTCAATCAGCACTTTCATTGATGTCTCGATGAGGTCTGATGGGAATTCTAGTATTGCTCCTCTTTGAGGGTCGAAGATTGACTGTTCTACATTCATGCCTAGTTTTGTTATGTTGGTGGATACTGATCCGAAGAACTTACCCGAGTAAGTGTCGGGTATGGTCATGGCGACTTTCTGGAAGGCTATCTCTGCAGGGAACCCGTCGCCTAGTCTGTTTCCGAGCTGGAAAAGTGCTGATGCGAATTCTGCTTCTAGCTTTTTTGTTTCATTCCTTATTTTCATCACGTTCTTAGTTCTGACGCGGTGATATACGCCTACTGCAAGTCCTACTGATAATGGCATGAATACGCTTATTAGTGCTGCTCCGAGTCCGAATGGTCCTATGTATCCTTTGTCAGGGTTGTTGGACAGCTTGTATTCGATGAAGTAGAATTTTGCTTCTTCATTTGTGAATCCGGTGATTGTCCTGATCTTTCCGTCGTTGTCGATTATGATGTCCCATCCAGGGTTGAGTATGTGAAATATTAAAGGTAAGAATGCGATGAAAAGGCAGGTTATGAGTACGAACATGCTTAGGTATATTGGATTTATTTGTATTTCTGTAGGGCCTATCTTCAAAAGGAAATTTCTATATTTCCTGAGTTCAGGGTTCTTTGACACGTCGACGTTTCCATAGCCTGTCGGTCTTGAAGCAAGTATTTGTTTTCCGAGATAGTATACTGCGACAGGAAGTATTACGTTGTAAAGTGCGGCCAGGTGATACCATGCTACTCCTTCCATGAAAGATACAACCATGGGTAGTATTACTAAGCCTAATATTGGTAGTATTATTCCGAGCATGTGGAGCATGGTCATAGGTGCTTTTAGGTTATGTGCATAATGGAGCATCTTTTCGTATGTCTCTTGAAGTATTACATCAAGTGATTTATCCAACATGGCTACTCGCGCGGTTTCATTACCTTCAAGAAGACTGCCTTCAATGAGGTGCATGGACTCTATGAATTCCATGTTCCAGTTTTTCCAGGTGTCGAGATAGTTGTCAAGGCTTTCCTTGACTGAGCTGTACTTCTCTGTCTCGATGTTCCATATTATCCTTTTGAAGTCAAGTGACAATGGAGGAGATAGGTGTTCTGCTGCAAAGTCTATTGCTAGTTCCAGGTTGGACGTGTGCCTCATATAGGTCACGACGTAGAATATGGATAGGACCATCTGGTTGGATGCTTTCATCCTCCAGCCGTTTGCCATGAATTTGGGTATGTTTCCAATCGGTCCAAGTATGCCTGCGCCAGTCAATAAGAAGAACACTGGGAAGAATAGTCCGCCTTGTGTCAATACGAATGATATGAATACGCCTAATACAATGTAAGCGAGAGGGAATAATAATGAGAATGAATATGCTCCTGCAGGTGTTATGTTGATGTGGCAGACATCGATACTTTCTTGCAGTAATGCTGCTTTTTTCTTGTCTGGCTGTATCTTGAAGATTTTCTCTGTCTGATTGCATGCCTTTTCGTAGAATGACATGTGTTTAGGCAGGTATTCTTTCTTGAAATCTGCGTACTCGCGAGTACGTATCACGCCGACTTTCTGCACTTGTTCGTCGTCTGGAGATAGTGTGACTTCTAGCTGTGTCTTGTACTTTGCTAGTAACTTTTCCATCTCTTCTTTACTGATTTCTGGCAATGTTCACCTCTTCATCCAGACTGAATGTCTGAATGTGCCAAAGACTCTAGCGAAGCGGGTCTTTGAGCATTTTTGTCTCTTTTTTTGAAAATATTTTTTTTCTTTTTTCTCCTAACTTATCTTTCTGACATGAAGCTCCAGTATTTTTCTGCGCCGTGGAGAACGACTGCATCTGAATAATATTTTTTCTTTCGCAATAACTGGTGCTTGTTAATGACTGTCCTATTTCTGAACATCGAAAAGTCTGCCCCTTTGATCTTTTCAGGGATTATAAGTATGATGTTGCTGCCTTTGACAAGCACACAGTGTACGTTGTCTGAGACGACAGCTATCTTCTCGATTATCTTAGAAGACTGTGGATTCTTTTTCATCCACTCCGATGCTTTGCGTGAAGAATTGATAGATAATAATGACAATGCCATCGGACTTTTGAGATTCAGTCTACACACTGATACGTTGCCTATTTTCTGTATTGTAATTACGTCATCACGAACTAATTGTTTTATTGAACTGTGTGCGTGAGAATAAGCAACCCCCAAGCTCTTGCCGACATCAGAAATTGAGTATAATCCACCGAGGTCTCTGGATAGATATTCTATTATTCTGTACTTTAGAATCACTGTCATTCTTCTAGTATGTCATTGGGAGGTTGGGGGTGTCAGCGCCCTTTCGGGCACCGTGGTATGTAGGGGGTTAAACAGGAACACATGAGTGCTTCTCATATAAATACTTATCTATTTTTACAATATATCTATCTAAAAAATAATAATAAAAATCTTTATTATTATATTAATCTATCTAAAAAATAGATAGATAAAAATATTTCAAAAAACGCTAAAAATACATCTAGAACACGTTAAAAACTATAAACAAGCACATTCACTTTTTTTGTGCTGTAGGAGATAATTTGCTCATCTGATCAAGTATATACTGGAGATGGGCTCCTAAGAAATGTAAAGCGCCATAGTTTTCCATTACGCTTGATTTGACAGAATTATATGTATCTAGCATTACTTTTGCATAGGATCTTTCCACAATCTTTCGCGGGTCAACTCCCTGACTTTCTATGCTTTCTTGGGATTCGGGAATTCCGGTTATACAGAAGTGCGCAACAGGAGTTCCGTGATCATTGAACATGGGTCCAATCATATATACTCCGAGTTCAGGGTCTGTTCCGATGAGTGCTTCTTTGTATTCTTTGTATTCTATTATCTTGGATTTTAGCTGTTTGATTTTTTCATCGCTCAAGCCTTCAGTGATATCCTTGTCAGTTATTGCAGGGTCAAGTTTTAGCTGGTACGATTGTGAAGGTATCAATGCAACTCCTTTGATTCCATACTTCTCTCCGTGTTCTTGCCTGATATTGTTCAATCTTCCGCGGAATGATGAGTATCTTTCATAGAATAGGGTTCGCATTTTTGCAGCATAGCCTTGGAATACATTTTTGTATGATTCGAAACTAAGCAGATCGCTCTCGAGATGTTTTTCTCTGCGCGCTAAATTTTCTTCTCTTATGCTGACGTCTTCTTCCCGTTTAGTGCTCTTGATTTCTCTTTCCACAAGCAGTTTATCAAGCGATTCTATTTCTGCTTCTTTCTGTTCAACCGCAGCTCTTGCCTCTATGACTTCACCTGCTCTTTCTATTGTGACTTGGAGGCCTTTTTCTCTTGAGCTAATCTCTTCTTGTCTTGCAACATACTCTTCAATCTTATCGTCGATAAATGTGGATAGGTCTTTGAAGTCTTTAAAAAGTTCTTCAACAAGTACTTCTCTTCCGACAAGATCCGTGACAATCACTGTGGCTTCTTTGTCGGATATTTTTCCTTGGGTTCCTTTGGTTAATTTACTGTATAGTTCGTTTCTGAATTTCCTTCCATATTTGGAAGCCCATTCAGCTGTTTTTTGACTGGTCACTGAAAATGAAGAATCTATGATTTCACGGAGTTCGTTTCCGATTCTTTGAGTCAGTTGATCTATATATTCTGGAGATGTGATGTCTGTCCTTAATGCAGGCATTCCTGTAAGTGTATCTCGTTTTCTCGGTTCAGGTGCGGGTTCAACTCCTTCTTCACATTCTACAAAACTATGCTCTTCGGCACCATCTTTCAGACCTGCAGTTAGTTCTGCTATCTGTCTTTCAAGATTGGCTATTGTTTGATCTTTTCCATCAAGAAGTTTTTCATACATCTCTCTTATTGGAACTATATCTCTTACAGCATCGTACAACCTATCGTTTTCAGAAATCTCTGGTTGTGGTTGGTCTTCAATTGGAGGTATAGTTACTGATACCTGTCCATCTGAATCTAATGTTGCACTGATATCGGCCATTATTTCAGAAGCCATTCTTTCAGAATCATCACTATCTGTCATGTTATTTATGCCCTCAACCATTAAAAAGTAGGTGGTGATTATTTAAATACTTTGTGTATTTCATCACTTTAAAATAGTTAACAAATACTTATTTAGAAGCGCTTTAGAGCAGGTTTTAATGTTTTTTATGAATTCTTGCTGTCAAAATACTCTTTTACTTTTTCCATTACATGTGGTGCTGCAGAAGGCCCTAGCTCATAGTATATTTTCTCAGCCTCTGCGCCCCAGGAATACTCGCCGCGCTCTTTCTTGATCTCCTTGACAACAAATTCTTGGGTATCAAGACCTTTCTTGAGATGGTAATAGATAGATCGCATCGTAACCTGTGGAAACACAGACACATAATGTTTGTAGATATCATAAGCATATCCTTTCCCTAAGAAATATAGTATCTCGACAATGTTCTGCCTGATCATTGACTTTGTTGGCCGTCCTCGTTTCATAAAGAAGGAAAATCAAGGCTCTGTTTAAAATTCTTTCGGACAACTCGACTATTATGAAATCCTCAGCATATTGAAAAGATGGATACTGCCCCTAGCGACTCTATCTACCTAATAAATAGGTGTCAGAAGTTAGCTCGACATAAAAATTCTGTGTAAAAAATCTATAGTCGCGGTGCAGTATCCATCTTTATTACACTAAATAGGATTTCATATTAGCCGAACAACCGTATGTAATAAGTCAGCTACATAAAGTGAATATATGCCGCCTAGCGCAGTCATTGGTTGGTTCATTCAGATATCACAATCGCACGGTTCGGAAATCTGTGAATTATTTTGACGGAGCGCGGCATATATTTACCGTTTAGCTGACTTATTACATATGAACAACCCCTCAAATACTTTCACTGCCACCTAGCAGCGATTCAATATATTTATCAACAATACCAGTTAGCTCGAGGGGGTGCTTAAGAAAATGATTGATAGCTGCGTGGCAGTGCTGTTTCCTAGAAGCGAGTTACTGATATTATGGCAATGCTTTGAATCTTGTACTCAACAAGGTCCATTCTCCAAATAATAACAATATGCCTATTATTAGGAATATCAGTCTTAACTGGTAAGGTATGTTGTGTTCTGATAAGGTCACTATTTGTTCGAATGCTGCGGCCATCTGCGCATTATCTCCTACTTTGAAGAATTGTCCGCCTGTATTTTCTGCTATCCTTTTCATTGTTGCTTCATCAAGAGTAGATAATAATTGAGTCAATTCAAAAGAGCCGCCTTTCTCTGTTGCTATTCCTATGGTGTGCAATACGACATGTTTTGATGCTGCATAGTTGATTCCTTCTTCAATAGGTCCGCCTGATGTGTGCTGTCCGTCGGTCAACAATATCACTGACATTGATTTGTCATAATCATTCAATAGAAGATTCGCTGATGTCATTATTGCTCCTGATAGGTCTGTTCCGCCGCTCTTGCTGATACCTATTTCGGATATTGCTTCTTCAATCTTTCCGCGGTTTTTCTGAAGTGCGGTCTCGACTTTGGATACGCCAGAAAAAGAAACAACGCCAATCTTCACATTTGCGTTCAGTGAATTCACGAAATTGATTGCATTATCTTTTGCTACAGTCAACCTATTTGGTGTCATGTCGTCGGCAAGCATGCTGCTTGAAGCGTCAATAGCAAGTACATAGTTGAAGTCAGAACCTGGACCTTCTGTCCATATTGTCATGCCTGCAGCACTTAATGTCAGGAAAAGTATAACAAGGACTCGTATTACGAGCAGAGTCACGTTCTTGGACAGTACCACTGATCCAGTAACCCGTTTCAGCGCTTCAAAATTGGCAAACAGTACTGCTCTTCTTTTTGTATGCTGCAATAAATAAAAGTGCAACGCTATCATTATTGGTATAGCGAATAATGCCCATAGGAAATGAATGTTTAGGAATGTTATGTCCATATTACATCCCCCTCGCTTTGAAGAATGAGAATAACGGTTTTGTGAATGGCTGGTTTGTCGGCATGAACAGATAATCTATTTGGATGTTTTTGAGCAGTTTCATAAGGTGGTTATCCTGCTCGTGCACGAGTTTTTCATAGTCTTCTTTGACAAGCTTTGTATCGATCAATAGTATTTCTCCTGATTCAGGATCTTTTACATATACCTGACCTACTTCTGGAGGTAGTGCAAGGTCTCTGGGATCTTTGATTATGAATGTTATTATCTCATGTTTTGCGCTCATGAGCTTGAGTTTGTCATACCATCCACCGCGAAGTCCGATGAAGTCTGATATCAGTATGATTATTGCTGGCCGTACCATCATTGCGTTTATGTCGTGAAGAACTTTTTCGAAATCTTTTTTCCCTTCATACATCGAAGGGTTCGTCAAAGTCTTGAGCATTATATAGAACTGCTTGTTGCCGATGTTAGGTGTGATCCTGCTCACTACTTTGTCGGAGAACAGGGTTAGTCCGACCGAGTCTCCTTCTGAAAGCAGTGTGTGCGCGAGGGATGCAAAAATCTCGATAACATATTCGTTTTTGAGTTTGTCTACAGAGCCAAATGACATTGTGCTGCTGACATCTATCAGGAACATCACGTTGTTGTTTCTTTCCTCTACGAGTTCTTTGACGACGAGATACCTTGAACGCAGTGATGCTTTCCAGTCTATCTGTTTGGCGTCATCCTCTCCAGGATTGTAATTACGATATCCGTGGAACTCAAGTCCTCTTCCTTTCAGGATTGATCTGAATTCTCCTGCAAGAAAGCCTGATATTCCTTTTTTTGATACTACCTCCAGACGTTTTAGCGTGGGGGTCGTATTGACCTTGAACTCTTTCATTTTATGTATCAAAACATAATCCAGAGACCTTATGGTACAGGTATCTTCTGGAGAATTTCTTTTATGACTTGTACTGTGGTTACATTCTCAGCCTGTGCTTCGTAAGTCAATAGCAGTCTATGCCTGAGCACATCGTACGCAACTTCTTTTACGTCGTCAGGTATCACATATGTCCTGCCGTGCATTAGCGCGTTTGCTTTTGCTGAGATGTATATTCCGATGGATCCTCTTGGTGATGCTCCAAATTCCAGGTAGTGTCCTTGTTTCAGTTTGTATTTATCAGGGAATCTTGTGCAGTCTATGATTGTCACGAGATATTTTTCGATTTTAGGTGATAGGTAGACATACCTGACTGCTTCTTGTATTTTCTGTATTATTTCTGGTGAGAAGACGGGTTTTACATCGAAGTGTTCGAACTTGTGGATTGTCATGTTCTTGTTCAGGACTTCCATCTCGTTATCTATGGTAGGATATCCTACTATTAGCTTGAACAGGAACCTGTCGACTTGTGCTTCTGGCAGAGGGTATGTTCCTACTTGTTCGAGAGGGTTCTGTGTTGCCATTACAAAAAAAGGCAACGGTAGTTGGAGTGTCTCGTGTCCGATAGTTACTTGTTTCTCCTGCATGCACTCCAGCAGAGCTGACTGTACTTTTGGCGGTGCCCTGTTAATCTCGTCTGCGAGGATGAAGTTTGCGAATACTGGTCCTTTGATGATGTAGAATCCTTTCTCTTTCTGGTATGATGTGAGTCCTGTGATGTCTGAAGGAAGCAGGTCTGGTGTGAACTGGATTCTTGCGAAACTGCACCCCATTGTCTGTGATACTGTCCTTACCAGGAGTGTTTTTGCCAGTCCCGGAACACCTTCAAAGAGTATGTGACCGTTAGAAAATATTGCTCTGAAAACGCTGTCTACGACTTTTTCTTGACCGATAACTATCTTGCCTATCTCTTTTTTTGTTGTTACTATCAGCTCTCTGTACTTCTTTATTCTTTCTTCCAGAGCGTTTATCTGTTCTTTTGATAGTTCTTGGCCTGGTTTCAGGTTATCGAATACTCCCATAAGTTGTTTTCACCTCTTTTTCGTTTAAAAACTTATATTAGTACTATGAAATGGTCATTTTTTATTTGGGTATTTTTGGGCATTTATTTTTCTTGATCAATCAGTCCATTTTTCGTGTCAATTCTTTCTTTTTTGATTTTATATGCGTCCACCCTATTATGAGTGCTATTGCAACTATCAGTGTCACGAGGGCTACAGTTCCGAGTATGAACGCGGATTCAGTTGACATTCCATACACTTTGACTGGTGCTTCAGTTTCTGGTTTGAGCTCTTTTGGTGCTACAAGATATTTGCAACTCTCTATTACTTGGTCAAGCATCTTTGTGGCTTCAGCGGTCTTTTCTTGTTCAACAAGGTTTTTCGCTTTCTTAAGGAATTCATTTAGTTCAAGACATTCTTGGTTTGTGCTGAGAAGGTCTTCTGCGAAGGCGAGTTTGGTATTTACTTGTGATTCATTTCCAGAGGCCTTAAGAAGGGAGTTGACAAAGACTTTTGCTCGCTCTATAAAGTGGGATGTTGTCTCTTTCCCATCTTCAGCTACTGATGTCGCATCTGCTTCTGCTTCGATGAGTATTTCATACATTCCGTATGTCTTATGTGATTCAACGTATAATGTCACGAATTGTTTTTCATTAGGTTCTAGTTTTGTGAATTTGTCGCGAGAGAGTTTAAGATTTACATTCTTATTTGGAGTGCTTGCTTTTAGTTTAAGATTGGCCATAGTGAAATTGCTGTTGAATATATTAATAGGTATTTCCATCGTCTCGTTTGCATATGTGGTCACTGCCTGTGGTGCCAATAACCTAAATGATACAGGGGTTGCAACATATTTTGGCACTTCGTATGGTACTGGTTGTGATACAGAACCTCCTCCGCCTACTGGGACGATGATGACTTCAGGGAAGGTCTCTGCCTCTACAATATCTATTTTTATGATGTTGCTGGTGGTGGTGTTGTAACCGTCAAACATGTGGAACTTGATGTATGTATCGCCTATGAACGAATTTGATGTTATGACAAATACTTTATGAGTTTCAGTGTCTATCGTTATGTTTAGGTTTTGAAGTTCTGTATCATTGCCTGTCGTGACATTGAAGGTGATATTGTCATCTATATCTGGGTCGAAGAAGTATGTGTCAAGGTCTATCCAGCTCTGGTTTGTGTTCTGTTCTTGTTCTTTGTCTGCGATTTCGAAACCTAAATAAACGGAGTTTATGGCGGGTTTCTCTGATGTATTATTTGTGCTCATTACGAGCTTATACTGTATGCATCGTTCATTGTCTGATATTATTGGCATTCCTGATGCATTATATGTGGTGTTTGTATAATTTGAAGATATTGTTGGTGGGCAAGTCATTGGTGTGAGACCTTCTGCAGTACGGGTCTGGAAGTACACGTCGAATGTTATGTTTGTATTGTTGTTTGCAGGAGTCACATTTCCTGTCCAGTTCAGTGTCGCGAACTGATGATAATAGTTTGTCTCTCCTGAATCCAGAACTTTGCTTTCGTAGATTCCTGTGGTTACAATTCCGGGATTGAGTATTATCCCACCGTGAAGTGGAAGCACTGTAACGTTCGTCTTCACCAATCCTTCATTGAAATGTGTGTAATTATGATGTCTTATCTGTCCAAACCATCCAAGTCTGTTGACATTCGTGACGTTTATTGTCCAGTTGATTAAGCTTGAAGTGTTTGATTCGTCTAGTACTAATATGGTTAGGTTACGTATTCCTGCAGAGAAGAAATGCGTTTCATAAGTGTAGTTTGATGTGTTCGCTCCTGTTATGTTTTCATTATCTAGAACCCATTGGTAATGCAGTGAGTCTCCATAGTCTATGTCTATTGCCGTGACGTTGAATTGCATTGAAGAGTTTTCAGGCATGGTGACATTATGTGTGATGTTCGGTGTGTAGTTCAGTATTATCGGAGCGTCATTGACATTGAATATTTCCAGACGCTGGGTTGTTCTATTTATTCTTCCTGTGCCGTCATCGATAGTGAAGTTGACATAATATACTCCTACTTGTGAATTGTTGGGCGTAAAATTTGCCTGAGCGGTATTCCCGTCATAGCTGGTCATAGTTATCAGTTCTATTCCTGAATATACTGTGTCATTGGAAGCGTTTGTGAAGTTTTCGTATGATACAGAAAATGATAGTGTTGGGCTTTCTTCATCTATTGCATCCATTATTATTATTGTGAGGTTCTTCTCGTACAATGTGGTGTTCCACACGGTGAAGTTGGTTGAATAGTTAAGTATGTTGCTTGATGTCCAGGTGGTTGTATTGTATGCAGAGGTCATGTTTGTGTAGTATGTATTGAGGTAAGGTTTCCAGAAGGGGTAGTCGTTGTAATCTCCTATTGTGAGGTTCATCAGTTTGGAATCGTTGGATTCTCCATCTGTGACTGTTATGTTTATCACATATTCTCCTGTATCATTTACTATGGGTGTGAAACTTATAATTCCATCAGAGCTTATGTTGAAAAGTGTGGAATTGTCAGAGAAAACCAGTATATCTTGTATGTCTGGATCGGTGGCGTTTATCTGTATCTGAAATAGGTGATCTTCAAGTCCGGTCTGGTTTCCTATTGTGTCTATTATTGGAGGGGTATTTAGTGTTACATTGAAAAGGACTAATTGCCAGTCATACCTTCCTGTAATGTCATTTATGGTTATATTAACCCAGTTTTCACCTATGTCTGCATCGTCAGGTGTGAATTCTATGTATCCTGTTTTAGTGCTGCCGTCACCATCTGGTACTATGTTGAACATCGAAGAATTTTCACCGAAAGAGTTGAGGTTTCCGTCTTCATCGGTTGCGCTTATTGTTGTGTTGAATGTTTTGTTGACTTTTATTCTAAAGTTGGGTATTGGGCTGAGTTCAGGATCATATTCGAAATCGGTTATGTTGATTGTGAATGTATCTGTATCTACTGAGCCTTTGTTGTCTGTCACATTGAGTGTTATTGTCCAAATACCGACATCTGCCTGTTGTGGTGTGAATGACATGTAGCATTCAGCTCCAGAAGCTGAATTATTTGTGGTAGTGACATTAAAGATAACGTTCCAAGAGGGTGACGATGTTGTCGTGAAGAGTAATGTATCAAAAACATCTGCATCAGTTGCGTTGAATTCATAATAAGTGGAGGTCCCTTCTGTTGTTATCAGGTCAGGTAATGGTTTTCCGCCTAGTACTGGTGCAGTGTTGTTTATAACAGACAGGTTGAATATCATTGACACGTTTGTTATTCCGTCACTAACATTGATGAGTATAGAATGGTTGTCTATATCTGCGGTTTCTAACCATTCGCTTATGAATCCGTTTGATGGATTGATATTGAATATGCTGGTATTGTCGTAATAGGTGAGGGGGTCATTATCTGGATCAGATGCCTGTATTTGCAACTGGAACAGTGTACCTGCATACGCAGTCTTGTTTGTGACTTGTGTCACGACAGGGTCATCGTTGACTCCGGTTACGTTTATAGAGACTTGTTCGCTGTATGTTGTGTTGTACCCGTCAAAGCAGCTGAACCGTACTGTGTTGATGCCGAAGAAATTATTGTCTGGTATGAACGATACATTATTAGGTTCTGTAGTGTTTATCAGGACAGTCAGGTTTTCCTGTCCTACAAAAACTACATCGTATACCATTGGATAGTCATCAGTATCATTATCATAAAAATAATCAGTTAGGTTTATTTCATCGAGTTGAGGCGTGTCTTCTTGCATTGTGATATTGGGTATCGTATCGTTGTTGATTGGAGCTCTGTTTTCGTTTGTTACGTTAACTTCCCAGGTTATTGAGTCCCATGCGCTCTGATTATCTGTTACGTTTACTGTTATGTTGTGCAGTCCTGCTGAGAAGAAGTCAGGGGTGTAGTTTGCTATGTTGTCTGTGTAGTTCAGAAGGCTCTTATTCAATATTCCGTCGAGTGTCCAGGTGTAGTTTAGTGTGTCATCATGTATTAGGTCAGGGTCGTCTGCAGTGACATTCAATGAAATCCAGAAGTTCTCTTTGACTGTTATGTTGGTGAGTTTTTCAGGGAAGTGTGAAGTGATATTAGGTTTGTCATTTATGTTGATGATATTCCAGTTTATCAGCTTGAAAGTTCCGTTTCCTGTGTCTGTCTCCTTGACGATTGCCCAGGTATTTGAGTAGACTCCTACCTGTTCATTGGTGGGTGTGAAGTTCATCACGCCAGTGTCCGCATCAATGTTCTCAGAGAATGGAGGTGTGTCTATCGAGAAGTTGATAGGGTCAGATTCGTCATCGGTTGCGTTGAAGTCATAGAAACATGTGGAGTTCTGGTAGCAGGTTATGACTGAAGGAGGGGTTGGGTTGAAATATGGTGCTGTTCCCGAAGCTAGGACAAAGACTGCGGCCATTATTATAAATACTGCTGCCGCAATAATTGCGATTCTTATCTTCGCGCCTTGAAGTTTTTCCATCATTTATTCCTCAACTATTATAACTACGTTCTGATAATAGTAATTACCCTCTTTATTCTTTATTATTATCCACACATTATGTGTTCCTACATCATCCCTCTCAGGTTTGAATTCCACTTTCCCGTCACTTGTTATGTCGAACATGTTGGTGTCTTCTCTGAAAATCACATTATCTTTATTAGACACAACTCTGAAACTTGTTTCTTCTCCTACGCGCGTTACAAAATTAGGTATTTGCTCAAACCGTAAGGAATTGTCGATGCTTGAACCTGTAACAACAGTATCTGTCTCAAAAGTATTCAACGATTGATATCCTGTTATGTTTCCACCCCATAATACAAGCGCAGCTGACAGTAATAGGACTGAAGTCAGGACTATTGTTAATAATAGTAATCCAGTTTTCTGTGCTTTTTTAGTATTTGATATGTTCATATTGTCAAAGTCACCTTTTCTTCAGTGCTTCATGTACACCTAGTTTTTTGGCGCCGTCAAGAGTTTCATTTATCTTATTGATATCTCTTTCTGAGATGTTGATCTTGGTCTTTTTCTTTGTCTCTATCTCTTTGACTATGCGTTCTGTTATGACTCTTACTTGTTGGGATAATGTCTTGAGTCCTGTTTTATCCATGGATTCTCCGCCGTATTTTATCTGCGATAGCTCTTCGAAAAGAAGTTCTGTGGCTTTTCTCAATACGACAGGTATCTTGTGTTTTTCAAGATCTTTTAGAAGTTCATCATTCGTGAATGCATATCTTATCAGGAATACGCGCTTGAAGAATATCCTTACAAGACTGTCTATTGAATTGACTGTTGTTTCCACACTTTTTGCATCTATACCTTGATCTATTTTATCTAGGTGCGCATTTATCCAACTCTGTATTGGAAGTTCTTTTTCCACCAATTTTTTCTTATCGAACATTCTTACCAACCTCATATGATAGTTTAATAATTTGGATTTGAGTCTTATAAACTTTTTCTTAAATACTCCGAATAGGAGTGCTATTGCCAACATTATGAGCAATAAAAGGGATGATGCTATCAGCAGCATGAGATTCCAGTTGAATGCGTTTGATTCAATATGTACTTTACAGGCAGGACATGGACCTCCGCAGTCTATGTTTGCTTCTCCTTGGTTTCTTATTCCATCATCGCATGTTGAGCAGGGTCCGCATGGTCCTCCACAGTCTATTCCTTCTTCTCCGCCATTTTGTATGTTGTCTGAACAGGTTGGACAAGCTGGACAGAATGGTCCTCCGCAATCTGACTTATGGTTAGGGTCAGCAGACATTATCTGTGCTATTTTTAGCTCTTTCTGATTCAGGATACTGTCTGTGCAGCTTGGGCAGGGTGGGCAAGGTCCGCCGCAGTCCACTCCGGTCTCTCCTTGATTCCGTATCTTGTCTCTGCATGTCGGTGTGTATAAGCATATCTGTGTTGTGTTTGGCATCTTATTTGTGGTACCGCACTCGTTCTTGTCTCTGCAGTTCCGGAATTGGTATCCTGATGATAGGCAGGGTCCCCAAGGGGTGCATGTCCAGTCTTCTTCGCATACTTCCATCATTGTTTGGTTTACATCGGTACTGCCTCCGCCTCCGCCTCCTCCAGCAGGTATTGGTGGTGCGTGTGGAAGCTCTCTGTATACTACTTCGAGAAGGACTTCGTTTGATGATGCTGTTCCACCGAATGGGTCTGTTGCGTGGAATGTTATGTGTGCGAATCCATAAAATGATTGATCAGGATCGAAGGTGACTATGTTTGCCCGGTCATATGATACGTTTATTCTGAAGGTATCGATTGTCCATGTGAATTCAAGAGGGTCTCCATCAGGGTCTATGAAATAATCGTCCAGGTCTATTACTGATAGTTTTGTGGCTCTTGGCCATGTTTGATTAGGTATTTCTCCTATGAATACAGGGTTTTGGTTTCCGATACCTCTTTCTGAGCATTTGTCTCTGCAGCGGTATTTGCTGGATGAGTTGTCCCAGTAGTAATAGCAGTAATGGATGTCTTGCATTTCACTCACTGCTTCTCGTCCAGAATTATCTTTGACAGTCACATCAAAATAATATACTGCGGATGGGAATTCTGATCCTGTACTTCCATTTCCTGTGCTCTGGTTAAGAAGCGGATCGAGGTCTATCTGACCATTGCATATTCCTTGACTTCCTGATTGTGTAAGGTTGACTGTTTCAATCATGACTATGTGGGTGCTGTTTCTTATGTTGACTATGCAGCCTGTGGAGTTGTCGGTGAATCCGTTTCCGTCGTCGAAATTGACTCCTATGTTAAGGTTCTCTGTGTTGTTGAAGAAGTTTTTGTCAGGATAGTTTTCTACAGTGTAGGGGTTATAGAAGTTTCCTGACTGGGAAGGGTTGGTCCATATGTTAAGTGTGAATTCTTCTGATTTGGGCTCGCTCGGATTTAGCGCGCCGTCGTACGCTACTGCTGTCAGGTTATATGTTCCAGACCCCAGGTTGTGTGAAACACTGCACGTGCTTGAGTTCACAGAGAATTCTCCTGGGAGTTCCATTTGACAGAACGATATTCCTGAATTGTAGGTTCCGTTGTCAGTCGCATTGACCGTAAATGTGACTTCTACTTCTCCGGGACCTGTGCTGGTATGCCCATCTATTGCTGTTATGTTTGTGATGTTAGGTGCTTCGTTCTCTGAGATATATACTGATGTGACTGTATCGTCGAGTGTTCCTTCAACAGAGGTTAGTATATACTGGTTGTAATCGCCAGGTGTAAGTGTGGGGTCTGTTGTAGAGTGTAACTGAAGGTTGAAATTTCCGCTGAATCCAAAATTATTTTCTGCAAGAAGTCCGTTTCCACCTCTTAGGAATGCAAAGTTTGTTGTGGTGCCTGTCATGAATGTGGTTGTTGTGTTCAATACAGGCGTTATGCTTGTCAAGGGATTTGCGGAATTGCCAAGTATGAAAAGTAAGGATCCTGCATTAAGAGGGTTTCTGCTGAATCCTACTGTGTAGTTCTGTCCTGCTCTTACGAATTTTGTGGTGCATACACTTATCGCTCCGACATTGGCTGTGAACTGGCATGTGCGGTCAAAGCTGCCTATTTTGCATA
>CAZXTQ010000003.1:21384-33975 GCA_964643595.1 uncultured Methanosarcinales archaeon
ATTGTGTCGCTGCAGTCGCTGTCTGCGCAATCTGTGTCGCCATCATTGTCGTTGTCTGTGCTGTCATAACACATTCCAGGACCATATTCATTCGTTGCGTAGCTGGTGAAAGTACAGTCAGGATCATCCATGTCTATTAACCAGTCATAGTCATTGTCTATTCCATCTGTGCAGTTTGTCTCACTGAATCCGCAGAGGCCTATTCCTGGCCCCCACATGCCTGTGCAGTTGATGTCGGCGCAGTCGATAGGGCCGTCATAGTCGTTGTCATCTCCGTCTCTGCAGGAATCTACAGATATGTTTTCTCTGTCTGCGCATGGTCTGCATTGACCGGTCAGGTTGAGGTATGCACCACTGATGCCTTGGCAGGATGAGGGGTCTTCGCAGTCAGTTAATCCGTCGCCGTCATTGTCAAAGTTATCTTCACATTCTGTTTCGTTGCCCCACTGGCATAGTGCTCCTGTTGATGTATCGCCTATCTTATCATCACAGTCTATGTCTTGACAGTCCCATCCTCCGTATACTGGTATGCCTAGCCAGCTCATTCCTCCGTTAGTAGAGTCTGAGTCAAGGTCATCATCAAGGTTGTTTGCACAATCCATCTCTGTAGTGGGGCATGTTATCAATGGATCGTGCCATCTGTCACAGTCTCTTTCGTAGCTTGAACGCCAAGCGTTGCCTGTGCAGTCGTAATAACTGTCTGCGTCATTATCGAAAGCGTCATTGCAGGTGACTTCATTACAGTATTCACAGAATGCTCCTAATAGTGTATTTCCTAATTCTCCGTCACAGTCTATGTCTCTGCAGTCGGTTAAGGGCATCCCTCCTCCGTCCTCTAATGATCTGCTGGTGACGGGATCACAGAAAGCTCCGTAATCATGATCGTTGTTGTAGTTGTCTGCGCAGCTGGTGCTATTGAAGTTTTCTATTGCGTAGCATGGTCCTGTGGTTCCATTCTTCTGGAAGCAATCGTTGTCTTCGCAGTCAGTGAATCCATCACCATCATTATCATATCCATCATCACAGGTTATTTCGTGAGGGTATTCACATCTTTCGCTTGAGTTCAAAGGGTTATATGTGAGGTTGCATGAGAAGTCTCTGCAGTCTATTTGGGTGTTGAGATCATTGTCCAGATTGTCGAAGCAGTATGTTGCATTATCGCTCTCGTTGAGGATTGCATTGTTGTTTACTTCTAAGAATATCATGTTTTGGAAGACTGTGCTGCCGTATACTATTCTTCCTACTGCAGTGTTGGGGTAAGCGCCTACGTTTGCTGTTGGTGATATGTATGTTGTTACCAGTTCATCGAGGTTGCCTGTGAAATAGTCTTCTACTTTGTTAGATGAGTCGTAAGATGTTCCTGTGACTGATATGTAATAACCTCCGGTCATATTCTTTCCAAGCTCAAGATATGGTAACTGCCTTACGCTTGATGTGGCAGGGTCTATTTCAAAGGAGTGGTCAAGATAGTTCACTGAAACACGAACTGGAGAATTTACTATACCTGCCTGTCTTGTGAATCTTGCTTTGATGGATCCTCCCGGTCTGACATGGTTGAGGTATTGGACGTTGACGCCATCATTTGTATCGCAGAATCCATCTCCGTCAGCATCTACGCCCAGACATACATAACATAAGTTGTTGATACATGGGTCTGCAAGGAATGCCGAGTTTATTCCAAGTGCGCGGCGAATTTCATAGAATATTCCTGCACAGTCGGTATCGTTTATATCTATCTGTCCGTCGCCATCATTGTCTATTCCATCGTAGCAGCTTATCTCTGAGAATAAAAGGTCTATCTGTATCTTTGCCACCCTGTTCACATCAGATTCCCAGTCACATGCAGCTTCATCGAAGTAATATCCTGGCTTGAAGCTCCAGCAGTCGAATGCATCTTCTATGTCTGTTCTCACCCAATTATTGTGCAGGTGGATGAATATGGAGCCGTTCATAGTTTCGTCTCCTGTGGAGTTGAATGCTTCTATGGTTATGTTGTATTGTCCGTCAGGTCTTGTGTTTGTCTCTGTTATGTTGTAGGTTATGTTATAGTCTAGTCCGGTATTGTTGATTATTACATTTGTTGGATCGAATCCCGAGTCTATTTCTGAAAGGTCGACAGATATGTTTAGTCCTGATTCTTCCAACTCTAAGTAGAGTTTAACTTCATCACCATCAGAATACACTACTCTATCGCGCTCGGTATATGCTATGTTAAATGTGAAGTTTTCAACGACAGACGGGTTGTTGAATACCAGTTCAGGGTATAGGAATGTGCAGTTGACGGTAAGGATGTGTTTACCTGAATAGAAGTGGTGATGTTGTATTTCATCATAATGTCCAAGTCCTGTCTGGATGTAAGACCAGTTTTGTTCTGGAAGTTGTTGACTATGGTTTATTCCTCCTGTGTTGTTAAATTGTCTAAACTCTGTAGGGTTATAATCTGTCTTGTATGAACAGTTTGATTCTATAGGTATTACCTGTACTGAACCATTTATGTATGTAGATACGTTTACAGTCGGTGAGTTATCGTATGTCTTGTTGTTAGAAGTGAAATTTACTGATAGGTTTCCGCCTTCTGCTATTGAAAATATTGCGTATTCTCCTGAAACTCTTGTGACAAAAGTGTAAGAGCCATTATTGTACTCGAGATTGTAGCAGTATACATCACACAACGCGCCGTTTTTTACAACGACAGGCTCTGCAAACTGTGTTATGTTGAAGAAGGTTACTTTATGATTGACATCATCGAAACAGTTGTGGATCTGCCAGGATATGTTCATTCTTATATCATTATGTGATATGTTAAACATATGATCAAGATTTGCATCATCAAAATTTTGATGTCCAAAAGTTATTGTGCCTGCGTCTGTAATACCTATCGTTGCATTGTTTATAGATGTCCAGGAACTATAGTTGGAGAAGTTTGTAGATATGTTATTCTTGAATTTATCCCATGTTGGTGGGATATCAATATTATTTACTGTAAAGACTAATGATCCTGATTGATCAGTGATACCGCAAACGCCTTCAGCTATTGTTCTTATTCTATAATCACAATTTCCATCGGGGAGGTTTGTTACGTTAAGTGTCGCATTAAATATTGTGTTATTGTCTGCATCGATGTCTGTGCCGAAGTCGGTAGGAATATTACCAAATTTGTAATAACTAAACAAGACTTGTTCAGTGAAGTTGGATATGACTGTTGAGTTATATGTAGAATTCAGGACTATTATGCTGCTTGGTGTTGGCCGTTCTATTTTTGGTGTTATGCCTATACATATGCTTGTCGATCCCCAGTTAGAAGCCTCTCCCGTCACACCTTCTCTTGAAGCCAACATAAAATAATATGAGTTTGTGATTATCAGAACTATCGCTATCGCGAAGAGCAGGTTGTTGCTCATCTTCAGCTTTTGTGCGTTTGGTTTTTTGTCCATCTCGTTTTTGTTATTTTTTTGTCACGCGAACTATCTATGTCCGCAAGTCCTGATAGTGCTGTGGCTAGATGTTGGTTTTTTTCTTGATCTCAGGCAACTCGTCTTTGTACTTGATGAGTGTGTGCCTTATGCCTTCTCGGACGACTTCTGCTTGGTTGTTGAAGTATCCTGAGTCTATCAGAACTTGCATCTGGTTCTTGAGTTTCTTGCTTACTCTGATGTGTAAGAGCAGATCTTCCATATATCAGAATGATACATAAAAGCTATTTATAAATGTTTCTGTATTGTGTATTTTATCGGCTATTTTAGGCCACTAAAGACCTAAATAATAAAAATTTTTATTATAAATTTTTTGTATACAATAAGTATACAATATGTATCATAATAATATATGTTCAAGAATCCTTTTTTGGTCAGACAAAGATTTTTATAACACCCTCATTTAATTTTCTGCATGAAATGCATCTTCCTTTTATCAGGAGAAAATCTGGATATGGCTCGGGAGGAAGTACTTGCTCTGGCAGGTACTCAGGACTATTGGCAGTTCGAGAATATCCTGATTGTTGAAGCGAACTTCCGTTTTGATAGGCTTGCCCTGACTCATAAGGTCTATCGTTATCTGTTTGAGTGCGACTACAAGGACCTGAACTGTAAAATGGAATCTTTTGATTGGAAGCGTGTTTACAAGAAGAATTTTTCTTTGAGGATAACTAACATAGGTGACATTCACATTCCTGACAAGGAGGCTGAGCTTGCACGCTTCATCTGGAACAAGGTGCAGGAGCCGCGTGTGGACCTTAAGCATTCGATAACGCAGATTGAGGTCATCGTGACTGAAGATAAGATACTTGTAGGTCTTGTTGAGATTGAGATCCATGAGGCTTTTCATAAGCGTCGACCTCAACACCGTCCTGAGCACCACCCTACATCGATAGATCCTAAGCTGGCACGTGCTTGTGTCAACTTGACAGGCATACCTGTGGGTAAGGTTCTTGTTGATACTTTTTGTGGTTCAGGAGGTATTTTGATTGAGGCAGGCCTGATGCGTTTCAATACTGTGGGTTATGATATCAGTGATAAGATGCTGACGAAATGTGTGCGCAATCTTGATTACTTCAAGATAAAGCGTTTTCATATTGAGAAGCGTGACGCGACAAACTTGACTAATCTTGTTGATTATGTTGTTACTGATCTTCCTTATGGTAAGAGTTCTCAGATGTCTGCTGAGCATGACACTCTTTACACAGATTTCCTCAGGACATTATATAAAATCCTTAGATACAAAGCAGTTGTCATATTCCCAGACTTTATCAACCACAAGAAGCTCCTGACAAAGACTGACTTCATAGTCGAACATACATTCAATATATATGTGCATAAGAGTCTAAGTAGGAATATAGTGGTTCTCAGTAAGCCTGAATAGAAGCACTACCGCCGCCTAGCGAAGTCAACGAGAAACACATTTAAACGGCATCTGTGCGATTGAAACAGTCAATCAAGTAGGTAACGGAGCGCTGCGGTAGTGATTCATTATAAAGCGACTACACCATAACCTTTTTAAATTACTTCAAAATCACACATTCTATCTATGCCCCCGTAGCATAGTAGCTATTGCACCTGACTTGTATCCAAACGATGCAAGCGCATTGCTGGTAAGCGATCAGGAGGTCGCGAGTGCAACTCTCGCTGGGGGCTTATTTTATTTATTTAATTTTTAGAATTCTTACAATCTACTCCGCATATTACTAGCAGTGGTTACAAAGCCCCATTTCTCATATATTTTCTTTGCAGGATTGTTATCAATCACTCTGAGAAATACTTGTTCTACTCCTTTCTCTCTAAACCAGGCGTATAGTTCATCACGCAGGTGTGTCGCTATTTTCTGTCCGCGGTACTTTTCAGCTACTGCTACATCTTCAAGATATCCTTCGCGAGGGCAATCCAATACTTTGTTTTCTATTTTCTGTATTGATCTAGTATGTATCCTGCAATCTCTCCATCCTGTTCAGCTACGTAGAATGTTTTGTTTGCATCATTGATGTGATCTTCGATGGCAGACTTGATTAATTTCTCAGCATCAGGTTTCCTTTTCCTTATGTTTCTGAATTCTGGTGGCAGTGATTCTACCTGTACATTGTCGAACTCTTCATATATCTGGTAGACCTGTTCTATATCTGCTTCTACTGCTTTCCTTACTTCAATACCAAGAGTCATATTCACATATTTTCTTCAACAAACTTTATAAATCTTCTTAGGGTTATTGTTTGGTATGACCAAAGAATATGACTGGGAAGATGTTGCAGACAGTCTAATTGAAGACTTGCACGCATTTGTTGATACCGAATCAAGATTTGTTCAAGAAGAGCATGAGCTTCATGAGAAACTTGTGTTCATTGATAACATATTCGCGCATCTTGATGAAAGAATTACTGAAGATCAGGATCACCTGCACGTATTAAACCAGGCAATCATAGACAAGGTGCTTGAGATGCGAGAGTTGATTGAAACAAGCAGTCTACATGAATTGAGCCTAGTAAAAGAAGAACAGCATCTTTTACAACATCTTGAAGATGATGTTAAGCACAGGGATTGGGCAGCAATAAAGACACCCGCTCTGAAAGATGAGAAGAAAGCTCTGAGATTAGAGCTTCATGAATTGAAAGGTATACATTCAGGATTCAAAGATATAATTGATCTACTACAGAAAAGCAAAGTCAAACAAGCAATCGACGCAGATATTTCAAATCCAAAACAAAAAGAAGATTATGAACAACAAGCACATTATTATTTTGTCCAGATTCACAGATTCGCTAGCACTTACGAACGGATCTTCCGTCACTTAATCGAGAAAGAGAAGATATTATTCAAGAAACTAAAATCTAAACCTTAACAAACTTAAAAGCAGCAACGCCTAACAAACAAAGTCCTATTCCTACATACATTAATTTCTTATTCCCTGTAGAATATCCCCACACTCCAAGTACTGCCCCAATCGTAAAGAACAATCCACCTATCATTCCGCCGCCTTGTGCTTTCTTTTTCATGGTATCATGGACTTTGTGTTACATTAAAAATCTATCGTCAGTTTGGTGTTTTTTTAACTGCTTCAAGTATATGTTCCCAGGTTTCATGAGGGATTTCTTCGTCATGCACAAAAAGATCTGCGTGTTCGTCTACAAATGAATCCAACACATTTTCAAACCCAGAATAGAAACGAGGCGCATCTCTCAATGCTTTGAACAATGCTTCATCATCTGCTCGAAGCATATCCAGCATCTCCTGATTATCCACGTCGAACATAGGTAATGCGACGTCGGATATGTTTGCACTTCCTCGACATCTGCATCCGGTTATTTCGAATGCTGCTTTCTCGAAGTCTTCTTTCTCAAGCATCAACTCAGCCCATTTCTTTTCGCGTGTATGTGCTAGGTAGAAAGCTCCGAAATGGATGGCTCCCCGAAGAAATCCTTTGAATATTGTTGGACGTTTAGATGTGTAGCTCATCGCATAATCCTTGAACATCTCAATTATTTTTTTCCAGTTCCGAGTATCTGCGTCACCATTCTGTTTGAGAAGATACCTGTTATCATATACTTTCTGTGATAATGTCCATACTTCTTCAGGCATTCTGAGAGGATAGCCCATGAGCATGTTGTTAACTCTTACAAGTGTTCCTGAATAAGGAAATAGTGCTGTCTTTGTTTCTGGAATTGCCAGTTCTCTGTCGACATATATTTCTATTTCATTAACTGCTTTATCGTGTGTGAATCCTATGACATAGTCTGCTGAAGCATCAGACGTTGCAACAAATCTAGAGATATCTTCACCAGTGATAAAAGGTGTGTCTGCATAAAGGACTAATACTTTCAAATCTTCTGCTCCGTGATTTGCGTTCAGATATGATTCAACAGTTTCAAGTTCTGAATGATAAATTTCAAAGCCTGAGCGAACAAGGACGTTTGTCGATACTGTTTCTCTTATGTTTGCCATGACGCTCCCTTGGTCGGGAGTTAATGATAATCTTCCTCCAAAATCTTGTCCTCGCTTCAACAATGCGCTGTTCAAGCGTATATAGTCAGAAGTCACTGCATAGACATGTCTTACAGAAGGGCAATCAAGAGCAGCATATATAGGGTATTCGATAAGGTGTTTTCCACCGAGATTTATGAATGGTTTGTACTCCTCTTTACCATCCACCCTTAGCTGCTTACTGCCTGTTGTTCCGCCCAGAACAATTACATCGATGCTTTCCACGAAATATCATCTCCAACACCTCTTTTTCCCTGTAAAATAACCTTAGATAGGTTTTTTAATGTTTCGCAACAAGCTTTAAATACCACTTCAGAATCATGTTTATCGGGATGAATATGGAAGAATTATACAATAAACTAAAAGAAAATCACGCTCTGCCTGACTTCAATGTTTTGGATGCTGAGTTTGAGATTTCTGCTATTGAGGATGAGGTTTTTCTGTTAAGAGAGATAAGGAAGTGTGTTGCTGAGAAGATTGAGTCTTCTATTAAGTTCCTTGATGGGTTGTTTCATCCGGATCCGGGTTTTGCGAGTTATCGTGAAGCTGAGTTATTCAACAATGCTGATAGGGAAGCGATGATATCTATTTACAGGCGTCTTATGTTTTTCAAGCGTAACAACACTGAACTGACATTCGATGATTCTGATGAGCTTAATGCTAAGTTCTTGAATGATTTCATGAATGAGTGGCCGGAAATCAAGTCTTCTATTCTTGTTTTTGTAAAGAGGTTGAAGGATTCTTGGAAAGAGGAGATTTCAAAAAAAGAAGTTGTGGGGTATTTAGGATGAAGAATATAATATTGATTGGAGCGCAGGGAGCAGGCAAGGGCACTTACGCACAGATTCTGAAGGATGACTTGCATATTCCGCACATATCCACGGGCGATATGTTCAGGGAAGCTATAAAAGCTGGCACTGAAGTTGGTCTGGAAGCCAAGTCTTACATTGACAAGGGTGAACTCGTCCCTGACGAGGTGACTGTGAAGCTCGTTGACGAACGTCTTAAGAATGATGATTGCAAGGAGGGTTACATGCTTGATGGTTTTCCAAGGACTCTGTCGCAGGCAGAAGCTCTTGATAAGATAACAAAGATAACTGATGTGATTGTTCTTGACGTGACAGAAGATGTTGTTCTACAGCGTATCGGTGGAAGGATACAGTGCAGGAAGTGTGGTTACATAATGCATAAGACTAACCTGCCTCCGAAGGTGGATGGTGTTTGTGATAAGTGTGGTGGTGAAATGTATACTCGTGAGGATGATCAGCCCGATGCCATTAAAAAACGCCTGGCGACTTTTCATGAGCAGTCTGGTCCTCTGATAAAGTTCTATGAGGATAAGGGTGTTGTCAAGCACGCAGACGCAAACAATACCGTTCCAAGAGATGTCGCTGATGAAATCTTGAATCTGCTTGATTCAGAATAGATTTTTTTTATCTTTATTTGTTGTCAATACCCTGCCCCTCGGGGCGGTTGGGATTTTTATTTTCTACTGCTCTGTTATTTGTTTATAAGCTTGCATGAGTTCGTCTCTTCTGTTACCTATTCCATATAGTTCTATGTCTGTTTCATAGTTGGCCAGGTTATCTTCTTGAGAATAGGGTCTGCATGATTCGAAGAAATTTCCTAGAAATATTTTTTGTTCTGGCAGTTTTCTCTGCCATTCTGCGAGTTTTGATTCATCGATTTTTGTTTTGGTCTCAACACCCATAGTTATACCTCCATCATTTGTTTGATTGCTATGGTTGCATAGCTTCCTTTAGGGATGGTGAAGGATATTTTATATGTTTTTTCGTGTGTCTTTTCAATGACAAGTTTTGATACTGTAACTGCTATATCTCTTGAGCCGCCTTCCGCACTTAACTCAGGCATTGCTCTTATGACGAAGTCTTGCTTAGTCAGGCCTTCTTTTTTCATGACTTCACGAATGATTTTGCCCATCTCTCCACTGGCATCATCACTGCCAAATCCTATGATAGGCACTTTTTCATTATTGACTGTTGTTTTCGAAAAAACGAACTTTCCCTGGCTGTATTGTACTTTTTCAACATCTTTATACTTACATTGTAAGTATTCACTTACACACTCATTCCACATCCAGCTCTGGTATGAGTGAACATGAAGAAGTCTTATCTTCAGAGGTAGTTTCTTCATCGCACCCACAAAATCTGTTGGGTTTTCCTCAAGATAGTTTTCAGTATCGCTGAATCTTATTAGCAGAGCAGCCTGTTTCATATCTTTTTTGACTATTGCTCTGCCTACTTGAACATTGGTCTTTGAGAATCTTTGTTCATCAAAATAATTTACCATTTGAGAAATTGATTTTGGTTCTTTATCGCAATCACGCAATATTATCTCAAACCGATTACCGTCGAGGTCTCCTAAGCTGATTGGGTTCTTACCTCTGCCGATATATTCAAGGCTCAGTTCATCAGAATTGAATCCATCAAAATTGTTCTCGCCTAATCTTCTTTCAGGATCTTTGATAGATATTGCCTGCTTAGTTACTGCCACCTTATCCTTATTGCCTGCAAACCCGATATCGCGCACTCTTTTCTGCAGGATTCCTGCTATCCTGTCAAGCGCTCTCTGTGTTGTATATTCTTTTTTCCGTAACCAGTAGTACACATACTGTCCTGAATCGTCCAGTTTAAGCTGTATTTTCTCTTCTACTACAAAATCTTCTGGTTTAGTTTTTAGCGTGTACATGTCATATTTTGACCCGCGAAAGCCTTATAAATATTTGCCATTTCTCAATTCATATGTGCACCTGTAGCGCAGCCTGGATTCGCCGAATAATGGCGTCAGAGAGCGCGATTGCCTCCTATATGTATCTATGATTAACCTTTGGAGTAGTCTCGTAATGGGATTAAACAAGATTGATGAGGTATGTGCGTGAGAGCAATAGGTCGGGGGTTCGAATCCCCTCAGGTGCGTACGAAGTACGCGCGTGAGGCTCGGTGAATGTTTTATTCACCGTCTGCCTCAGGTGCGTTTAATTGTTTAGCGCATACTCCGTACCTTGCTGCGGAGATGAGGTCAACACCAAAAACCACGTGCAAAAATAAAGGTCGTGTTGCTTATAGCAACATACCCGTAGCTTGCTACGGGATTTTTATTTTTTTTATATTAATTCCATCATAAAAATGAGGCTGATACATCTTAAAGAAGCTCTACGTATGTTCAAGCGTGCAAGAGCTGTGAAAAAGAATGGTTTTTTTAAGTATCAAGGCAATCCTGAAGAGGTTGCCATTAAGATAATTGATTCTTGTTGGAACAAGGAACACAATTACTTTATGGTTTCTGCAGGACATTTCTGTGAGTTCTGGTGTAGAGATTTTGGCATGTGTGCAGAGGCTCTAGTATCCCTTGGTTATAGGCAACAGGTAATCCAGACGCTTGACTATGCTCTGGCTAAGTTCCAGCAGAACAAGCGAATCACAACAACCATTTCACCTGATGGTGTCTGTTTTGATTTTCCTGTCTATGGTGCAGATTCATTACCTTTTATGATAAGGTCGTTAAGGATAGCACAAGCTACTGATTTGCAAGAGAAGTACAAAGATTTCCTTAAAGCAGAAGTGCAATACTATTTCGATACTGTCTTTGATAAAGAACTATCTTTGGTTCGGCAAGACAAGTATTTCTCAGAGATGCAGGACTATGCTAAGAGACCTTCATCATGTTACGCTAACTGTATGCTATCGATGCTTGCAGATGATTTATTATATCTTGGAATGGATAATCCATTCATAGACTACAAAATAAAACAGTCTATTCTGACTCGTTTCTGGAATGGAAATTTTTTTTATGAGGATTTCGATGGTGGCCCTGTAGTCTCAGGTGATGCAAATACTTTTCCATTCTGGTGTGGTGTCACCAACTCAATTGAAGCATATCAGAAAGCGATCACATCGATGGAGGGGGCAGGATTGACAATGCCTTTTCCTCTGAAGTACAACACTAATCGAGATGTTAAGCACAAGCTGCACATCGCAGATATGTTTGCAGGTGATTACGAACGGGATTCAGTATGGATTCATCTCGGGCTCTGTTTTATGGACGTGACAAGAAGATTCGACATGCAGAGGTTCGAGCAATATCTGGACAGGTATACGTATCTTATTGAAAAACATCAGAATTTTCTGGAGGTCTATGACCGTGACGGTAACCCTTTGCATAACTTCTTCTATTACTCTGATGAATCTATGAGTTGGGTCAGCAAGTGGCTCTTTTTCTTCAAGAATTAATCAGCATTAAGCTGTTTCAGCATCTCCATTATCTTTTTGCCTTCGGCGCGTCCCTTCAAACTGCCCATAACTTTGCCAATTAGCAGTTTGAACTCGATGCCTTCACTCTCGCGAAGCACTTTCTTGATTTCAGATTCAAGTTCAACATCAGTGAGTGGTGCGTACTTGGAATAATCAACTTTTTCTCCTTTGCATATCGCGACGAGTATGTCCTCGACAGGATCCTTTGTTAACTGTCCTGTGTGGAGTAGTGAGAATATCTTCTCGAAATCAGCATCAGTCAGCACACTTTCATCGACTTTGTACTTTCTTCGCAGTATTTTTGGCGTAGATATCATCGTTTCTGCGATGAATGCAGGTTTTACATTGTTATACTTCGCAACAAAATTCTCGAATAGGTCATGTTTGCCTGATTTTGTTAGGTCTCGTGAAAGATCTTCTGCCAGGCCATATTTTTCTTTGAACCTGTCTTTTGCATCTGTCAGCAGTTCAGGCAGTTCTATTCCTGAGACGTCAGGTATGATGGGCTTTATGTCTGTCTCGGGATACATACGATCAGCTCCGGGTATTGGTCTCATGTATGATGATGTTCCGTCAGGGTTTGGTTTTCTGACTTCTCCAGGTATTCCTTCAAGGCATGCGGCTGCTCTGTCGAGTGCGTGTTTCATAGCGGAATGTGCTATTTTTTCTTCTGAGACGATTATCGCGAATGCATCGCCAGACTTGACCTCAAGCTCTTTTTTGACTTCATCAATTTCAGATTCAGAGAAATTGTACTTCTCTAGTTTTTCGTCAGAGTGTATCATTCCTCCTATTCCTGTCTTTGCTTTTGCATAGTCTGATAGTTCAGTGCCTACACGTTTACCTGGCTGTATCTC
>CAZXTQ010000004.1:0-5702 GCA_964643595.1 uncultured Methanosarcinales archaeon
TCAGACCACGCATACCGGCCAGCTGGCGCAACTGCTGCTTACTGCCTCGGGCCCCTGAATCGGCCATGGTGAAAATCGAATTCAATTCTCTCCCTTCACCGTCAAAGGCGGACATACCCTGGAACATCTCATCGGCGATCCTCTCGGTTAGATCGGACCAGATAGCAACCACTTTGTTGTATCTCTCACCGTTGGTGATTGCTCCATCGAGGTACTGCTGTTCAACTTCGATGACGTGCTCTCGTGCCTTCTCCACCATCTCCTCCTTGTTGACCGGGATAATCAAGTCGTCGATCCCGATGGTGAATCCGGCCCGGGTCGCATAATAGAAACCGAGGTTTTTGAGTTCATCGAGCAGGTTGACAGTCTTTTCGTGTCCGTATTCGAGGTAGCAATAGTTAACTAACTGCTGAAGTCCCTTTTTTTTCAACAAACCATTAATAAACGGCATTTCATCGAACATGTGGTCATTAAAGATGGCTCGTCCGACCGTCGTTTCGATTAACCCGTTCTGGATGATCTGTTTACTGGAATGAAGGATGTCCTGTGTGTCGTACTGGGTGGTCAGGTCGATCAATTCTCCGCTGAAGCGCATTTGTATCGGGGTCAACAACTCCACATGGCCCGACTCCAAGGCATGGTAGATCTCCTTCATGTTGCTGAAAACCTTGCCTTTCCCTATGGAGTTGGGTTTCGAACTGGTGATGTAGTATGAACCCAGCACGATATCCTGTGTAGGAACGGCTACAGGCTGACCGTTGGCCGGAGAGAGAATATTGTTGGCCGAAAGCATCAAAACAGAGGCCTCGATCTGTGATTCCTGCGACAGAGGCACATGGACAGCCATCTGATCCCCATCAAAGTCGGCATTGTAAGCGGTGCAGACGAGAGGATGAGTCTTGATCGCCTTCCCTTCGACCAGAACCGGTTCAAAGGCCTGGATGCCGAGCCTGTGCAGCGTGGGTGCCCGGTTTAGAAGGACCGGATGATCCTTGATGACCTCCTCCAGGATATCCCAGACGATCGATTCCTGGTTCTCGACCATCTCTTTGGCACCCTTGATTGTTGTCGCGTTACCGTCCTTTTCGAGCCGGTGGTAGATAAAGGGTTTAAACAGGGAAAATATCCAGCTTGCCCTTGATTTCCTTCAGCTTATCCTGGACGTCCTTAGGAAGTTTATTCATCATCTCTTGTTCCTGAGCTTTCTGAGCATCAGTAATTTTAGTGTCTTTGGCCTTTTCAACAGGTTTTTTGACATTTTTCTTTTTTGACATTTAGTATACCTCGCGCGCTTTCTTGCATTGTTTCTGGATTGTAAACTGTCCTGAATTAAACACCTGATATACCTCAAGTGAATGGTCTTTATATATACTTATAAAGGCAGGACATCATGAGTGTGACAAAAAAGTCATGAGTGCAGGTATTAGTTAAAACAGCATTAAACGTATGTAATAAGTCAGCTAGACTGTAAATATATGCCGCGCTCCGTCAGAATAATTCACAGAACTCTAAACCGTGCGATTGTGAAATCTGACGGCTAGCCCGATAACTGCGCTAGGCGGCATATATTCACTTTATGTGGCGGACTTATTACATACGCATTAAACAGCTGTTTAAAGCAAAAAATATATAATCTGTTAAGGGTTTGAAAACTATATTGATGATTAAATATTCAAAAAGGTGATTAGATGGGAAAAGAAAAAGAAAAGAAAAGCAAGCTCGATGAGATGCTCGGCATATACAAGACAGAAAGTGCTATAGGTTCAGAAGAAAGACGAGAGATGGATGCCAAAAAGATAGAGGATTATATCGAAGACAACGTATTGAAATATCTTACCAAGAAGCACGGATCAGATAAAGAGCTTGGAACACCAAATAAATATTCTATAAACGGCCACGACGAAGCACATGAGATTGTCATCGAGATGGCAAA
Source organism: uncultured Methanosarcinales archaeon (assembly GCA_964643595.1). GTDB lineage: Archaea > Nanobdellota > Nanobdellia > Woesearchaeales > UBA11576 > JABMQF01. The sequence continues at coordinate 1,934 of CAZXTQ010000004.1, forward strand.
AGCCGCACTGCGAAAGAAAGGACTAAGCGCAGGAGCTGTGGCAGAACTTGCCAAGAATGAAGCACTGCTTCTCGACCAGTTTGACATTGCAGTCGGAAGGAAAGGCTATGCGCATGACATTGCCGCAGCACTTGCAGAGAATCCTGAGAACATAACTACAAACAGACAATATCTTGGAATAAAGCAAGCACTCGGTCAGCACTGCGCAAACCATAAACTTGATCATGCAAAAAGCTATCTTGAGAAAAACCTTGACGCAAGGGGCAAGATTGAAGGTATAGTTAATAGTGCTGCATCAACACACGGCAAAGAAGTCAAGAAAGTTTCGCAGGAAAGACTTGTCCAGCACCTTGGAGCTTCATACAGAGGCAATGGCGCTCTGGAACATAGCTATGTGCAAAAAGACTACAAAGCAGACTTCAAGGGACTTCCTAAAAAGAAGTAATCCTAATTTTTTCATTATCTTATTTATTGTCGTCACTTTATAGTGAAAAGTCTTAAATATGATGAAAACAGTAATATTTCTATGGTGAAAAAAACAGTTAGGGAGCTTGAAAACAACTTTTATGACAGAAAAATCGGCGAAAACGTCTCTGAATCAGATATAACTCCAAAAATAATCTTAGACGTTGGAAAAAGCCAAGAAATGCCTATGAAAGGTCTACAAATTCTACCTGGAAGCATACCTGACTTTGTTAAACTAGACAGACCTGCAGAGAGCCCAGATGTAGCAAAAATAATGCCCGAAACATTGACAAGAATGCCTAATCAAGAATATCATCCGGGACTTGAATCTCAGTCAACTGACCAGCCTCCAATGTCCAAGCGAATGGTACAAGAGGAAAGACCCAGAGAGGAATCATCAACAATGCAACCCATAACACTACCAGAACATCAAAAAATGGTAACACAAATAGGTGAAGACTCTCAGGCACAGATGAAACCAATGAATCTTCTAGAACAGTTCACGCCAGAAAGCAGTGAACCATCAGCATCGGAAAGTTCAAGAAAACAGAAAATCAGACAGATGGCAGACCTTGCAAGTCAAGGATACCCGCAGATGCAACAGAGTGGACGTCAAGCACGACCAATCCCAATATCACAAACCACAGAAAGTGGCGAGTCAATACCAATACAACCTGCAGACTACATGCCTGAACAAGTAGTTCAAGAAAGAACAGGACAGGAAGCTGTACCGGTCATGCAACCTGAACAAATTCAGCAGTACTTCCAGGCATTGCAACAGATGCAAGCACAGCAAAGTGGACAAAGAGAAGCAGGAATTCCAGAAAGACTGGGCACAGGACCGCGAGGAAGAAACCTTTCATTATACAGAGATGATTTTAGCCTGCCAGAACCTGCAGAACAGAATGCACCAGATCTTCCAGGCACATCACAATTGCCCGACGATGATGCTATCCGGATTGATGTAGGCAGAGCAATTGATACTTACAAGATTGAGAGTTCTATCGACGGAACTAGCAAAAGAGATACACTCGGACAACAACTTAGCGACTTAATGAAGCGAACAGTCACACAGTTCCTGTTAGAAAAACACGGCGAAGATGAAGAATTAGCAGGAGTACCAAAAAGCTACAGACTCGGCAACAGAGCAGAAGCAGAAGAACTCACTAAAAAAGTTCTCAAAACATTTGTCAGCGAAAGATATGGATTTAACTCCGATTTAGTCGCTGCATGCCAAGAAGATGATAACATGCTCTATCAAGTATTCGATACTCTGATGGAGAGAAGAGGATACTCAGAACTATTCCTAAACTATGTAGGCGTAACTTCGAAAGATCTTGCATCAGGCAGACCATTCGACGGAACTGCAAATACACTTGGAAAAAAAGTAGCAGAAATCAAGATCAAGACTGCAAAACAAGCTCTTGTCAATGATGAAGGTAGTGCACCACAAATAGAGGCGATTGTGAATAAAGCACTCAGAGTACATGGCAAAGAACTTAAGTCCGGCACTGGCCAAGAAGACATGGTCAATATACTCGGCACAGTGTTTGCTGAAGATGGAAAATTGTATGCAGAGCAGATTAGTGAGTATGGGCATACAATAAAGGATATAGAAAGAAGATAATTATGATTAAGCTCACATCAAGGTGGTTAAAGCTCCCTAATGGGTTATTTCGGAAATGTAGCATTAATAACCTTTATATATCAGTGATTGATGAATTCTAGTAGAATCACGCGCGTTAGTTAGAGTGATATCTGGCAAAAGATGGTGGTAGTTTTTGGTAGTTGAAGTCATAAAAGGGGTCGCAGCACAACATCTTCTATACACCGCAGGCCTATGGGCTTTGCTAGCATTGATACCCTTGATCCTTGTCTATCTGATACGCCCCAGACCCAAAAAAACCACAGTCCCGGCACTGATGTTCCTAATGAAAGAGAGTGCCAGAAGTGATAAGAAAAGCTTCTTCCGCAGATTCGTACGCGACCCATTATTTCTATTCCAGATACTAATCCTGATAGCTTTCGCAATAGCCATCGCAAAACCCTACATGATGACAACAGAAGATGTCTTTGTAGAAAAGACAGCAATACTTGTAGATGCAAGCGCATCATCACAAGTAGAAATAGGAGATGAAACCAGATTCGAAAGAGCTATTGAAATCGCAAAAGAACATGCAGGCAGCAACAACGTAATAATTGTTATGAGCTCAATACCAGAACTCGTAGCCAACGATGTAGACCTATCAAAAGCAAGAGAAGAACTTAACCATATCAAACCCCGCGATACACCAACCAACATATTCGACTCAATAATATTTGCAGGCAATTACGTCAAAGAGAAAGACAAAGTAGTAGTCATAAGTGATTTCATAGAGACAAGTTCAAAGAAAGACTACAAAGCAGCAAAAAACATACTTGAATCAAAAGGCTTGATAGTTGATCTGATAAACCTACGACACCTTGAAGAAGAGAAAGCAAAAAACATAGGCATAATAGACATTGACATCACAGAACAAGAGACAAGCATACAGATAAAGAATTACAATGACATCAACGAAAGCGTAAAACTCAACCTTGAAGGATCAAACCTGACTATCGACGAACTTCTTATCGAAGCAAAATCCGTCGAGGTAGTGAGCTTCCCTACACCAGGATCACTATCCAAATTCTCAATCAGACCAAGGACAGGAAGCGATGATTTCCAGCTTGACAATGAAGCATTCATATCAGCACCATCACAAGAACAGATACCGCTCCTACTGATAACAAATAATCCATCAAAATATGTGACAACAGCAATGCAAGTCATAGACTCAATAGCTCTTGAAAGAGGGACACCACCTAAAGTCCCTGACCCTAACCACCAGATAATGATGCTGCGAAAGGTCAACAAAGAATTGATATTGCCCGGCACCATGAAAAAGATATCAAAGAAAGTATCTGATGGTGCAGCACTGATAGTATTCGCGCAACAAGATCTGTTCTCAATAGACTTCCAAGATTTGCTCCCTGTAGAAAGAGCGGATAAAGACGGACCAGTATTTATCGACCACGAAGTATGGATAACAACAACTCAGCAGAACAGCATAACAGAAGACGTGAATTTCGGAAGAGTCACTAAATATCTTAAAGTCAAACCTGTGAACGGCGCGATAACGCTTGCAAGCACGACAAATAACGTGTCCATGATAGTGATGAAGAGTTTCGGAAAGGGAATGGTACTCTATTTTGGCGTCATGGAAGACTATAGCGCATTCAAAGAAGACATATACTATCCTGTATTCTGGAAAAGAGTCTTTGA
>CAZXTQ010000004.1:5712-7776 GCA_964643595.1 uncultured Methanosarcinales archaeon
ACATGGCAATAAAAAAACAAGACCTTAGCGAACTCAATTTCAAGACAGGAAAATTGATAAATCTTCTGGAAAAACAGATAATAGTCACACCATACGGAAAAGTGAATGCTGAGACGATAATGCTCAGCCATCAAGGAATATACCGTGGTGAAGAAAGAAACTTCATCGCAAACCTTGCAAACGAAGAGGAATCAGACATCAATGATGAAGATATTGGCCAGAAGATCGGTGTCTTCGATGAGGAGATCGGCCAAAGAGAAGATGTTAAGTTCGAACTGATAAGATATTTCATCATAGGCCTTCTGCTCCTTGTATTCCTGGAATTATTGTGGATAAAATTCAGAGGTGATCTATGATGGCATGGCTGACACCTCTTACAGATGTTCTCAATTCCATAAGCACAGGCACTTTTGCATTCCAAAGACCCGATACACTGCTGATGATAATACCTGCAGTGATAATACTGGCGCTAATAATGGCAAAGAGCTTTGTCGCAATAGATAAGAAAAGACTCAACGATCCTAAATTCCTAAAATCACGGCGAAGATATAGGATATTTATATTCCTCACAAGAACAATACTATTTTTATTGCTCTTCGTCGCGCTTGCTGATCCTTTCGGACAAGTAGAGAAAGAGATACCTGGAGACCTTACAGTAACATTACTTATAGACAATTCAACGTCGATGGAACTGTTTGATACCTCATTTGTCTCACAGCTGCAGACAGAACTCGAGAAAAGGATACCTGTAAAGACAGCACACATATCCACACCTCTAGAATCAGACATAGGAGACGGAGTTCTTGACAAGCTAGAGAAAGACAAGAATATCCTACTGATAAGCGACGGACAGGCAACATCAGGCACACAGATGCTCGACGTCATGCTATTCGCAGCAAGCCTGAACAGCAGCATAAGCGCAATAGATCTGAACCCTATAAAATCAGATATAGGAGTCAACGTGCGAGGGCCGACAAAAACCATATCCGAAGTCGAGAATGTCTACAAGGTTAAAATAAACAAAGTATTCCCTGAATCAGAAAGTACACTAACTCAAAAAGTCAGGCTGCTGGTAGCAGTAGATGACGAAATAATAATAGATGAAGTTACTGCAAAAGATGAATACGTTTTCAGCAGGAACTTCACAGACGGTTATCATAGGATAGTGGCAAGGGTTGTGCCTACAGACGCTTCCACAGACCACTTCCCTGAGAATAATGTTTTCTACAAGACAACACACGTGATACCAAAACCCAAGATACTATTCGTCACAGAATCAGAAAGTGCGCTCAAGACAGTGCTAGACGAACTCTACGAAGTCACGATGGTCCGCGACCTGCCTACAAAGTCAAAGGACCTTGAAAACTATTACGCAATCGTGCTCAACGACCTTCCAAAGACTTCACTTAAAGACATAGGCGCACTGAGCGACTTCGTGATAGAAGGCAACGGTCTTTTTGTCGTCGGAGGATATAACAGTTTTGACAACGGAGGATATAAAGGTACTGCATTCGAATCACTTCTTCCAGTACAGGTAGGATCAGGAGAGCTGAAGAAAGGAGACAGCAACATAGTCATAATAATAGACATATCAGGATCATTCACAGAACAAGGAGTCAGCACAACTGCACTCAGCACATCAAAAGCACTCGCGTACGATGTGATCGGCAGGATAAATGAAAAGAACAGCGTAGGAGTAGTCGCGTTCGACCAGTGGCCATACCTTGTCGCAGACCTTGAACCCCTCTTTGTAAGCAAAGCAACAACACTCGATAAAATACATAGACTCCAGGGACAGGGTGGACAGACAGAATTCGCATCAGGACTCAAAGGAGCATTCAACCTGCTACGCGGAGCCACAGGAAGCAAAAGCGCAATATTCATATCAGACGGATACACCTGGAGCGACCCTGTACGCCAGGAATCGCTTGACGTTGTCAAAGCCATGAAAGGATATGGCATAAAACTCTACACCATCGGCACAGGAAGAAATCTTGATGAACAGTTCCTCAGGCAGCTGACGACCATTGGCGGAGGCATCTACTTCACAGCAGACACATCAAA
>CAZXTQ010000004.1:7786-27111 GCA_964643595.1 uncultured Methanosarcinales archaeon
TTCGAATCAAACAGGCTTAGCATATTATTCGGAGAGCCGGAAAAGAAAGAAGTCGGAAGCGCATTCTCACTATTCGTCGTAGACCCTTATCATTTCATAACAGAAGACCTTGATCCCACAGCAGTCTTGTATGGATATAACCAGGTCGTTCCGAAAGCGAACGCAAACCTGCTCATGACCACAGATTCAGGAGAAGCAGCATTGGTCGTATGGAGACATGGCATCGGACGAGTCGGTGTGCTTCCGGTGTTCTCATCAGGAAACAATCTTGGTGAACTGCTCGACCAAGACAACTCAAGACTCATAACAAGGATAGTCAACTGGATAATCGCAGACCCTGAAAGGAAAAACGACTTCTTTGTCGATGTCAAGGATGCTCGAGTGAATAAATCTTCAGACATGATAGTAAGGACAAAGAAATATCCTAAAGTAAAAGGGCTAGAGTTCACCAAGATAGAGAAAAACACATACAAATCAAGCTATGTCAACCAGGACACCGGATTCAAGTCAGTGCTCGGAGCAGTATACGGAGTAAATTATGATTGGGAATACCAATACCTCGGGTTCAGCGAAGACCTGGGAACAACAGTATCATCGACAAACGGAAAACTGTTCCTGCCAGAACAAGTAGATGAGATAGTAGAACATGTAAAATCCGTGTCTCGACGCGTGATAAGCGAACGGACAGACTTCAGGAATGTATTCATCGTTCTTGCATTGATCTTAATAGTGTTAGAGATAATAGCAAGAAGAGTGAGGGATACCTGGTTCAAGAAGTAAAACATAACAATATTAATAAACACACATCCACAACAAACAGGGTGAAGACAAAGAGGTGTGCTCATGGGATTCATGCAAAAAAATGTCAATATCTTTCTCCTAGTACTGATACTTGTAGTTGCATTAGCAATGGCAGGAAGTTCAGTATACTATCAGAAAAACTTCGATGAACTCATAGACAAACAGGAAGACACCTCTGCAAACCTCAGCGAGTGCAGAGCAGACCTTGACAGCTATAAATTCAACCTCAATAAGACTCTCCGTTCACTGACAACAACGACTCAGGACATTCGCAGATATGATGAGCTATATGTGAACAAGAGCAGCGAACTTGATACTACAAAGAGCACGCTTGAAGAGACATCAACCACACTACAGGAGACAAAACTAACGCTTCAGGAAGAGGTAGCACTCAAGACCAAATACAAACGAGACTACGAGAATCAGCTCGATGAGAACAGGGATCTTGAAGAAGCAAACTCAATACTTACATCTCAGAAAGCACAGCTTGAGGCGCAGGTCATAAGCTACAGACAGAGCGAAGAAGCCGCTGAAAACTGCATAGATGAATTCCTTGATGACTATGATGCAGGCCTCACATCTTCGATGAAAGATGATGTAGAACAATGCAAACCCTGATGTGGCAGTGAGAAAATGATACTATGAATGGATTAAAATGAGTGAAGTAAAAAGACTGTTCAAAGAACTGTACATAGAAGTATTCAAGATATCAATACTTCACGCTTCAGCAGACAGCATAATATTCTTCATGGTAGCACTGAACGTCACAACACTTGTCGACGTGACATACATATTCGCGCTTGTATTGGCATTCGTATTCCTGATAGGAGATGTGGCTTTCAGGATGAAAAAGACCACCCTTCGGGAGATAGAGGGAAAAAATCCCCAGATAAAAGATATCCTCCGCACTGCACGAGACAACGAAGACGGCAGCAACTTCATGATACTCGCAATGTTCGAAGAACTGATACAGAAGATGAAAAGCGTCTCAGCAGGAAGCATACTCAACCAAAAGAACCTGATGGTGAAAATATTAGTGGTGTGTGCGCTTAGCTTTTCAGTAGTTATGGTATCAGCAAACAACATACACATCCCGAAATCAGTATTCGACCCAGACACATACTATCAATGGTTCTCAAATCCAGGAAAAGAACACCTGGACTTCTACACAATAGAATTCAACGAGACACCTGACTTACTATACGGAGATGCTGAAATGGCCGCACTTGGAAACAAGACACTCGAGATAAGGATAAACCCGTCCATAAACGAGATGAGCTTCGCCCAGGTCAAGGATCCTGAAGAGAAAGAGTTTGAAAGAGGGACATTCCCATCAGAGATAGCCGCAGTATCCGACGCCACAAGCGAAGAGAAACTGCCTAAAGAGAGCAAGATAGCAATAGCATATAATCTTAAGCTAAAAGAGATATGAACTGAAAAAAGGTTTAAAAAATAAAGAAAAAAAGAAAAAATCATGATATAAGGAGGTTTAAAAAATGCCAGCCGTACATCTTCAACAAGTACAACAGATAAAGACCATGTTTTCCAACCTCAAGAGTGAGATAGGAAAAATCATAGTCGGTCAGGATGATGTCATAGACCAGATACTCGTCGCCATAATGTGCGACTCCAACGCATTACTGGAATCATATCCTGGACTAGGAAAGACGCTTATGATCAAGACACTGTCACAGATCATGGACCTTAAATTCTCAAGGATCCAGTCAACACCAGACTTGATGCCCTCAGACATCACAGGAACGTACATCATAGAAGAGAAAAGAGGGGAGAAGACATTCAAATTCCAGGAAGGTCCATTGTTCGCAAACATCGTGCTTGCAGACGAGATAAACCGGGCAACACCAAAGACACAGTCAGCACTTCTGGAAGCGATGCAGGAGAAACAGGTGACTGTAGGAAACTCTACATTCAAACTGGATCTGCCGTTCTTCGTGTTAGCGACACAGAACCCGATTGACCAGGAAGGAACATACCCTCTGCCAGAAGCACAGACAGACAGGTTCCTGTTGAAGATAAAAGTCGACTATCCTGTAGATAAAGATGAATTAGAGATAATCAATAGGTACACAACACATGCTGCATCACCTTCTATCAAGAAATTGATGGCAAAAGACTCCTTATTGAACCTTCAGAAGTACTGCAGACAGGTACCTATATCTGACGACCTTAAGAAAAAAGTAGTTACTCTTGTGAACAGGACAAGGACCAACAAGGATCTTATAGAGTATGGTGCTTCACCGCGAGCGTCACTAGGAATCGTCTTGGCTTCAAAAGCGCACGCGCTTCTGCATGGCCGCACTTATGTAGCGATGGAAGACATCAGAGCAATGGCCTATCCAGTACTTAGGCACAGAATAATACTCAGCTTCAAGGCCGAACGCGAAGGAAGGACAACAGATGACGCGATAACGACGTTATTGGAGAAGCTTTGAGTTTGGATTCACCACCACGCCCAAATCCGGGGTGGTGCTGTTTGAAACATATAGAAGAAAAATGGCAATAGACACAACATTCCTGAAACAGCTTGACAGATTCGACGTAGTGCTAAAGAAGAGAGTAATCTCCAACTACGCAGGCGCACGACAGTCAAAGAGTTACGGGACAGGATTGGTATTCTATGACTACAAAGACTATGTACCAGGAGATGACTTTCGGGCAATAGACTGGAAAGTCTTTGCGCGTACAGATGATTACTATATCAGGCGTTACGAAGAAGAAAGGAACATGCGAATTCACGTCGTGATAGACGCATCAGCATCCATGGACTTTGGAACAAAGATCAAGAAGTTCGACTATGCAGCCATGGTCGGTATCGGATTCTGCTACATGGCGTTGAGGAACAACGAAAGCTTCGAGATCAGCACATTTGCAGAAAACCTCGAAATATTCAAGGCAAAAAAAGGTATGAACAAACTAGTTGGCGTCGTGGATACTTTGAATAAGATCAAGCCCAAAGGCCACTCCAAGTTCAGGGAAAGCATAGAGAAATACAAGAAAGCAATCAAGACAAAAGCAATGGTCGTCATAATATCCGACTTCCTTTTTGACCCTGAAGAATTGCGCAATACACTCTATAGGTTCAAAAAAAGCCAGGTCATGATCATACAAGTACTTGATTCCTCTGAAAGAGAGCTGGAAATCGAAGGAGACACAATACTCAACGATTCAGAGACGAACGATACAATGAGGACGTTCATAAGCAACAGAGTAATAGAGAACTATTCTGAGAGACTGCTCGACCACATCTATAATCTTAAAAAGATATGCGACCAGATGAACGTGAAATTCTTATCAGTTTCGACAGAGACTCCAATATTCGAGACATTCTATACCCTTTTAGGGAATAATGATAAAGCGATAATGTGAATTTGAGAGTAATACATGTAGTGGTTAAAATTATCCATAATTCTAACATTTTGTTTTTTTAGACGAAATATTTATAAATATGTAGTGGTTAAATATATTTATGGTAAATATAGTCACTAAGAAAATAAACGGGAAAGAGTATCTGTATCTAGTTACATCTCTGCGGGAAGGCAGTAGAGTCAGGCAGAAGACCTTAAAATATATAGGTAAGAAAAGGCCAATATCAAAGCACGAATTCAACTGTATGAAAGAATCTTACGAACAGATTGACTGGATATTGAATGATTATGAAGACACATTATCTTATCAGGACCATAAAAAACTGAAAGATGTTTCTGGCCAAGAAAAAAAAAGACTCAGATGTCTTGATTCCACATCAAAAGAGAAAGAGAAAGAACGTTTTCTCAGCTTATTCATAGCACACAGCAACGCAATTGAAGGATCTACGATGACAGTTGATGATACTTTCAATTATCTCTTTAATGATGTAGTACCTTCAGGACAAAAGAAAAAAGAGCTTTTTATGGCCTCAAACCTGTTATCTGCATGGGAATATGTTGAAAAAAACCAGAAGAGACTCCCTAAAGAAGCAGACCTTCTTGTCCTGCACAGAATGGTGAATCATAGAATCGAATCTGATTCTACACTGGGAAAGTATAAACCCGTCCAGAATTATGTAGGAGAAGTATACACCACATCTTACCTTTATGCTCAAGAAAGGACCAAAAAACTACTGAGATGGATAAGAACTGCATTCAAGAAGATCGATGATTTTGAAGTGGCTTTTCAATCACATGCTCAATTCGAGATCATACACCCTTTTGTTGATGGAAATGGCAGAGTAGGTAGATTGTTGCTAAATTGGCTTCTTATGTATAGAGGACTGATGTATTTTGCGATAAAGGTAGACCGGCGGGAACAATATATATCCGCATTGAAGAACAGCCAAGCAGGAAAGGTTGAGGCCATATGCAAATTCTGCATGGACGAATATCTTGAACAATATACCTTTATGTAGTGGTTAAATAAGTGTAGTTTTTATAAAAATTATTTTTTCTCGTATACAATTTTAAAAAAATGTAGTGGTTAAATATTATTAAACTTTATCGCTTAAGTGTTTGCAGGATACAAACACAGTAACGCAGGATCCAGTTAACTTACATATCAGCAACAGGACCGCCGAACACAAACTCGCCAAGAAGCTTTATCTCCTTGAAGTGTTCTTTTTCGTCGTCAGCAAGGCGCTTGAACAGCTTTTTTAATTCGGGTTCAATCTTCTCTTGCTCCATCTTCTGATAGAATTCCAAGCCTTCCTTCTCCATCTTAAGAGCAGTGTTGAACACATCATGCAGAGCAGTCTCACGATCAGTCATCTTCTTAAGCGAATCCTCGTCAAAAAGAGGATGGTGGATATCCATCTTAATGAAGTCATGCACTGACTGGTGAATAGTTTTAGGATCATCACCTGAATGCGCTTTAAGGACATCCTGAAGCACTTTCTTATGAGCAGTCTCGACACGCACCAAATAATCAAAAAGTTCAATAGCGCGCGGGTGATGCGTCTCAGAACGGCACTTCTTGTAGAAATCTAAACCGCGCTGTTCAAGGTCGATCGCAAACTGAAGCCAAGCACGCACCTGCTTGTCTGTACTATCTTTAGAGCTCTTCATCTGGTTCATTTTCACCCTCCACAATAAACATCCCCCTCATACCCCCATTGCCTAATCTGCACGGAACATTAGAGAAGTACTCAAACTCACCTGCAGTATCTGCAATGAACTTGAATACTGCAGGTTTTCCTGGACTTATGTATTCGTTAAGACCAAAATTAATCATACGGATACCTGCAGGCGCATCAACATTCACTTTTAGGACGACAGTCTCGCCTTTCTTTACCCTGATATCACTAGGGATGAATTTACAGTCCTTGACCTCGAGGTCAATCTCATGCAGAATGACTTTCATAGACTTAAGCTCCTTTTCAAGAGCCTCCTTGCTGTTGTCCTCTTCTTCCTCGTCCATACCAAACAAGTGCATGCCCAAATTAGTTATCTTACGCCTATGCAATACTTCCTGCTTTGCAAGATCGTGGAAGAACTCTTTTATTTCAGGATCATCGTTGGACTCCTCGATGTCAAGGTATAGATTAATACCTTTCTTCTCCTGCTCTGCAGACTTATTGAACATCTCCATTATCAAAGCATTAGGATCTTTTATTGCGTCTAAATCCTCCTGTGAAAACATCGTGTTCTCTATCTTGATGTTGTTGAACTTCTGGACTGCTGCGTCAATCCGAGACTGATCATTATCAGCCTTCTTCATAAGAAGCTCTTTCAGAGTCTTTTCATGACGTAGCTCTTCCTCAACAAGGAAACTGAACAAGTTCTCAGAACGCTGCTCTCTAGCATGCTTCAAGCACTCCTCATAGAACTTCCTGCCTCTAATCTCAGTATCAATAGAAAACTGCAACCAAGCTAAAATCTCATCAGACATATTATCACCTTGTTTAGAGTCATCAAGGGAGGGTCATTTATAATATTTTCCTGTGATAAAAAGGACAGAAACACTGAATTAAGTAGTTTAAAGAAAGGTTCGAAAAGTACCAAAACATCACCAAGCCCCAGGGGAAATTCTTTTCGGCAGCCTCAACATGTTTTTTGTCAATCATCAGATATCAGAGCATAGTATTGTTCAATACCGTATAAGATAACGTTATTATTAAATGCTTCTTTACCGACATTAAGATCTTTTGATACCAGCATCTCTAAAAACTGCTTTTCTGAAAATACAAGACTATGAACAGGCAACGGAAGAGATCTTGTGAGCTGAAAAACTTCTTTTTCGAACAGCGTTTCTTTTCTGTCAGGCACTATGAACATCAAATCTATGTCAGAACCAGTTGATTGTTTACCTTTCGCATACGAACCAAACACAAGCAGGATGAAAAATCTTGATTTTATATTTTTAAAGTAATCAAGCATCACAAGTAAGTTCTTATTCTTAAGCAGTTTTTGCTGTCTTTCATACTCTGCCTCGTAAATCAGAGGATGTATCTTCTGCTTCAGTCTTATCTGCACAGAATTACCAAAAGGAACCAAATCTAAAATACCTTTATTTTCAAGATACCTTATATTTTCATATGTGTTCTTGTAATCTATCTTAAGTTCTTTGCTGATCAACCTAATATTGTATAACGCAGCCTTGTTTTCAAGCAAATGTTTTATAACATCTATTTTAATCATGGTAATTTCACCATAATATTATGGTTATTTAACCATATATAAATGTTTCGCTAATTGGGCTAATATGGAATCCTATTGAGCTTACTAAAGATAGATACTGCACCGCAACCATACCAAATAAACAACTAAATTTTAACCAGTAGAAATGACTATTTATCTCTTTTTGGCTGTAAGATATTCTCTGGTCGTGTTGAAAAGCAATATCTTAGCGAAGATTAACGCAGGCATGAAGATTAGTGTTCCTATTATTGCTAAAACGAAAGGGTCCTCCCTTATGAAAGGAATCCTCAAGAAAAGATCAATTATCAGGAATAAAAAAATAATGAAACCAAAAGATTGTATTGTCTTGGTAAAACCCCTGATACCAAATATAAAAGAGTGTTTCACGTTCTTGTATGCGTATCTGGAAGTTATCGTATAACAAATACTGCCAAAATACCAAGTTAGTATTATTAATAATGCGAAAATGAAGTTTGCAAAGTCCTCGCTGAAAATCGGAGCAATACTCATCTTAGTGCTGAACAACATCTTGATGCTTATGAAAATCCATAAAATTGTAAGCAAATAGAATGGAATAGACTGCAGTGCAAAATTCTTCCAGAAAGTGAAGAAAGGAATCCTTTTTTCTGTGCTCATCCTGTAAGCAATATACCAACTAATACCTTGAAGCAGAATCCATAATACAAAAACTGCAAGAATCATGAACCCTAAATACTTGAAGATAATGTTAAGATGGTATTGGAAGTCAAGATTACTTCCTAGACCTACAAGACTGGACGATACTTCAGCAGTCTGGTTGTAAATACCCATAAGACCGCCAGTAGCCTCACCAGTCATACTCATAAGAGCTTCTAAATGTTCAAAAAGAGTGAACTGAATAAGAGTTATGACAGCACTGACAGAGATAAGGAAAATAATATCTATGAAGATGTTAAGAATAATCCAAGGCCAGTTACGATACCAAGATTTAAAAGACTTGCTTACCAGATTGAATACATTAGCTTTCTCAATATCAGTTATTATAGAATCTATGAAAGACGAAGTTCGCGGTTTTGTGTTTAATGTTCTGGTTGCTTCTTTTCCTTTGTTCATTTCAGACCACTTCAAACATTTTTTTGCACGCTTCAGAAGAATACTCTCCTTCCTCAAGCGTGATCAGGTCACAATAACTAGGACTATATTCTAATTCAGCAAGCTTGAATAAACAATAGCTCAAAGAGTATTTACCCTCAGTCTCCAATATATAATAACATGTATTTGAGTCGAGATTATTTATAGCAATGTTCGAATAACATCCAGGCTGCGAGAACTCACCCACTCTGCTCTGAATACGTGCACAGTAATCAGGTTTATTAGCATAATCTGCAACATAGTAAACACACATGTTCCGACGGTTAAAATCTGAGATGCCGAGACAAACATCAGGATCCAGAGTATCGAATGCCCTATCCCTCAGAGTATGATCAGAAATTACGGTCGTATCGGAACCAGCAACAACCCCCTCTGACCCTGCCGGAATATATGTGTCCTCAACACCTTGCAATGAAGCATCATAAAAAGATGCAGGCTCATAAGAACCTGTAGGTTCACGCATCAAAAGCAAATAAAAAAGCAACAACCCTCCAATAAGGATGACCAAGACAGCTATAGGTATCATGACGTGTATATGTCTCGACTCCCTGGAAGCAGTATAAAGGGAAGACTCTGTCGTCGGAGTTACATCCTGTTTTTGGATCGGAGCCTGCACCACCCCTATCGGCGGAGGATTTATCCTCTCAGGAGGCTGTCTCGGATAATTTGAAGGGTATCCAGGATATTCCAAACCTTGAGGTCTTTTCATCCCTTGCAGATTCCGAGAAGGTATATTGTCATCCATCTTAACCACATCTCTTAAGCAGTGCACCACGAAGGCACAGTAACACCCTTACTCCTACAACTAGTGCAAAGATCAGTCTGCACCGTCCTTGAAGTTGGTGGCGAAACCGTTCCCAGATGCCTGCAATAAGGATCCCAATAATCACTCGAGTCCTTGCTGAAGCAACCCTCGCCTCTTCCATCAATATGAACTTCATTACCATGACAATTTAAGGTATCAGTAGAATGAGAGCTGCATCTCGAAGTAACTCTTAGCGTATGATAGTACTTCTGACCACTTTGCCAATAACGCGGCTGGTCCCAATCATCCTTCTCATACTCTTTACAACTGTGGGGCATCAACTGAACCGGGCACTGAGTTGCCCTCATCTCCCAGGCAAGACCTCCACTTATATCACAATCAGCCTGACATACAGACTGCTTTATTTGAGGACAATAATATCTCCTGAAAGCTTCCGTCGTGACACCAGTACAGAAAGCGTTCGCCCCCTGTTCTACACAGAACTGATGCTCAGGACATTGAATCTCACTGGTTCCTGTATGTGTCGTTGTCACGACCTTAGTGTATGCTCGGTTCCACCACTGAGCCATAATAGGATCAGACCCTGCACAAGACCTGTCCTCCCTGCAACATTTGAGATCGCCTTCACAAGATCTGGTCAGACCACTAGTAAGCTCCTCTGCACTGCCGCAAGAAGTTCTGCAAACACCCGGAGGGCTAGAGTCTTTACACATCTGCCCTTCAGAAGCCGCATTAGACTTGCAACACTCAAGACCTGTATTACAAATCTTAGCACGTTCTCCGGTTTCAAGATTTAGACTCTCTGCAGAACTTCCTCTCGATAAGTCAGGAAGGATAGTTCCAGACTGGCATTGTGACTCAGGCCAACATTTATAATTTGCATTTTGTCTTACTCTAAGACCACAAGCATCACCCTGAGTTCCTGTCGCAAGACCACTACTAGCACCACCGCCACCTACTGGCTGCAATACTCTACCGCTACCATCAGGACAGCACTTAGTATTTTCAGGACAAAGACCTTGAGCAGTATCCCACTCGGTATTACATGTTGCTCTAGCAGTATCTGCTACGCAGAAAGCACCAGGACTTGGAACTCTGCTTGGATCTATTGATTGTGCTGTAGACATCCAATTATAACCGCACGGATTAGTACATTGTAATAGAGTAAGATCTGCTGAAGGAGGTGCGCGACAAGTAGTGCCTGCGCTAGGATCTCCACATACATCTCCCTGACTCTTACCTGCACAAGGATTTGTAGTCGAGCTAAGACCTGTGATTCTCAGTGCGTTCAATTCCTGTTGTGGAAGCCTTACAGATACCCTGTCAGGCTCTACATTAAGGACACAAGGTGTTCCTGCAGGAAGTCTATCGCTACACCTCTGAATTTCACCAACACCTGCCAGCTGCACATTAGTAGAATCTGTAGTTTTAAGATTCATATGGAAAAACTCAAACGCAAGACGTTCAACACCTGTTGCTGGCGTTACCTGAACATCCATATTCACAGCACCACCACTAGTTCCAGGAGTCTGTATATTCCTTATGACCACCCTACCATCACCTGAAAGACCATAAGCACGAATACCATATTGTTCTGGCCTTTGTGCTGTAAGAATAATTGCCTGACCCTGTGGTATGTCACCCATATTGGTCACATCCATCGTCGCGACACGTCGTAAGTTAGTTACTCTGATAACTTCACCCGCAGACCCTCTTGTTCTTATAGCAACTGCATTAGCACCTTTAGCAAAGCATATAGTGCTACCAGCAGAAGTTTCGAAACCACCTGAACCAGCAGAACCACCACCGGTTTCTGTTGATGATGCAGAACCCACAGTACAAGAACTGAATTTAGCCTGAGCACCTTCTTGAGTTGAAGATGTTCCGCAAGAAAGACCCGTTCTTATAGCCGCATAATGGTCTACAAGACCGCTCGCAGATCTTGCCCAGGTAATCCTTATAATAACATCTCCAGAAAGTCTTGCTCCTGAAGAATCTACCCAAATGGTATCAGGCGCAGAATAGAAACCATACGCAGCACCAGAACCGCCACTGACGATGGTTCCGCTCAAAGTGTTTGTTCCCGTATAAGCTGGTGGAGTGCCTGGTTGAGTTCCAGTCGCCATGCCTGTTATCGAATCTCCTGTAATAAGATTATGATCAAGAACTGCTGAAGCACTGATATCATCCATTGAAAGATCCAAACCCCTACTGAGAGTGTTAGTCTCAGTATCCATATAACAGAACCAATCAGCTTCAGTGATAATACTAGGACCTCACTGACAAGGCCGCTCTGCTTCGGTTGGTTCCCTATCAAGAGGACACGTCCTGCCACCCTGAGAAAAAATATTCTGTATGTCTGCATTCATCTCCCAACATTCTTGTAGAGTTACTCCCGCAACAGAAACTTGTGCGTCGGAAGCATCAAAACCTCTTGAACTTACCACTATACCAAATGCTATAGGATCAATAAAACTTGCAGGCGTAGTGTTAAACCATAACTCAACACCATCATCATTTTCAACATAATTTCTGACAGTAACCATTCCACCTGCAGGCATATTAGCACTTACCCCTAGTATAGGATTATCCTGTCCAGGATGGAATCTATTAGTTGTCGTCAATACTATCTCTTCATCACCAGTGATGGATGCAAGACCCCCAACAATCTCGAAACCAGAAAAAGTGAAAATAGGATCGCCAGTCTGGAGACGTATACGGATGACACGATTATTGGTATCTCCAATACTCTCTATACAAGGCGCGCCACCACACCTATCCAGGATTGTAGTCTCACCTTTCTGTACCTGCATGAACTGATCAGGGATAAGACCTATAGCACCTACATCAATATTCAAGACACCATACGCAGAATTAGAATCTATATTCAACCTGAATCCTCTGCTATGATCTCCTGGAGCAACCCACTCGAAATCACTGACTGTTATAGACTCGCTCGACGTCATGCTGTTCTCATCAGCCCACATACCAAATGCTCTGTTATTAGATGTGTGTTCTGCGCGCACTGTCGCGCTGCGCCTGACCAGCTGTTCTATAGATGCTGTTGTAGGATCGCTTGCACCACTGTCCCTGCAGACAACCATGAAAGGAATCTCTCGTCTCTGTACCTGACCAGTATCAAAATCAACACTAGGACCCTGAGCCATCTGATAGCCAGCACCGCCTATAGAGACAGAATCTCTAATTTCAACAACCATTGTCCAACGAGTGGGTTCCTGCGGACAGGTCTCAGCACCACCGCTTGCAGTCCTTTGAGGCAGATTGAAGACAATAGAGCTTGCAGGAAGTCTTATTGACTCATCACTCTGTCTTATCCTTGCAGAATTAAGCGCAAAAGTAAAACCACCACAAGAAATTTCATGATTCTGACCTGAAGGAAGCGTTTCAGGCAAGCGGCTTTCAGGCGTGCATGATTGAGAACCACCTTCTGAAATGAATATCCTTCTCTGCTGTATTGTCTCAACACGCCCCGGTACATAGTTAAAAGATCTACTGCTCGGAACATAACTTACATTGATTGCTAACCCTTCAACAACATCACCAGCAACCTGAATCTGCCCTGTAATAAATGAAGTCATGTTACCCATTACACGTCTTGCACCTGAATTACCTGCAGGACGCAGACCGAAATGCTCTCTCTTTATCACAAAAGGCTCATTACTAGCTGCAGCATGTGCTGGAAGAGCAACAGAATCAAGAAGCATCAAATCCTTGATACCTGCACTGTTAAGTCTTTCGCCCACCTGCTGTGTGCCAGTAGGGTATATCCTTGCAGTGCCCTGCGTTGACGCTCCATTATACACTTCTACAAGAAGATATTTAGTGAAATCACAATCACCTGAACAAGATGCTGAATTAGGTGGTAATTCCTGTTGCACTCTTGCTCTTGCAATTATACTATCACCAATACCATAAGGAATCAGATTAACAGGAGTGTTACTGTAACCTGCAGAGTAAGCAGTGCCTGAACCAGTACTGGCAGACCCGTAAGCAGTACCACCACCAGCACCAGCCTGACTGCCAAATGAACTTGTCGCGTAACTCTGCTGACCATACTGTGTACCTGCACCAGTATTGCCTATTTGTCCAGGAGCAGGAGCATTGACAAGCTCAACTGAAAGCAACCTTGCAAAACCATTTGCAGGCACTTCAACACCACACCTGAAAGCCAATTGACCAATATCAAAATTACACAAGCCCACAGGAGGAGCACCTATCTCACGAATAGAACCTTCAACCCTTCCAGTCACAGCACTCGCGTCAGCCATGGTACCGCCAAAACCACTACCTGCAGCACCCATCGCACTAGCACCACCCATCTGCTGAGTAGGTCTATAATCAAGCACTACCTTATCATATCTCAAAGGCTGACCCTCTGCAACGAAAAGTATCTCGTCAGTACAATACTGCCCCTGAGTCATATCACCATTTTCAGGACAATTACCAGAACCATGACGAGGAATGTTAAGCTCGACAATCCTTCTCTTGCTCTGATATGTCGCAAGATCACCATGAGCGCAATCACACAACCCAGTCTCAGTATCACATTGCAGGCCCTGACCAGAACATCCAAGTTTCAGGTCGTAATGAATATCTGCACCTGCAAAGAAAGAATATGCTATACGATAAACATATCGTGAATAACCAGTACTAGGATCATACGCCTGCCACCTCCTTGTTACAGGGAAAACAAGACCTGAACTGTTGATAGGCAAGTAAGCTGCACTGTCAAACAGAGCGCCGAAATCAGTAGGCCACTCACCAGTAAACATGAAAATACAAGCATCATGAAGAACATTCTCTGCAGCAAAAGTAGTTCCGAAAAGATTCCTATCACCATACCTTGACTGCGCCTCTTCAGTAGCAGTCCTTGAAGCATCACTTATAGCAGAAAAGAAACCACCAACCCCACCAACGCCAACCTGAGAACTGCCACCAGCACCAAGACGAGTGGTGATGCAGCTTATCGCCTCCTGGATAAGATCACAGATGTACTGGCTGATGAGTGCCTGACACTGACCAGAACTACCATCACCAGTTACGAGAATAGTCTGGAAACACTGCTGAAGCAGGAGAAGCATGTTCTTGAACTGAACAAGCCATGAAAGAATACCTGACAGACACAAAGTAAGTATAGACTGCATGAAACTACCTGCAGGCTGAGCAAGATACTGCCGACCAGGATCACCCAATAATCCATATATCTGACGGTACCAGTCTTCTATAGCGCCGCCCTTGTGATTAGCATCGCCCAAGGCAGACCTGGTTGAACTTCTGAACTCAATATCAGGTTGAGGAGTAGACGTTAACTTAGCCTTGATATCATCACCAAAACTTTTCAAACCTTTTTCATACATATCAGAATCCTGACCAAGATCAGCATTGTCTCTTTCAGGGAACCAAGAAGCCATGTCAATATTTTCAGTGCCCGGCTCTGGAATGAAATAACTGCCAGTAGAAATCTCAACCCGTCCAGTATCTGCATCTACAGAACCTACAGTCTCCCTGACTTCGCTCTTTGAGAAATAACCTCTACGAACAGTCTTAGCAGTTCCGCTCTCGTCGATATCAACAAGGTACGCAACATTATCATTAACACGTGCATCATTATTCACAGGATAATTATTCTTCCATTTCAACTGATCAAGAATAACAGGAATTGCTCGCGGAGCACTACCCTGCGGCTGACAAATACCAGTAACACCCTTTTGAATAGTCTGACCCATACCACACTCTTCAGCACCAGGATCAGCAAGACAGTATGACATCTTCACCTCATTGGAATACATCATACCCCAACCCCACTCACTCATGTACTCGAATGGACAACAAGCAGGCTGAGGAGTATGACCTTCTTCACACTTTTCACCAGTCTCGTCTTTCTTATGAGCATTATAGAAATCCCACATCTTATTCAAAGAACTCCTTCCAACAGTCGCAAAACCACAATCAGAATACTTAGCAGCCTTTATGTCTGCACGCTTCCAATCATCTTTAGCATAAGGCAAAACTCTGTCGTAAATAGGATTAGTTCTAGTACCTGAAGCTGAAGAGGTTGCTGCGGCTGAAGTTGTTGGCGTACATCGACCATTAGTGCATGATTGACCTGCAGCACATTCGTTTGGTGGTGTTCCACACATAACTAATCCAGTTATGAGATTCGATGAAGCAAAACCAGTGATTGCGCTACCTGTAGGAGTAGCAACCTCGCCCTGACACCTATTATTAATACATATCTGGTCTGTCTGACAGGCTACATCAGTACCGCAAGCACATGTGCCTTCACCAGTATAACTACCTGAATCTGGACAATCATCTGTAGGGAAAGCAACGCAACTTCCACCTATGCAGACCTGATCAGTAGTGCATTCTGAAGCATCATCACCAGTACCACACATACAAGCAACATTCATCTTATGACCTACATCGCAAGGAGTATTAGAGCGCTGAGTCTGCGCAGCATCAGCTGCAGCACCTGCAACATCGCCAGGACGCCATACTGCAGCACGACCACCAGTCTGTGACTGACTGATGTAATGCTGAAGTGATGGAACAGAAGGGCACATCACCCTATCACAGAACAAGTGCCACTTATCCCTGACCCAGTTGGCCTTGCCTTTCCAGTCAGCACATTGTATACATGCAGATTGGGCATCACTATTACGTTCCTCTTGATCAGGAGTTGTTGTTGGGAATTCTATCTTGCACGCACCCGCATCTCCTGCAGCATCGCTGTGCATACCTGCTATCTTTTCAATAGAACCCTGAGAAACTTGTGCAAGAGCTCCGATAGCACCTTCTATGCTGTTCAACTGACGCAGTGCAGAGTTCCACTTACAATAATAACTTTCAAGAGCATCGATGATAAATTTAGAAAGATGAGATACAAGACAGAGACCAAGAGTTATTTGAGTAGCATACTTAATAGGTGTCTCTATCAGGTTTATGAATTCCAACGTAGCGTTGATTACCTTAAGAGAAGTGTTTAGCAAAACCTTCACTGAATCACTGCTAGCAAAGTCAATCCTTTCGTCAAGCATTATCTGCACGAGCATGCACTGCTTCTGAGTCATGATAGCCGGAGCACCCACTGGCGCAACACCTGTAGCACTAGAACCATACTGCTCTCTGAACGGACCTGGATCAGAATCAATTTCCATCTCAAGCAACAACTGAATACAGCCAGGACCATGACCGTTGACATCCGGCCAGCACTCACCCACCCTATTATCACTCAAGTTCTGCTCTTTCTCAAGATAAGTCTCGCCCTCAGGATCCTGAGTAGCAAAATTGATCATCACAAAACCACTAGTTGCGTTGCCCCTTCTTGTCAATACTCTTGGCTCACCAGCAACCCAATCAAAATCATATTTTTCAGCCTCGCGGGCACCCACTGTAGCTTTCCTGACACGCACATTCTGTGCTCTTGCAAGAGCAGCATTACCACCGCCAACCCATTCAAGATCATAACTGAAACCATAAGCCGCAACACCCTCAAGAAGCTCGCGAGTATTTATGACATTGCCGCCAGACTCAATATTGACACTCCAATAATAAACAGAACCGCAAGGAGTATATTCTATAGTGCCTTCGACAGGCTGTGAAGGACGACCATACTGGTCAAAAGCGATCATCACTATCCTGTTCTGGTCAGCAGCACCGCTAGTACTAGGACCTGAAACACTCACTGCAGCAGAACTCTCTGTGCTGCCTGCCTGAGTATCGCCTGTGAAAGTACCTGCTATGCTGGCACCGATAGAAGTCGAAAGTTCAATCTCAGCTTCGAAAGTACCATTAGCTCCAACAGCAAACTTAGCAGCAGGCTTTTCAAAAGTGCTGGAGTCAAAACTTCCTGACGTGGAACTTGGCTGAGTCAAAGAATCAATGTTGAAAGATGCAGTATCAGGATTCACCCAGACCCACACTTCACCAGTAGGCTTGTTGATCTGACCTCTGATAAGAAGTTCACTCATGTAAGTAGGAGAGTAAAGCCCTGATATCTCTGCAGACGTCGGACTTATTATTGTAGGAGGTTCACTATCGTACCGCAAAGTGAAAGTCTCCTCAACCTCATTTCCTGCAGCGTCGATAAACACCATCCTCACGGTGTTCTCACCTTCAAACAAAGGACCTACACTTTCAGTGAACTGTATTGTTGAATTATTAGGAGTATAACTCTTAGTCAACTTCAGACTTGGATTCTCAGGGACAATCTTAGACCTTGGCTGAGCCACAGCCTCGCCTGCATCAGTAGTCACAGAGAACGAAGATGACTTGCTCCCTTCATTGCCTGCATTGTCTACTGCACTGACCTGATAAGTATAAGTGGTAGCAGAACTTACATTCTCATCTGAGAACGATGTAGCAGTCTTTTCTACAGAAGCTATAGGACCGTCAGGAACATCTGACCTGTATACAAGATAAGAATAAAGATCAGTCACTTCGTCACCGTACGGACTCCAACCAATAGTTATTGAAGATGAAGTCAAACTGGTGTTGGTCACATTTCCAGGAGCAGGAGGAGGAATAGTATCATCCACTGACTGCAGATACAAATAAACAGTCACAGGATTCTCGTCGGTAAGGTTACCAACAATCTGAGCATTCTGCTGAAGAGCAAACGCAAGATTCTCAGTAGCATTATCAAAATGTATCTCAGGAGGCATATTATCTATAAGTACAGTCTCAAGACACTCGATATCTGCAGACGACTTATCAGACGCTGTTATCCGTATATCAGTCCTGTCGCTGGAAGGATCAAGATCAACACCTGCAAAATTAAAGACGCCTGTAGAAGTCATACGCTTGAATCTCTTCTTGACACTATTCACATATACTGTTACATCAGCACCAGGAGCAGCAGAACCCTTTATGTCAAGCCGGTAATCATTAGAGAAAGATGAAGTCTGAGGGTCACAATCCATACCATCAACAGAAAGCGCAAGTGCGATGGTCTCTGAAGTTGTTATGGTTATTGCTGTCGAGTTTCCGCAATTACCTTCAACATCACAGGATTCAGCCATTATCGTAAAATCAGAATTCTCAGCAAGATCTGTCAAAGTCATGTTATGCGAAGTCACCATAGTCGGCTCTTCTTTTTTCTGGTCGAGAAGCAGAGGGTTCTGACCATATTTTATCCTTGTATGACTTGCCAGATTAGTATTCCAAGTAGCGTAGATGTTTGTACCTGTGACCTCTGCGTTGAAATCAGTTATGATTAAGCTCTGGAAAGATTCTGAACGAGTAGTTGCGCGCACAGTAGTATTAGGCCCATTATTGCCAGCAACATCAACCGCGCAGACCTTGAACTCAAACTCAGTAGAGAAATTAAGACCTGCAGCAGTGTAAGACTTCTGTTTCACATTAGCATTTAGTGTTGAACCATCTTTGAAAACCATATAATGATCAATATCCTCGTCTCTGGAATCACTGTCCCAAGTAAGTGTTATAGAATCCCTTGTTATCGTCGGAGCAGCAAGACCCTTAACAGCATGCGGCGGTTCTCTGTCTCTCCTTGGCTCAGTGTGGAATGTATGATAATCGCCACCATCAACAGGGGATCTGGCGGTTCCGCCAGTTGCATTAGTCGCCTCTATGAAGAACTGAAATGCAGCATCATAAGCTATTCCTGTTATCTCGATCGAATGCTCTGTTGCAGGAGTATCACTTCTTACGACCTCCAACTCTTCAGTGTCAACACCATAACGCACAGCACCCCTTGATTCATCATCAGTACGCCAGTTTATATTTGCAGTAACATCCGTCACGGTTATGTCTGAATCAGGATTGAATTGTATCTCTAGAGCTTCAGCAGTGTAGATAGGCGTCAACAGTATCAGCCAAATCATGAAAATACCTATCCTACAAATATTATGATTGGTTTCCGGAGTCATCATGTCGCTGCCTCCGGCTGTCCTTCGGATAGTTCTTCATCACCAGTATACTCATCAGCACGGATGAGTTCAGGCTCCACACCA
>CAZXTQ010000004.1:27121-31287 GCA_964643595.1 uncultured Methanosarcinales archaeon
TTGTTCATTATCTCGTAAACAGCCACAGAATCCTCAAGAGTCCTTGGCGCAGGATACTTCTGAGGAATATGGAATATGACTTTTTCAGCGTCAAGCACATCAGCAAGCTTCACAGTCCAGTTGCCAACCCAACCACCGATAAGGACGTCCTCATCCTCACTCTTGGACTGGACAAGCATTATATTGACCTGATAAGTAGCATCGGAACGCAATATCTCAAACTCCTTTGACCTGTTGAACCGGTCATCAGCAGTGAATATCTCATAAATGCTCAATTCAGGATCGACCAGCTCAATATTAAGTATCGCAAACATGTCAGGCTCAAGGAACTTAGGAGTATCAGGAGCGTTCTCAGTGTGCCTTTTCACGTCGAAGACAACCTTCTGTGTAGGAGGCATATCGATGAAGAACGGCTCAGAACCGTCAAACTGTTTTTCTGTACGCAAGTAACCTGACCTGTTAGCCACAATGATAGCGCCAAAGCAACCATCAGGGAACTGGCCTGCCCACTGGAGATGACGGTTATTAGTTCTTGTACTTCCAAGGATGCATTGTTCTCTCAAACACTGGAACGTAAGATTCACTTTCGAAAGCTCTGCATTAGTCACAGAATCCCTTGCGATGATGGTGTGCTGCTCATCTGAATAATACTCGCAGAAATCTGCATCATATTCAGTAGGTTCAATTATAGTCGTAGGAAGAATAGACCTATCAGGAGTATTATGATACAGCTGCACAGGGAATGCATAACGGAAAACGTAACCAGTCTTATGGAACGCATTAGGATCACTCACGCTTATCATAACAGGATACGTAAGATCATAGACAAAATGATACCTGTTCATACAGAAGATAGATGATATTATCTGAGATTTCAAGTCCTGCTTAGAAGACTTCATAACACCATACTCATTAGGTGTTGCAAGCATACGCATACCCCAAGCATTATCGAACTTAGCCATCACAGAAAGATCACTATAATCTTTTTCAGTGAAAGGCATGTAATACTGGAAATAATCATAAGAGTCGCTCGGAATATAATCAGGAAGAACCAAAGGCCGAACAACCTCACTCTCCTTCCATTCACTCACTGCACGATGGACTGCAGCATAATCATCCTCATCACCTTCCCATTTCATAGGAAGGTCTGTGTTTTTAAACCGAATAGCGCCGACAGCAGGCTCAAGCGCCTCTATCACAGTGCTCTTCACCTGAGAAAGATGCCACTGGAGCTGTCCACAATGGAAAGTCATTCCAGTGAAAGGAACCTTATCAGACGGGTGCGATGCCATCAAGTTAAGAGTCATGTTCTCAAAGAAAGTATTCTTGTTCTCAGACTCAAGCAGCTCTTTTGACATCTCCCACATCCTCTTGACCTTCACATCAAGCCGCACATTGAACTGATCACGTCGCGTTACTTCTTGTGACCCTCTCGGCTGAATCTCAATGCTATAATCAAGACCTATTATAGATTCTTTATCAGCAAATACGACATCAGCAGAGTAATTGCTCAGTTCTGTGACTATGAACTCGTCAGTCAAGCCCTCGTAATTGTTAATACAGTATCTTAGATTATCATTGATGTATTCTCTGGTCTCATGCTCCATGTATGCGAGCCCAGGTATCTGAGTCTCACCCTCATAAAACCAGTAAGGCACCTTAGGCGCAAACTCACCGCCAACACCAGGGACAAGAGAAACATGCCTTGTAGGGTTAAGAGCTATGCTCGGAGGGACAAAAATATAACCTCCCTGATCACCCATAGCCTTGATCGCTTCTGTGGCTGTGCGTTCAAGACAAGCTTCAACGAATGCGACAACAGGAGGAGATTTTGGCTGGAGGATGTCTGTCGGACCTATACCTGCGCTTCTTAAATAAGAATAAATACCTACGGAAAATATAAGTATGATACCTATGATTATGAAAATCGTAATCTGCGCTTTCCGATCATCGAAAAGTCTTTTCGTCAACCCTTTTTTTTTCATTTCTTTTTTGAACCAACTGGAATTTTTTTCTCTCTGCTAACTTTATGTTCGTGAACAAGTCTTTTCTTAGGAAGACAATCATCGATAACAGCAGTGTAATAAAATCTAAGGAAAGTGAAGTAGAGCAACAACAATATTGCAGACCCTATGACAAACAAGAGCTGCCAGGTAAGAATGACAAAAAGAAGCATACAAACATTAAGCAATATCATCAAAACCAGCGAAAAAATCATTGGGACGATTATGCGCAGGATATTTTTGATGCCTGTATTGTATAAGCCTTTCATTGCGTCAAGCAGAGTGCCTTTCCTGACCAAAGATGTGAAAATGTTGATAGCAAACCAGTAAAGGATAAGGATCAACAAAGTCATAGTGATCAAAACCCACACCCTGCTGGCAAAACTTACGTCAAAAGTATCCCCCCAAGCAAGATAAATAAGATATTGCAATGATGCAAACGTAAAGAATGACACAACAACCCACACCAATGATGCGATAAGGAAACGCCAGTAAACCGCTTTTGTGAATTTAATCCTGTTGACAACACAATAAACCTTCTGTTTTATCAGCGTCCATGCAAGTATTATGAAAAGTCCTAGAAGAACAGAACTGGTAACAACCTTACCGAGAATATCCACTGCAACATCATCACGCATCTGAACCGCATATAAGCTCCCTACACTTGCCTGTTCAAGATCAGACCTGAACGAAGCAATGTCACCACCTATAGATAATATGCTATCCTGCCATGCAGATAAGCTGAGTAAAATTGCTGAAATCAACAAAACCTCAAAAAGGAAAACATAGAGGAATCTTCTATCTATACCGACGAAAGACCTTGTGAAAAGATCAAGTTCCCTTTTTAAAAAAGCTTTAACCGTCATAAATTATACACCTAATCCAGTGGGTAATTCATTATCCACCTCTGTAGAGCCTGGCGTCGTAGGACCACCAATCGAAGGAATTGATGTCGGAACAGTATACTCTGAACCAGACGTTCCTGATTCATCAAAATCCTGATACTTATATTCCTTGCTTTCCTTGATATTCTGACATATTACAGTCATGCCTTCACCCATGACCCCCCCAAGAACAGACCACATCTCATCATGATTCATGAATTCTATGCAGATCTTATCAAACTTAGTAAAACTCTCGAAATAAAACATTTTAGGCCCTGCAAGGTTCAAGTACTCGCCCTGCGGAATCTCAATAACACCATCAGCAGCAGAATAAAGATTGTGCTCATAAGCACTTGAAGAAACCAAGTAAGGCCTTGCCCGAATCCTGACCTCAGCAGCCTCGATAACACCAGATATCTTGTAAGTATAATATAGCGTGCAACTCTTGTTATCTGTCTCAGTAACCACACCCAAACAAGGATTAACTTCAGAAAACTCCCCCTCCATATGAGCATAAGTCCTTCCTGACCTCGAAGTTATTTGAGCACGCATACCACCTTCATTAAGCTTATCTTCACGACTAGAACATATCGATTCTGCCCAGTAATCAATAGCAAAAACCTGACCAAAATTATGAGTCTCACCATCCCAACCCTTCTCACCGAAAGCCCGACCCAAAGTGTTGAAAGTGCCAGTGAACGGACCATTGAAAGCCCAATTCCACCAACCACCAGCAGCAGCGACCTGACCCTGAAGCACTGCCCATGTATTGACAGTCTCGTCACCTATGGTCACAGTATCAGGGGACTCTTCACCTTCAGCGCTACCGCCTGACGCAGGAGCATCAGCATCTCCTTCAGCATCAGGAGTAGCACCCGCAACAGGCTGGCCAGATGCATCTACGTGTCCTGCAGTTACTGCCGCTTCACTAGAACCGATTGCAGTACTCAAATCACTCATTGCAAGATTAGCAGCTATTTGGTCTTGAGTAAAAGTTATAGGTTGACCTTCACCTCTAAGAGTAATATCCCCATTAGCAGCTCTTGTAGCAGTACACCCTTGAGGACATGCTGCAGAACCTGCAGGAATATCATAACTATTTGCACGATTTCTTGACATAGTAACTGTCGTACTTCCGCTGGCTGCTGGAATAGCTAATGGACTAGGTGGAGGAGCAGCATCAGGAGTATCAGCAGGAGTATCAGCAGCAGGAGTAGCATCAGGAGTAGCAGGCTCAGCAGCAGGCTCAGGCTCAGGCTCAGCATCAGAAAGGGGAAAC
>CAZXTQ010000005.1:0-16887 GCA_964643595.1 uncultured Methanosarcinales archaeon
GATCGTCGCATAGAATATGAATATACACGCCACGGAACCACCTCTTTGATGGAGGAATAGTCTTGATACAGAGCCAGAAAATAATTTTCGCGAATCGGAAGATAACTGAGATGACCGGATTCCATGAAAAAGATTTCCACAACAAAAAATTCATTGATTTCATACATCATGAAGATCAATTTGAAGTCACTCAAAGACAATCAAAGAGACTTCGGGGTGAATCACCTTTAGGTCTTAGCACAGTAAGACTTCTTAGCAAGTCAGGAGAATTTGTCTGGGTTCAAGTCAGCGCAGCAGTCATAGAATGGGGTGGTGAGCCTGCAACACTTAATTTCCTAACAGACATAACTGCAATGAAAAACGCAGAGCTTTTAATCCAGAATACTGAACAGAAATTCATCAATCTTTTCGATAATATGACCAGTGGGGTAGCAGTATATGATGTAGTGGGTGAAGGTCAAGATTTCATCTTTGCAGATATGAATAACGCAGGTCAGTTACTGAGTCAGATAAAGATAGAGGATGTGCGTGGAAAAAAGATATCTGAAGTATTCCCTTCTGTGAAAGATATGGGCCTTTTTTCAGTTTTACAGGAAGTATGGACAACTGGAATTCCAAATTCACATCCACTCACATTGTACAAAGATGACAGGATATCTCAATGGGTAGAAAACCAGGTCTATAAGCTCAGTTCAGGACAGATAATGGCCATATATCATGACGTTACCGCACAGAAAAAATCAGAGGAAGCATTACGTGAGACTGAACAAAAATATAAGCTCATATTCAACTCTGCATCAGAGCTTATGATATCCGTAGACAAAAAAGGGATAATAACCGGATGGAACAACTCAGCAGAGAGATTGACAGGTCATAAATCAATCGACATGATTGGCGAGAACCTTTTTGAGAATCCAGAAGGACTTGAAGAATTGTCCAAAATGATCAGGGTATCATTGTCGAAATCCGCATCAGATTTTGGTGATATCCAGATTAAAAGCAAAGAAGAAGTCCAAAGATATCTTCTTTCATCAACATCTCTTGTTCGCGATTCTGAAGGAAAGATAGATGGTCTGCTCCTTGTAGGCAGGGACGTATCTCATGATCATTTCCAGTACAGAAAGATAGTGAAAGGCTGCGCGTATCTTGTAACGCCTGAAGAGAAAAACAAAGTCCTTAATTCGTTCAGATCATTCATGGATGAAGGATACGCAGGTCTTGTTATCACCAGAGAGTATCCTCGATCATATAATAAAACTTTTGAAGGCTCTGAGATATTATGGCTGACATCTGCCAAGAGCCTTGACTTCCAAACTGCATCAGATAAGAATACTATTTTGGCCTGGATCAAGGAAAAAATAAAAAAGCATGCTAAGAGCGTGGTGTTTTTTGACAGGCTAGATTATCTGCTGACGCTTGAAGGCTTTGAAGGAGTAATAAAGACAATATATTTGATCAACGATAGTGTGATGAAAACCAAAAATATTGCATTTGTGTATGCTGATCAGTCATTTATGTCAGAACAGCAGATGAAGCTGCTGTCCCTTGAACTTAAAGAATTACCCTTCCCGAAGAAGATTGACATCAAGGTATCTGAACGACAGATGGAGATCCTGCGTTACATAAGCAACAAGAACATTGCATTTATGGATGTCTATTTCAAAGACATAAGCAAAGAGTTCAACATATCAAAGATTACTACGAAGAAGATACTCAGTTCACTCGCTGGAAAAGCATTGATCGGAGTGAAGAAGAAAGGAAGGCTTAAGGCATTGGATTTGACTGAAGAAGGGAAAAATATACTGTCTTAAGTATACGTTCTTAAGCAAATTTAACAGTTTGATTTAAACTAATTAATTTAAATTAATTAATTTAAACTAATTTAATATATATTAAACCAATATTTTTCTAGATTTAACCATATCTGTCCCTATTCTTTTAAATATATTTAAAATCAAAACAAGCAGAATATCATTAATATTTAACATCAAAATCAAAAGAGGTAAAATATGTTGAAAATAACCATATTTAGTCTTGAAACTATTTCTAAACCTATACTATATAATTTTATCAAATCAAGTATTTTTATCAAATTAATTATCATGGGAGGTGAACAGATATGGCACTCAACTGCGTAAAGACTCCAAAAGAGATGGAACCACTTTTTACAAAAGCAGAAAAATATGTAAAAGATTATTTCAGCAAAGAGAAACGGGATCCAAGCACAGGATCTATCACGATTGGCGGTCAGCGATATATACTTGTAAGGGCAAAAGCCATGAGCGTAGATTTTCTTGAGTTTATAGAGAACAAATATCCTGGACTTGATGAAGAAGATGCATTTGAAGCAGCCGCAAAACTACTTTTCGACATGGCACATGCAACAGGAAAATCAGACGCACAGAACTTTCACAAAGCAATGAATGTCAAAGACCCTATAGCAAAACTATCATCAGGACCAGTTCATTTCGCCTATACAGGATGGGCATTTGTAGATATCTTTGCAGAATCGAAACCACAACCTGACGATAATTATTACCTTATCTATGATCATCCACATTCATTTGAAGCAGATTCATGGATAACTGCAAAGAAAAAAACAAAGAATCCTGTATGCATAATGAACGCAGGATACTCATCAGGATGGTGTGAAGAGAGCTTTGGAGTGAAACTGGTATCCAAAGAAATACTCTGTCGTGCACGTGGAGACAAGTACTGCAGATTCATAATGGCACCAGAGAACAAAGTGGACGGATATATAGCAGAATACAAAAAAGCCAACCCTGCTCTGTTCAAGAAAAAGAAGTAAAAAAGGCCTCAAACAGTATCAAACAGTATCAAACGGTATTAAACGATATCAAACAGGTAATATACATAATGTCAAGAGAGATATACAACACAGTCTTACGCAAACTTGCAGTAGAAGTTCCGCTCTTTGCAGAGATAATTCTCAACAAAGCACTTGCCAAGGTTGGCACAACACCTGATGAGGCAACACCATTCCAGCTTAAGACCGCAATCGAGCAGTATATCGAACCTTCACTTAAAGATAAACTCCACCTCAGAAAAGGACTTCACGAGCTAGGTATGGGCACAATCCTCCTAGATAAGAACGGAAACGTAAAAGAAGCAACACCCTCGGCATACAAGCTAATACCTGATCTTGGAAAAAGAAAATATCTTCTAGGAGAGGATATAACATCAGAAACTATCAAGATAAAAGGAACTTCGGTCCACATAGTCAGGATACCAAGCACTACAAAAGCAGTCGATTCAGGAGACTCAGTCTGCATAGTCTCAGACATCACTCTTGACAAAGAGATCGACAAGGAGATGGAAGAGAAATATCAGGAACTTCTTGATAAGAACAAAGAACTTATCAAACTACACTTTATCACGAAATCTTCTGAAACAGAACTCGCAGAATCTGAAGCGCGATACAAGATAATCGCGCAGGAAACCGGCCAACTGATATATGACTATGACCTTGTCTCCGGACAGATACTCTGGGACGGAGCCATAGAAAAAGTCACAGGATACAAACCAGATAAGTTCAAATTAAACATAGACGAATGGGGCAAACGCATCCACCCTGACGACCGAAAAGAATCATTCAAACTTCTTGATGATGCACGTAAGAAAGGAAAAAAATATAGATGTGAATACAGGTTCAAAATTAAAGACGGAAGCTATAGATATATGACTGACTCAGGCGTGTTCCTTAAAGACAAAAAAGGCAAAGAATATCGCATGATTGGTGTTATGAACGATGTAACCACAGTACATGAAGCAAACATAAAGATAAAAGAAACCGCGGAAAGACTAAACCATTTTCTTGAGAATATAGACGATCTTGTACAGAGCGTAGATGTCAAAGGAAATTTCATCTATGTCAACAAAAAATGGAAACAAGTCATGGGATATACAGATAAAGAAGCAATGAAGATGAATATTCTGGATATCATCAGTAAAGAACATAAATCCATGTGCAAACAACTGTTTAAACAAGCATCCAAAGGCAAAGTACTTAATGACATCGAGACAGTATTTCTGACAAAAAACAGAAAAAAAGTCAATGTCAAAGGAAACACACAACCATTCATCAAAGATGGCAAGTTAATCTCAACCATATCAATATTTCGGGATATAACCGAAACTATCAAAGCCCAAAACATAATAAAAATATCAGAACTCACATACCGCACAATATTCAATGCTTCCACCGATGCAATATTCATGCATGATGCAAAAACAGGAAAGATACTTGATGTAAACAGCACGGTATTCGATATTTATGGATACACTATTGATGAGGCTCTTAAGCTGGATATCGGCACTATAAGTGCAGGTTTTGGAGAATACACTCAAGAGGAAGCAGTCAAGCGAGTACAGAAAGCATCGCAAGGCGAAGACCAAAAATTTGAATGGCAGTGCAAACGTAAAGATGGAAAAACATTCTGGGCTGAAGTCAGCCTCAAGAAAGCCAATATATCAGGCAATCAGGTTATATTAGCAGTGGTTAGAGACATAACCGATACTAAGACCTATTTCGCAGACCTCCAGAAAAAAAACATGGAACTCGAACGTTTCAACAAACTTGCAGTAGGCAGGGAACTGCGGATGATAGAACTCAAGAAAAAACTAAATGACCTGGAGGGAAGAAAATGACTGCGACAAACAACAATCTTATTTTAAGCACCCTATTTACCGTTCTCATACTCATCATATCACTGGCAATCTCAGGATGCTCTGAGCCTGAGAATGCAGTCTCTGTCCCAAGAGAACTCAACATCTATAACTGGGAAGACTATTTCGGTGAGACAACACTTGATGATTTCCAAAAAGAAACCGGAATAAAGGTCAACCTGTACACATTTGATGATGAGAAATTAATGCAGTCAGATGTACAGACAAACCCTGACAAGTATGATATAATAATACTCAGTGGAGAATTAGTCGAAGAAATGGCTGCCATGAAATTATTGACAAAAATAGACCATCAGAAGATCCAAAACCTGGTGAATATCGCTCCAGAATTCATGAGCGGATATTATGATCAGGGTAACATATACTCAGTACCATACCTGTGGGGTACAACAGGAGTCATAATAAACACAAAATATTTTTCTGAAGACTCACATAGCTGGTCAGTCCTATTCGATCATAACAAGACTGCAGAGTTTAAAGGAAGAATATCCTTGCTTAATAATCCAGAAGAAGTAATAGGTGCAGCACTAAAATACTTAGGATACCCGCTCGTCGCCTCAGACACAACACAACTTGACTCTGCGGCAAAGACCCTATCTGAAAACAAGGAATTTATACGCGGATTTGAAGACCCGATAACAATACGTGACGCGATGGTATCAGAAGATCTTTGGGCTGCACAACAATACAGCGGAGAAGCATTATCTGCAATGGATTTGAATGAAGACCTTCTATATTACATACCATCCGAAGGCGCAGCGAAATGGGTTGATAATATGGCAATACCTGTTGACGCCAAAAACAAAGAAGAAGCGCACATGTTTATAGAATATATACTCAGACCAGAAGTCAGCGCAGACATAGCAAATTACATCTGGTACGCAAATACAAATACAGCAGCAAAAGAATTTACTGATCAGGAAATACTCAGCGATCCTTCATTGTACCCTGATCCTGAAGTATCTTTAAGGCTTGAATCATTCAACGACAACTCTCTGATGAGTGAGTACAATAAGGTCTGGTCAGAAATCCAACAGGATCATGATTGATGATGATTGATAATTATTGTTGATGGTTGATGATGGTTGATGATGATTGTTGATGCTTGATAATTATTGTTGATGGTTGATGTTTGTTGATGATTGATAAAGATGTATAAGATAATGGAAATATGATGGTGCGATTCAACCTCAAAACAAAATTCTTCTTGTTCTCGTTAGTGTTAGCACTGATACCTATAACTCTGTTATTCTTGGTATTGCCCGGACAGATAGAAAACCGTCTTTCAGAAGTTGCTTCAAACGATCTTCAAAGTCATTCCTCACAGGCAGCCTATCTTATAGAATCATTTTTTGAAGATGTGATAACTGACATGAACTTTCTTGCACAATCAGAGACAATAATATCTGAACAGAAAACAGATGAACAGAAACTAAACAAGCTAAGACAATTCAACAATGTTGAAGATAACATATACGACGATGTGACCCTGATAGGCATAGACGGAAAAGTCCGCGCGTCAATCAACCATAATTATAGAGGTGACTGGAAAACAAAAGAATATTTCACCAGAGCCCTTTCAGGTGAACCTGCAATTTCTGACGTTCATATAATACCTGACCCGTCAAAAGTTGTGGTCGTATTAGCAGTCCCTGTCATGAACCAGACAGGAGATGTCATAAGTGTTCTTGCTGTTCAGTTGGAGTTAAATTCCATCAAGAAAATACTTGAAATTGTACTGCCTCATACATCAGAATCCATAAGTGTTGTAAACAATAAAGACCGGATGATTATATCAGGTGATGAAATGCATTTGCTTGAAGATCATAATCCTAATCCTGAAAAATGCACTCGGGGCATAAGAACATACGCTCGAGCTGACGGAATCCTTGTTTTCGAGTCGTATACGCCACTGCTTTCTGAGATGATATACTCAGGGGATGGTTGTTGGGCAGTTCTTGCAATACAGTCTGAAGAAGAGGTATTATCTCTTGCGAAAACAGTCAAGATACAGATATTCTTCATGATGCTGGTCATATTCGTGCTTTCCTTGATATTCAGCAGGATACTGGCCAATTTAGTTATTCACCCAATAACCCTGCTTTCTCGTGTAGTGGATGATGTAAAACATGGGAAAAAATCAGAGATGCCAAAAAAACTATCCCGCGATGAGCTCGGAGATCTTGCAAGATCATTCGATGAGATGAACCGAGAGGTATTGAAATCAAAGAATGAACTTGAGAGCGAGGTAGAAAAACGAACAAAGCAGCTGAATGAAAAAGTCCAGGATCTTGAAAAATTCAACAAGCTCGCAGTTGGAAGAGAACTTAAGATGATAGAACTCAAAAAGAAACTCAAAGAAATGGAGGAAAGAAAATGATTTTCAATACAAGACAATTCCCAATATTCATAATATCTATAATTCTAATTCTTTTATTTTCATTAACAGGTTGTGGAGATGAGAAAAAGACTGCTCAGTCTAATGAATTGCAAGATGTGACACTCAAGCTCAAATGGCTGCACCAGGCACAGTTCGCAGGCAACTATGTCGCAAAAGAAAAAGGAATATACGCAGATAATGGGCTTAATGTTGACATACAGCAGTTTTCATTCGATGATTCCACAATCAACGCTGTTGTCGAAGGCCGAGCAGACTTCGGGATCACTGGAGCAGACGAACTTCTGCTCGCGAGAGTCGCTGGAAAACCTATCAAAGCATTTGCGGTAATCTATAAGATCAATCCTGTATGCGCATACTCGCTCAAAGAGAGCGGAATCACCAAGCCACAGGACTTTATAGGCAAGACAGTAGGTATAGAGCGGGCTGTAGACGGTACAGACGTCAACGTCGGTATACTATATTATGCAATGATGAGCAAGGTCGGAGTGGATCGCTCACAAGTGAACGAAGTCACCATAGGCTATGACGCAACAGAGCTTCTTGCAGGAGATACTGATGTGTCGACAGGATACATCATCAATGAGCCACACCAAGTTCTGGAGGCAGACAAGGAAGTCAACACGATATTGATGGCAGATTATGGCGTAAACATGTATGCTGATGTCCTTTTCACAACAGAAGACACCCTTAACAACAGACCAGAGCTCGTAACAGCTTTTCTCAAAGCCACGCTCGACGGTTGGCAGTACGCGATAGAACATGAGAATGAGGCGGTTGACGCTGTCCTGAAGTATGCGCCAGATCGTACGCGAAGACACGAAACCTACATGATGCAGCAGTCAGTACCTCTGATACACACAGGTGTAGAACCTCTCGGTTGGATGACGGAAGAAGGCTGGACAAAAGTTCAGACAATACTTGTCGAACAAGGCATAACAGAAGGCGGAATTAATGTAGCAGACCTTTATGATATGAGACCGCTTAATGAGG
The DNA here is from genome assembly GCA_964643595.1 of uncultured Methanosarcinales archaeon. GTDB lineage: Archaea > Nanobdellota > Nanobdellia > Woesearchaeales > UBA11576 > JABMQF01. Next base: position 8,099 of record CAZXTQ010000005.1, read on the forward strand.
TGTATACATGATGACCTCCTATTTTTTGTTCTGTATATTCAAAACGGTGCTTAATAGATGAAAGTAAAATATAAACTTGTGCTGATAGTGATGCTTTTAGGCCTTATCATGATAGCTTTAGCAGGCACCACATATTATCTGTTAAGTAAGCAGATTGTTGAAGACAGGATAAATGATCAACTACATAGCGTCGCGATATTGAAATCTGATGCACTCCAAAGAATGATAGATGATGCTGCAACCGATATTGAACTTGTACTCAGTGATTCAGTATTAGACCAAATATATGCTCATTCACTCACCAGACATAATATCGATGATACATCTGCATTAAAAGTGTACGACAACATCAGGGATTCTCTCCTGAAAAAATCTGAACTAAGCAATAAATTCGATATGTTCTATATAGTATCTCCTGATGGAGAAGTACATCTTTCAACAGATACACAGCAGGAAGGTAAATTCAAATCTGATGAGCCTTATTTCATCGAAGGAAAAAAAGGAACATATGCCCAAGTTTTCTATTATGATATATCATTGCAGAGACCAGAAATAGCAGTATCCGCACCTATCATAGACAATAATGGAACTTTTATAGGTGTTCTTGTAGGGATGCTTAATATTCAGAGGGTAGAAGATCTTATGCTTCAGAGGAGTGGACTTGGAAATACTGGCGAGACCTATCTTGTAAACGAATATAACTATATGCTAACAGACTCCCGTTTTGAATCCGGCTCAGCTATGAAAAAAAAGATAAAGACGCCTGCGGTTGAAAAATGTCTTACAGGCGGTGTGGGTGAGTTAATTTATAATGGTTATAGAGATGTTCCGGTAATAGGATATTATCGCTGGCTCCCTGACCAGCACGTATGTCTGATTGCTGAGATTGACCAGGAAGAAGCATATCAACCCGTACAGAACCTTTTGGGAAGGATACTGCTGATAAGTTTCACTGTGTTTTTCATATTCATAATGTTGACCCTATTAATGGTAAGAACATTCACACGACCAATAATAAAGCTCAGCGACGCTGCACTTAAGATAGACGCTGGAAATCTTGACGTTCCGATAGACATACACAGCAAGGACGAGTTTGGAGATCTTGCTGCGGCATTCAGACAGATGATCAATAACCTGAAAATATCAGGATTGAAACTCCATGAGTACAGCAAAAACCTTGAAAAACAGGTCAAGGACAGGACAAAACAGCTTGATTCACAAGTATCATATCTCGAGGACAACAAAGCAGCACTCATGAACATGATGGAAGACTTCGAAGAAGCCCTAGAAACACAGAAACGACTAGAACGGATAAAGACCGAATTCCTCAGCGTCACATCACACGAACTTCGCACACCTATCACTCCAATGAGAGCACAATTACAGATGGTGCTCGGAGGCTACATGGGAAAGATAACTGCCGAGCAGAAGAAAAGCCTTGATCTCGTACTCAATAATACAACCCGTCTTGACCGGCTGATAGGAGACATACTTGACATCTCAAAACTACAATCAGGTGTTATGAAATTCGTCATCCAAAAAGCAAACCTTAACGAAGTTGTCAAAGGCGCTGTAGATACCATGAAAATGAAAGCCACTGACAGAGGAATAAATGTCAAACTCAAGTCTCAGGATATTCCTTTGCTTAATATAGACAAGGACCGGCTTACACAGGTAGTTGTAAACCTCATCAATAATGCAATCAAGTTCACTGACGTCGGCGGAATAATCACTATCGAAGTCATAAATGACAAGAACCATACAACAGTAAAAGTAATCGATACAGGAATAGGAATTCCCAAATATGACTGCGACAGAATATTCAGGCCTTTCGAGCAGGTAGATTCCAGCAGAAGCAGGAACTATGAAGGAACAGGTCTCGGACTCGCTATCTGTCAGGGTATAATCATACAGCACGGTGGAAAGATCTGGGTTGAGAGCGAACCAGGCAAAGGATCATCATTCATATTCACTATACCGTTCAAGCCTACAGTCAATGTCGGCCAAGCAGATATAGAACTCTTCCACGTCGATAAAAAAGCCACTGTTCGCCATTTCCGGGAAATTGCCAACAAGGAAGGATATATGATAAATGAAGACTTCATCGATGAGATGATCAAGAAAGGAGCGATAAACGACAAAGGAGATCTTTCTCACGGAATATCATTCAAAGAGCTTGACGCTGAAGGTTATGTCACAAAGATGGTGGCGAGACAAGTCAAAAAAAAAGAAGTGAAATCAGAATCAAAAAAAGAAGTGAAATCAAAATTAAAAAAAGAAGTGAAAGAAGGTTCTGAACAAGAATACAAAAAAGAAAAAAAGATTGTGAACAAGAACAATAATCCGAAAACAATCAAAGGAGGAAAGAAAAATGGCAAAGATAATGTGCGTAGATGACCATCAGGACATCGTAGATACACTGAAACTCATAATGGAGAAAGAAGGTCATAAGACCGCAGAAGCAAATAACGGAGAACAGTTTCTTGAGAAAGTAGATACAGAGAAACCAGACCTGGTTCTTCTCGACGTGATGATGCCCGGACTTACGACCAAACAGATACTCGAGAAGCTCAACGCGAAAGGATACGACAAACTTAAGATAATACTCGTGACTGTTGTCAGGTTTTCTGATGATGAGAAAAAAGCGCTTATGGAAGGTCATAACATCGTCGATTACGTAACAAAACCCTTTGACCTTCAGGACATAGTGCAGAAAGTCAAGGAGCATCTGTGAGGTGGGAAACATGAAGAAAATATTGGTAATACTCCCATTTTCACAGTACAATGATGTGGCTATGGACCTAACATACGAGCTATCAAGAGATAATAGCTCATTGTGCTATGTCACACTGAACAAGACATATAACTCTCTGGTACGCAGATTCGGAGAAGAGAAGATAGACCCTGACAAGTTTGTCTTCATAGACAGCATAACACCGAAAGTGCTCAACTTCGACGATAAAGATCGGTGTACATTCCTGGACTCACTGGACAGCCTGGACAACTTTGCAGAGACCCTTTTGACTCTTGTGAAGTCGCATAGTGTGAAACATGTCATCTTCGACTCGATATCATCATTCCTGGTATATAAATCAGATGAAGATGTGCTGAAGTTCTTTAACTATGTCGTATCATTCCTCGAAGAGATGGGTGTAGGCCTAACAATGTTCGTACTTAAGGAAGATTCTAAGCGACCTGCAGTTATGCAGTTAGAGATGCAGGCAGATAAGACCAAGAGAATATAGGTGCAAAGATGACAAACATGCTGGTAATAGTCCCTGACGAAGACTATTCAGGACGACTGTATGACATAATCAAAGAAGCAGAAAGCGTAGCTGCAAAGACGCTCTACGTCTCTTTGAACAAGACATACCAGTCACTCAAGAGTAACTTTTCAGACAAAGGAATCGATACTGGAAAGTTCTGCTTTATAGACAGCATAACAGCGACAATAATATCGCCTAAACCTGTTGATGATTGCACATTCTTAACTTCGGCTGAAGATGTGAAACAACTATATGCTGCAATTATCAAGATAGTTAAAGAGCAAAATGTCGAGATGTTGATATTTGACTCTCTATCTTGTCTGACCACCTACACCAACACAAATGAGATAGACCACTTCGTCGCAAACTTACTGGCAGCACTTTCTTTATTGAACTGTCCTGCAGCATTTACCTGTCTCAAGAGCGACGACCATGTACCTCTCGTGCAGCACATCAAGATGAAAGTTGACAAGACAATAGAACTCAATTGATGACAAAATATTTTTTTGATTGCTTTAGCTCTGCCCAGAAAATAATAATGCATTTAATAGGTATACTACCCTGCCACGCAGCTATTGATAAGGTTTCTAATTAATCTATCGGGCTAACGTATGTAATAAGTCAGCTAGACTGCGAATATATGCCGCGCTCCGTCAGAATAATTCACATATCCCTAAACCACGCGATTGTGAAGTCTGAATAAGTTAACCAATAACTGCGCTAGGCGGCATATATTCACTTTATGCTGCAGACTTATTACATACGGGCTAACTGTATTTTTTGTTTTAAAAATCAAAGCGTTGTTAGGTGGCAGTACAGTAATGTTTAAGAATTATGTGTGTGGCTGTTTTACTGATACATCAATTTTAGATATCATCCAGGTTCTCTTCACCTGTATATCTGTCATAAACAGCAACTTCAACACCTTTGATATCAACCTGATGTATCGTTGGCAGAGCGATTGCAAATCCTGTAACCTGCGAAATCTTCAAAGGCTTGAAAGTGGATTCATCTACTTTAACACCATCCAGATAGATTGCCTGCCCCTGTTCCTTGTTGAACGTGTATACAAGTTGATGATTATTACCGTCAAAGATGTCAATCTCTGGACTCTTTAGTTGAGGAGTGCCTGCTTCGAAACGCTTTGTCTGGATGTTGTATACTATCCTTAGGCCTGGTACGTTTGTCGCAGAGTAGAAAATAATGTAATCCCTTGCGTCATCGAATTGTTCGAAAATCTCAATAGGAGGCTTTGTCCAAAGCACTATCGTGCCTTCGTTTTCATTAGGCATCGGTTGGTTGGAATCTGGCACGCGGATTGTGTTATGGCTGTTTATTGAGATAGATCTTCCTGTTATTGCATCATCACTTTTAGTATAGGCCAACAGAGTTGCAGTGCTGAACAGGATCATGAATGCTATCAACAGATACAGGAATGCGCGTGTGTGAGATCCTCTTTTGTCCATATTGGTGTCTGAGGGGTTTTTGTTTTTAAATGTTATTGAATTAACAGTCTTAAACATACAGGTATAAACCAATATTCTTGATTCTCTAGGTTCTGGATAGTATTATCTTTAGATATTTGTAGCTTTTTCAATCTCTATGAAGAAATTTTTGGCTCGCGATAAAGAAGTCTCTGCTTTTTTCTTTTCGGCAATCTTACCCAATCCATAAGTGAACTCTTTACGTTTTGAAATCTCAAAATCAAGATCTTTCACTAAGCTTTCTATCTTTTTTTCGCTTAATTGTAGTGTGTTTTCAGCTTCGTCGACCGCTTGTTCATATTCTTCCATAAAGTGTCTCTTAAGTTTACTGTCTTCTTCAATGAAATAATGCACCAAAGCATGATACGTTAATCGATGGACTCCACTTTCTGTCTTGATCTGGTGGTTGAATCTCGCCAGCAGAGCAGTTGCAGCAAAGAACATAGAATAATATGCAGTATTTATCACCCAAAGATTGGTCGTAAGACCTTCTTCTTCCTGTAATTCTGCCAATCTCTGACAGACATCCAATGATTCCCTGCTCTTCTCGAGGAAAAAAGAATCTGTTCCTTTTTTAGGTTTAATTATGCACAAAAAGTTCACCAGAACTTTTTGGAATGGGGTTTAACACCCCACCATTTATGGTGAACTTTTTGGCATCCTAAAAATCCGTCTGTCAAAACGAGTGCCACGTCATACCCCGACCTTTAGGTTGGGGTGTGGCACTCGTGACGGATTTTTATGATTTTACCTTCTTTTATGAGTTCTCTGATTATCCTGCTGCTTTGCTTGAATTTTTTCTCATCCAACATGATGTTGCCTCAACAGATTGACAAATCTCTCTGCGCCGCAAAGAACAACATGTCTTTCGAGTATTTCATTCCCTACATTCAGCTGTCCTGGTGTCGCCCACATTTCAAGCAGACCTTTCTCTGTCGTTATATTTATGTCACAATTATATATTGATAATTGACGTCGGGATATCTTTTCAAACTTGCTGTAGCTGTATTCTTCAGGTATTATGAACAGAAGGTCAATGTCAGATCCTTTTTTTGCCTTTCCTGTCGCATGACTTCCAAAAAGAAGGCATACAAATTGTTTGTTCATCTTCAGGATGTTTGTCAACACTATCGAAAGCTCTTTTCTTTTACATACTTTACTGCAAAGGTCTAATTCTGCAATCGCGTATTCTAAATGATATTTTGTAAGGTCTAACTCAACAAGACTGCTTTTTCCGATGTTTTCTGTTTTAACGATCTCTTCGGTTTCCAGATTTTTTATCGTCCTGTATGTCTGAGGGTATTTTTGTTTTAGTTCTCTTGCTATGTCTGAGATGGTCAATTTCGCGGTTATAGTTCTTAGTAGAACCTGCAAAACCTTGTTTTTGTCTTTTGTTAACATTTTTGTTATAATATTATAATAATTTTGTTTAGTATATAAGTTTTGTGTTTTTTTTCTTTTTTGGTGCTCAGATTTCTGTTTATGTGATCGGGGTCACGAATTTCACTATCTTTCCAAAACTTTTAAATACTTGTATCGCTTACCGATATATCGGATTCCGATAATTTCTTTATCTGATATTTTTATCAGGGAATACGTTGGAGGTACAATGAAAGGATACCTAAGGATTGCCATATTGAAAGAGCTTGCCAGGGCGGAGCTTACAGGCTATGATATTATGAGACGACTCGAGGTCGCGATAGGCAATAGACCATCACCCGGATCTATGTACCCTATGCTCAAGGATCTCCAGGCTAAAGGCTTCTTAAATTCAAGACGCGAAGGCCGTCGGAAACTATACTCAATAACAAAAAGTGGCAGGTCAAGAATAAAAGCATTATGCGACAACAAGCTCGACCTCTTGAACAGCCATGTCCAGTTCTTTAAGATATATGGTTCGATATATGGTGATAAGACTGTACTTCCTATGCTCGACAAACTTACACAAGAGGGACTATCCTGCGAATGCAGGCATAAAGGCGTCGATCCCGCAGATTTGATAGAATTGCATACCAGGATAATAGATACCCTGATAAATATAGAACAGCTCTCTGAACAAAAATCGTTCTCTAAGATAATAAAAGAAACCAACGCGAAACTGAGCAAGCTAAAGCGACAGAAAATTTCTGTGAACAAGAAAAAGAACTGAGCCGAAAATCAAGTGATGAAGTGAAATGAAAACAAAAACAAGACGCAGGAAGGGGAAAATAAGGAAAAGCAGCATCAAGTCAGGCAATTTCCTGGAGTCTTTTCTTGACCGCGTCGCCAGGGTGCAATACCATTTCGGTGCATTAATAATCATAGCTGCACTCATATTCACGGTCTTCATGGGAATAGGAGTCACAAAAGTAAGGATGGAATCAGACTTCATGAAAGAGATGCCTCAACAGCTTCCCATATTTCAGCTTAACAACAAGATAACAGATAAACTCGGTGGACAGGATGTTATCATAATACTGTTCAGCATAGACGAAGAGCTTGATTATCGGCAAGCACCAAGAGACATAAGAGATCCGGTCATAGTCGATTATCTGATAACTCTTGAGGAAGAACTTCGAAAAGAACCTTCACTTAACTCTGTGGTCTCTGCAGGAACTTTTCTTTCCCAGGTCCCTTATAATGATATAGATGATGTAAAAGTGATGCTCAGCCAGATAGAATCAGCATCAGAATTCTACAGCAGAGACTACCGACACACGATAATGATTATTCGCACAGATATAGGCAGCGGATCTGAAGCAACTGATGATGTAACAAATTTAATCGACCGTAAGATAATGGCAGTATCGACCCCGCCAGGAGTAAAAGCGACAATAACAGGCATGCCCCCTTTGGGTTCCACTATACTCTACTATTTGCAGGCAGACGCTATCAAGACAATAACACTCGCTGCAGGGATAATACTCCTACTCCTGTTTTTGCTTCAACTTTCCATAAGAAAAGGACTGGTCATATTCACACCACTTGCTTTCGGAGTTATATGGACGATGGGAACACTCGGATGGCTCGGGATAAAACTATCTGTCGCAACAGTAGGCATAGGAGCGATGATACTCGGCCTTGGCGTTGAGTACGGAGTTTTCATGCTTACAAGATACGTGGAAGAACGCGAGACAGGAAAGAACAGATACAGATCACTCAGGGTAGCAGTTCCTGGCGTGGGCTCAGCAGTACTCGGCTCAGGAACCACGACGATAATAGGATTCATAGCATTAACATTATCCTTCATGCCCATGCTCCAGCATCTTGGATTAAGCCTTGCATTAGGCATATTCTATTGTCTCATCGCAGCGGTCTTCATAGAGCCAGTCATCATAATAATGTCCTCAAGGTTCGAGCAATGGCATGATTCACGTAAGGAGATCAGGATATCTGAACGCAAAGAGAGACTAAGGAGGTTAGACAAATGAAATACCTCCATAACATCATAGAAAAGTACGCCCGGGCGATAGCAAAACACCCTTACATAATGCTCGTAATAGTGCTCGTACTGGTGGTTATCGCAGCACAACTCTCACAACGGATACAGATGGAGAACATGGACAACTCCAACATGCTCCCCGATGACATACCTGTTATGTGGGCATTCAATGTAATAGGAGATAGTTTCGGAGGAGACAACAGCATCAAGATAGCCATAGAGATAGACCCAAGACATATCGATTCAACAGAACCCCGCGATGTCAGGCATCCTGAAGTGATAAGATATATCGACTTGCTCGAGAAGTCAGTAAAGCACATAGATGACGTAACTTCAGTCTCAAGTGCGGCGACATTACTCAGAGATCTGAACGGAGGTGTACTCCCAAAGAGCCACAGGAAGATAATCCAACTAACAGACGATAACGCCCTTTTTGATACTTACATGAGCAGAGACTATGAACTCACGATCATAACAATATATCTTACAGAAGACTACGAAACGTTTGATATCGTCGATGGTATAAGGCACGTGATAGAATCAGTGCCGAAACCGGAAGGCATCAAGGTAAGCCCTGCAGGCGATGCAGTACAGGATGTCGTCATACAGGAGACGATG
>CAZXTQ010000005.1:16897-26447 GCA_964643595.1 uncultured Methanosarcinales archaeon
CTCCTTTTGCTTTTTAGATCTTTAAAGTACAGCTTCACACCACTCGCGACAATAGGTGTGGGAGTAGTATGGGCATTCGGATACATCGGTCTTATGGGAATAGGTATGACATCAGCAACCTCAGGTGTTGCATCAATGATAATGGGCATAGGCATAGACTTCGGTATACAGACAATAACAAGATTCCGCCAGGAACTCAGGCACAAACGGAAAGAAGAAGCTCTCGTCATAACGATGCAGAACGTCATAGAGCCGATGGCTACTACAACACTCGCGGCACTCATCGGCTTTACTGCCATGGGTATGGGAACACTATCCCTGATGGGAGACATGGCTGACATGATGTCGTACGGTATAACTGCATGTTTCCTTGCCGCGATAACAATAGTTCCCGCATTGATGATAATAGCAGAGAACCTCGACGATAAGTATAAGAGGCTGAAGAGGAAGATATCCTGCAGATAAGAATCAATCTCATACATAAAATCATAAATCAATATGTACCGCAGAAACTATCACAACAAAACCTATAAAACTATGATAATTATCGGAGGAAAAGAAAATGAACCAGAAAAACAAAAACATAAAAACATCAGTATCAAAGGTATCAAAAGCAAGGGGTTGCAGAGGCATCCTGGCGTTTTTACTGGTCGCTTTAGTCGTTATGGTCGCAGCAATACCTTCGGTGTTCGCGACAGCAAATTATGATTCACCATACCTGACAGCGACACTGATGAACCAGGATCCTGACCCTGCAGAACCCGGAGAATACCTGGATGTACGCTGGAAGATAGAGAAGTCCGGTAACGGCCAGCTTGAAGATGTGGTGTACTATCTCGAGTTGGGCTACACTTTCTTTTTTGACCAGAGTGACGGTCCGGAGAAACACATCGACGACTGGTGGGGATATTCTGATGAAGATGCGTTCTACACACTGCACTACAAGATAAGGGTGGATGACGACGCTCTTGAAGATACTTATACTGTAAAGCTGAAAGCCAAGTACGGAGACAACAGAGAATGGGTTATATCTGAATATGACCTGAGAGTTGCGGATAAGGATTTTCCTGAATTCGCGCTCGGCACCCTTAAGACAGATCCTGTAAAGCTCGTCGCTGATACTGATGAAGCAGAGCTTCACGTTGAGCTCGAGAACATAGGCGATGGCGGCGCGCAGAACGTCAAGGTAAAGCTTGATTTGCCAGAAGGTTTTGAAGCATCTTACGGCTATTCAGACTGGGAGAATCTTGGCACAGTAGATGCTGGAAGCAGCGAGACAGCTATATTCTATGTTGACATAGATAAAGATGTCTCTCCGGGAGTAAAGAAGTCAAAACTGACAGTCAATTACAAAGGAGCAAATGATGATGACAATGTTTACAAGATTGTAGAGATACCTTTCGACATCCCATTGATTGACAAGCCTTACTTCGAGATGACAGGAGTTTCAACCGAGCCGGGTAAGATACGCGCAGGAGACCGCGTTATGCTCAAGATAGGTGTGAAGAATGCAGGAGGCAAAGAAGCAGAATCAGTTTCCATAAGAGCGTTCAAGGAATCATCACAACCTTTTGAGTTTGACGAGAAATATGATTTTGTCGGAAAGCTTGATTCTGGCGAAGAAGGTGAAGGCGTGCTTGAGTTCACTGTTGATGAAGATGCTGTACCTAAAAAATATATCATGGACATGGAGGTAAGGTATATCTATAACAATGATGTGGAAGTTCAGTCAGAATCATTCGAGATAAATATCGTGAACGGAGAGCAGTCCAAGTTTGTAGAGCAGAACTTTGGACTTATAATCGCGCTTGTTGTTGTTGTCTTGGTGATAATAGGGCTTTTACTATATCATCGTTCATGCAAGATCAAGAATGGCAAGAAGTGATTTAATTTCTTTTTTTTCCCTCACTTTTTGATGTCTTTTTCTGGTTTGTTTTCGACAATGTTTTGGAGTGATTCCGCTCTGCTTTTTTACCGGCAATTGTTTCGATTATTGAATTTTTACGACAAGGTTTTTATTTTTGGTGTCGGGATGATACCGCATAGAAAGTTGGGGTTATGTCTACTGAAATAATTTTTGCAAAAATAATGCGTAAAAAAGATTAGAGGTTGCTGGCAAAAACAGCAATTTTTGTATTTGTTTAGCTCAATTTTAGCAGCACTGCTACGCGACTAACCCCCTGTCGGTTGCTATCTGCCTAATCGACATGTTTTCGCTGCGCGAACATCGCAATACGAACAAAAAGTGCAACCCTCTTGGAACTTATCCTTGGAGGACACGCACGTCGCGGTATCTGTGCTGCCAACAATAGCTAAACAAATACCAATTTTTTATTGGGCACTATTACCACAGCGCGAGCTGATGTCTGTTGCCGAGGTTGGTTACCTAATAGACGGTGCAATAACACGCAAAGACTCGCTTCGCTAGGCGGTGGTAATAGTGCCTAGTTCTGGGGTTGTTGGCGCTTCTGTCAGGGTCTTTTGTTCTGCTGTTGTTTGTGTTGCCTGAGGGGGCTCTGGGTTTTTGTCCTTTTGAGCCTGAGAAATCTTCTCGTTCTTTATGCGCCGCTGCAGTTCCTGGACGTACTTTGCTGTAAGGTCCATGTTGTTATTGATCTGCTGGCGCGCTTTCTCGAAAGATGCCTCAAGAGTCGTTCCGTTCAGCTTGTAGCCTATGACAACCTTGTTGTTGATAATGTAGCTGGTCTTAACTATCATGTTTAGCTCTAACCATCGCCTTAGGTAGTCATACATTGTCTGTCGGGTAATTCCTGCATAGTATCCCATCTCTTCCACTGTCATAACAGCAGATTCCGGCCTCTTTTCTCTGTTGGATTGCTTGCTACGTTCGTATAATTCCATCAGAGTTCTGAACATCTTGTCGGTAGAACCAGATTTTCTAGGTTCTAAACCTACGCGCGCCATAACAATCTTTGCAAGCTCCTCAGAAGTCGGGTTCATGCTCGGTTCGTGGTTCTGTAGCACTATCTTTGTAGTCTTGAAACTAATCACCTCTTTATTACTGTTGTTGTATGTGGTAGAACCAGAAATAGTTATGCATCTTCCTACAATGCCTTACATTTCTCTGATTTACCCGTAATTGTATTTGGTATCTTGGTATATAAATTTTTAGAAAAAACATATTTCTCGTCGGTAAAATGCCCTAATGTATTTAGTTTTTGCTTAAAAGTTTTAGCTCTGTTTGTGTGTTTTTAGGTTTGAGAATAAATGATTCAGGTCATCAAGTTTGATATCTCAAGATCAGGTGGTATTGTCAGACTGCTCGCATCAATTCCGTAGATGTATACAAGAAGATACAATCCGAACAGAACTCCGTATACTACGATGTAGAACAGTGCTTTGCCTGCATTAGGGCCTGCAAGCTTGACGAACGGATGCTGCATGAGCTGTAAAGACCCTCGTGCAAACGGAGCGATTATACCCTCTGCAAATGAATAACCAACAGCGATCATAACCATGATTAAGAGGGTCTTGTAGACCACGCTCAGTTGGAGTTCAAGAACTTTCTGGCTGAGAAATTCCACGAGAAGTCCAACTATAAGAAGCGATGCACCAAGGAGAAGATAATTGCGCCTTGGTAACTCTTTTTTTGTCATGGTTACATCCAGTTACTTTAGGTATATAAAATAATCTAAATAATCTGTTAAAAGCAGTGCCACCGCCTATTGCGTGTCCTCAGAATAACTGGATGGACTGGGCTGCACTTCAACAAGATAATTCTATTTATTGCGCAAGCCGAGGCAAGCATGGTCAGAATACATATCAGTAAGCATGCCAACAATAAACTAGCTGCGTGGTACTGCTTTTTACTCATAAAATTTCTTATCTTTGCTATAAATATTTTATCAGAATTGTATACGTTGGATGTGGGCAAACTTCTCAAAAAAGTAATGGTTTTATATGGCTTGAAATGCTATTTTTTGGGTGTTTGTGGTGTTAGTTTTTGTTTGTTTTTTAGTTTATTATTTATTCGGAAAAATCCCGAATTTTGAGATTTTGAAAAATTGATGTTTTCTGGGATGTTTTCGAATCTGAAAACAGATTCTGTTAGAGTCATACAATATCTGGTATAATCCCGACGGATTTTAGAAATCGAGTTCAAGGGGTCCTGATCGTGGAACCCCGGTTCTTGAGTAAGAATGTATGGTTTGCGTGCGAGATAGGGGGTATTGAGGATTATGTATTGGAAGATGCCGACAGAGTGGTGTTTGTTATGGTTGGAGTGGAAAACAGAGTGATTTTGGGTTTAGGGAAAAAGTAGCAAACTCAGGTTAATTATGAATTTATGCTGCGACCATTGATTGTGTAAATGGTACTCCCGCAACCTGTTGAGACTTATGAAAAAGCTCTCTGCCCCTTTACCCTAGAAATGAAAATATTTCAAGGATAAAGTTTTTAAATGGACATCCAAAACCAGTAATAAACGTTCTGAGATGGACAATTTGAAGTAGGGTGACAGATGTCGAAATAATTGTTGAGGGATGCAAAATGATTGAAAATTTAGTTGAAGGAGAAGGATGCTCTGAGAGTTTAGCAGCGCAATCCTGGGTGGGTACAGAGAATATAGTATCTTTTTTGGATGCGTTAGATAAGTTTAAAAAAGAAGGTGCGGGCATAGTTGGTCTTGCAAAGTATTTTTCTGGTGCAGGTCTATCTATTGATTATGATTCCACACACCAAAGTAGTGATGCTTCAAGGACATATGTCTCTGTAGCACTTACAGTTAACGGCGAACTAGGGGATGGAACGGTGATTGACCTTATTCTCCGTCAGACCGATTCTTTCAGGCAGTGTAAGAATTATCGCCAGTCTGTAGGTGTTTCAGGCCTTATCGATTCAGATGCCATGCCTATACTTGAAAGCTGGGATCTTGCAAGTTCGCGAAGATCTGGTAGAGAGGGATCTGGACTGCATATTCTTAAGCCTGGTTATGATCAGGTTAATGGTAGTGAGCATTATCAGACATTTATTAGGCATGAACAAAGGTGCTGAGATATTGATACTTTAATTCTTAAATTATTTAATTTTTTATTGAATTATTTTGTTTTAATTGGATTTTAGGATCTGTTTGATGTTTTAGATTTTGTCGGTTTTTTCTCTTCGGTTGACAGGGTTAATGCTGTATGTGTGTAGGTATATGTTAGTCGGTGTTTTGCTGAATAGTGTCGGCAAAGTGTGGTGTTTTTGTCGGAAAGATGTCAAAGTGAGTGGGTGCGGTATTGTTTTTGTGCAGGATTAAGGTATCTTCCCAGAAAAATGAGTCTAAAAGTGAGAGTTTAGCTTTCTGAAGTGTTAAATAAAAATCAGTGAGAATAGAAATACATCAAAAAAAACAAAAAATAAGAAAAAAGTGAGAAAATAAATATTTAATACTTGTCAAAAGGGTCTGGAGCGTAACCGTGCTGCATCGCCCGACAGTATCTCTGAGCGTCCTCAGGATCATCCGAAACAAAGAAAGGTCCTTGCATCTCCTCAATTGTAGGTGGTACTTTAGGCTCTTTTACTTCAGGAACTTCTTCGCAGAGAAGACTTATGTCGTTTACTTTTGGTAAATCATCCATGTTATACATCCCCCAACCAATTATATGTCATATTTGCAGAAATACTGGAAAAAGTGAGAATTTAAAAAGATTTTGGGTATACTCCTTGTTTGTTCTTATCAAAGAGTCCTTAGAACTGTAAGTTCCTGTTCTTCTGACTTTTTCGGTCGTTTGGATTGCATAGAATCGACTTTTCTTTCAAGATCTTTTAATCTCATCTTCAGGTGACGGTTCTCTTCGTCAAGGAAGACAATCCAATCATTGGTAGACATCTTAAGAGAATCATGATTTTCATTGATGACATCCATGTCGAACTTCACAGCAGCGAAAGCAGTTGCAAGTCTTTTGTCCTTGAAAATATTCCTTATGTTTTGAAATCTGAACTTCATTTTTTTACCTCTTAGTTGTCATTAGGAGTATAGCCTGGCAAGTATTTTTCAGGCATTTCTATTGTGATTGTATCCGCACCGAAAGTTGGTAGTCCTGGTTTAGAATCAATAACAGTCATCTCTAACGGTACATATTTTGTCTCTTCAGCAGTTTTGAACTCCACTTCTTTAAGCATGTCAGCATGTTTTTGTAGAGCAGAATCTATTGCTAGTTTGTAAATAAGATCTCTTGGGTTTATCGGGGCCATTGTTGTTCTTTCTGTATTTTTGGGTGGTATGTTTGTCATGTGTATTACCTCGTAATAATTGGATTTTGGTGAAATGTTGTTATGATATTTATCATAATAATTTACTAAGGGAGTGATATCTTTTGATATAAATGTCGAGAACTAGTATTTAAATCTTTCGGTATTTTAGTCCCTATAAAGTGGTAAAAATTTGGTTTTAAGCCTGTGAATTGGGTGTTGCTAGGTACTGTAAAGCACGTTTTTTAAGTTCCAGGTTGCTTAAGAAGTCAACATAATCTTTATTGTGCTTAGCGAATTTGTGTACGATCTGGGCGCCCATAATCTTGATTCCTGCATTATAAAATGAAGGTGCATTTACTTTAGAATAAAATCCTTTAATTGCTGCGGTAGGATATTCAGCAAAAGTATTCAGCGCATCATTGAACGCTCTGGTGTAAGAATAAAACTCCTTGAAAGCATCAATCATACCTTCCTGCAGTTCAAGCGGAGTCATGTTTTTAGGCTTGAAGACTGCATGAAGCGCATCGTAATAATTCCATATCTTGTGAAGAAGACGCCCTTGAGATTCAAAATTGCGATAGACTTCAGTTCCGGGTAAAGGAACAAGAATTGCAAATTGAGTAGAATTAATTCCATATTCATTGCAGAAGTCAGCAGTGCGCTGGAACACTTTTTTGTCATCATTATCAGAACCGAATATAAACATACCATGGATTTTGATATTGTTATCATGAAAAACTTTAATGCTATTTTTAATCTGTTTGAGGCCTTGCGCTTTTTTGAAACCCTTAAGAGTATCAGGGTTTACTGATTCAAAACCCACATATACAGTTTTCAATCCTGCATCTGCCATTTTTTCTACAAGTTTAGGATCGTTAGTAATGTCAGTTCGCACCTGCGCAGTCCATTTAAAATCAAGACCTGAACGTTTGAAACGCTTCACCATCTCATATGTCCTGGATTTTATTGCTGCAAAGTTGTCGTCGTAGAAAAATACCTTTTTTGGTCGCATAGATCGCAGAGTCTTCATCGTGTTGTTAATGCTCAACGTGCGGTAACGTTTTCCGTACATTTCCGTGACTGCGCAGAAATTGCAGTCAAAAGGACAACCTCGACTTGTTATAACTGGTGTCATGTACATCTTCTCATAGTTATCAAGAAGAGAATAATCTGGAATTGGGTACTTGTCAAGATCTATATGTTCAGTGCGGACAAACTTGTCAGTTATTTTTCCCTCCACAAGATCAACAATAGCAGGTTCACCTTCCCCTATACACACATGATCAGCGAACTTAGCAGCTTCATCAGCCATCATGCTCGCATGAATGCCTCCTATTATGACTTTTCCGTAAGGATTCTGCAATTTGAACTGTCTTGCAATTTCATATGATCTATTGATAGTCTGTGTGAGACCTGTGATACATAGTACATCAGCATCAAGATCATTGATGTTAATATCCCGTCTTAGCATATGTTCATTCAGAACTTTTACTGTATGACCGCGTTTTTTTAGGATAGTCGATAAGTATATTGGACCCATCAATGGAAGCGCAATAAACTTTGAGAAGAAATTATCTTTGCTACCTCTGGGTTCGATGAATACAACTCTTTTACACGCAGATGTATTTTTAATTTTTTTTGCCATGGATTATCTTCACTTCTTATCAAATATGCTGATGGTTATAAAACTTATGCCTGTCAGGACTAATGTGATCGGCCAGAGAAGGGCTGAAATAGCAAATATGAGTATGAATGAAATTCCCAGGGCTATGAAAAGCATTGAAAGGTAGAGTAGCACCCGTTTTCTTGAAGGAAGCCAACAAGCCAAAAAAGTCAAGCCTAAAAGCACAATGAATACAGGCCAAAGGTAGGTAAGCAGAAACCAACTTGTCATGTTAAGATAAAAGAAGAATATACTATTTGTCGTTATGAACGAACCCAGACCGAGCATGACAAGATCACTTTTTCTAGTTCTGAAATAAAGTAGGATGAAACCGACACCTAGTATAAGCTGAAGCAGGGGCCATATCATCCAGGCACCATTGATGATGTTTAAATTCTCAAGCAGAAGAATCATACCTAAAAATATTAAGGTGCCTGCGAGAATGTTGAAGCTGGTTGTCTTGGGCATGAGTATAAGGGGGTGAGAGAAGGTATATAAAATTAATGAGAATTAGAGGGTAATAAGTCAACTAAACAGTAAATATGTGCCTCGCTCTGTCAAAATAATTCGATTGTGAAATCTGAATAAACTATCCAATACACGCAAAGACTCGCTTCGCTAGAGTCTTTGGTGCCTTTAAATGCGGTCATTTTGCAGGTGTGTGCACCTGCTCTCTTTCAGACCTTTGGTCTGTAAGCCGTCAGGCTGTTACACATCCTGAAGCATTCGGCAGTCAAAAGCTCGTTGTAAAAATACTTTTTGAAGCATTGACTTATACTCATTGCGAGCTTTTGACTATTTGCAAGCAAATATTTCATGGCTTGCGCTAAGCCGTGCATGTTTATTCGTAAAAAATATTGTTTAACCCACGTAGCTCAAGGTCTTCTTCTTCTGCTGTTCTGTGGCTACTGCACCTTTTTCCATAAGGCCTTTTATCTTGTCCTCGAACTTTTCAGCCTGCTCCATAAGTGGCTTATAATCGATATTTAGACCAAGATACTTGTCAAGGACTTCAATAGCCTTTGCAGCTGCCTTACTGTCTGGCAGATTAGAATGCGTCTCGACAAATATGCTCGACACAGGCCGCTCATCACTCTGAAGTATAACTGTTGCAGTCACTCCAAGAATTATACCCTCTTTAAGAGGTTCAAGCTTGAAAGAATTAAATTTTGTTTTTCCTGTTTCATTGTTAGAATAATAATAAGCATTGCTTTTCTCAGTAGGTAGCGGAGTGCCTACACCTTCAATAGCTACGATGTCCTTTGAGTCCAGTTGTTTTGCAAGCTCAAGCACGAGTTCACCGATCTGCCATTCCATACCCTTTACATTAGTCATCACATGCAAAAGTACAAGATTCTGTTTTTTGGCATAATAAACACCAATAGGTTGCACTATGCTACTATCATGGATCGCGACCATCGGCGGCAGATCCTCCGCATGAATAGAACCGATAGGTTTAGCTTTCAATTCATTGATAAGATATTCAGTAGCAATAGTGCCGACAAGACCAAAGCCAGGGAATCCTTCTATGATGATTGGATTTTTAGGTTTCTCTTTGAGAACAATTCGCATGATTCGCACCTCTTTATGTGTTTGTTCAGGGATTGTAAGTATATAAGCTTTTTGGCATCACAGGCTGTGTCCCAAGAGTTTAAATAAGTCCCCTGCTTATAGCAGGGCTATAAGCAG
>CAZXTQ010000006.1:0-6739 GCA_964643595.1 uncultured Methanosarcinales archaeon
CACCACCTAGACCGCCAAGTTCTGGTGGGGGAAGTTCTTCATACTCTCAACATTTGACTTACAGAAAAGGCATTATAAATTACGATATTGACCGTTTCTTCCCTGGAAAAACAAAGAGTTTATCTATAAATAAACCTGATAGTCTTATACGCAGAGTTGATATTATCGTCAACAAAGTTGTTAATAATGCTGTAATAAAGATAACCCCTCTCGATTATAAACCTGTAATAATAAAGCAGGAACTGAAAGGTATTTTCAGGTTATTTGAGGTTAGTACGTCCAGACTGTTTGATTCTGACATTGATGAAGCCGTCTTGGTTGTTGCAGTTCCTAAGTCCTGGGTTGAGAAAGAGAGTAAATTACCTGATAATATTGTAGTGTCTCGTTTCACCAAAGGTTCTTGGTCTGATCTCCATACTATTCTTGTCAATCAGGACAATATTAATTATTACTACGAGGTCACCACTCCAGGCTTCTCTGTTTTCGCAGTAAGAATTGATTACCCTATTGAAGAACCCACCATAATATCACCTTTACCAACAATAAAACCTAATGTTTCTGATATAAAGCCTGTTTTGGTGATTGAGAACAGGACAGTTGAAGATATCGAGAAAGATATTATAGATACTATACGTTTGAAGACAGGTGAGGACGAGACTAAAGTCCGTGAGGCTGTTGAGACTGTATTTAAAGTTCAGGGAACCGTATCAACCATATCTTCTGAGTCACCGAAAAAATCATTCTGGAATATTGTATTTGGTGTTGTAGCCGTGTTGCTTTTATCTTTTGCAATCGTCCTAATTTTGATTTCAAGAAAGATGTTAAACCACAAAAAACATCGGAATACCTTAAAGCACAAGAAAGTCAGGAAAGATAAGGGAAATGAAGAATAACAAGGTAGAAAAAGGAAGGTTTAACTTTCTTATAGATGTATCTGTCTACAGGGAGTTCTCAAAAGCATGTAAAGAGTTAGGTATGATACGTTCCAAAGCAATCGAAAACCATATGAAAAAATTTTCAGATGATCATGATATAAGCAATATTCGTCGTGAAAAAACTCATAAGAAAGGGCGGTATAACTTTCTTATAGACTTGAATACCTACAAGGAATTCTCTGATGTTTGTGATGAAATTGGTCTGATAAGGTCAAAGAACATTGAGAATTTCATGAGGCAGTTCATAGAGAAAACCAAGTAAAAAATACTGTATTTGTTTAGCGGTTTCTGGCAGTGCTGCCACCGCGCATTGCGTGTCTTCCAACAAGAAATTCCAAGAGGGTTGCACTTTTTGTTTGTATTGCGATATTCGCGCAGCGACCAAACGCGAATTCTTCGGTTAGCAACCGATTATGGTGTAGCCGCGTGGCAGTACTGCTAAAATTGAGCTAAACAAATAAAAAATAATCAAAAAAAGAGTCTATCCGAACATGTGCAAGTAATCTTCACCTTCAATCTTCTCTTCCTGCTTGACTTTTATTATGCCTTGCTTGAAATCTTTTTCAAGTATCTTGTGACGATTTGATCTTATCGCAAAATATCCTGCTTCTGTACATGATGCTTTTATCTCTGCTCCTGAGAAACCTTCCATCATCCGGCAAACTCTGTCTATGTTGACTTTCTTGTCGAGCTTCATGTTGACTGTATGTATCTTAAATATCTCTTTGATTCCGTCAAAATTAGGATTAGGTATCTCTATAAGGCGATCAAGCCTCCCAGGTCTTATAACCGCAGGATCCATTATGTCTTTTCGGTTTGTGCAACCTATTATCTTGACATTTCCAAGTGGTTTGAAACCGTCTATTTCTGCAAGCAATTGCATGAATGTTCTCTGCACTTCCCGTTCTCCTGAAGTGCCTATATCAATACGCTTAGAAGCTAGTGCATCCATTTCGTCTATGAATATTATTGCTGGTGATTTTTCTCTTGCCAGCATAAATATCTCTTTTATTAGTTTGGCTCCTTCTCCTATGAACTTTTGTACCAGTTCTGACCCTACTACCTCTATGAATGTAGAGTCTGTTGCTGATGCTACTGCCTTCGCTAGAAGTGTCTTTCCTGTTCCTGGAGGTCCATATAGAAGTATGCCCTTTGGTGGTTTGATACCTACTTTCTCGAATAATTCAGGTTTTGTGAGTGGTAATTCTATGACTTCTTTGATCTCTTCTGCTTGCCTTTCAAGTCCTCCGACGTCTTTCCATTTGATGTCGGGTTTCTCTACTATGACAAATTTTTCGACGTTGAATGACTTTGCAAGAGGTATCTTCTTGAGTACTGTGAGGTTCTTCTGTTCCACAAGTACTGAATCTCCTGGAAGCAGATCAGAAACATCTGGTGCTGATCCTACGTAGAACTCGTTTCCGTTGTTTAGTCTGAGGAGCACATTACCTTCTATTATATCTTTCACTTCTGCAACAAGAAGAGGTACTTGATGATATTTTTCCATCTCTCTTTTCAGGTTATTGATTGTCTCTTTAAGAAGTTTGTTTTCGTCTTCTAGCGTCTGTATGTCTGTACTATAGCCTGAAATGATGCTGCTTAGCATCTCTTTATCGCCTTCATCTATATGTGCTCCGCTGGATTTTGGTGCCATGTTGATAGTAAAAGAATTTTTCTGTGTATTTAAACATTTTGCTTGCTGTCCTGTTTTTTGTAAAGAAAATATAAGTGCAATCAAATTAACTCGAGAGTAAAAACTCTTCAGTGAATAATAAGGTTTAAATACCTTCCATAAAACAGTATTTTCAATATGGTCGAAGAAAGAATAAAAAAAATGGCAAAAATCCTTGTCGAACATTCTACTAAAGTAAAGAAGAACGATAAGGTCGTAATCAGCGGTGACGTTGTTGCTGAGCCTCTTATCAAAGAGGTGTATGAACTTTGCATGAAGAAAGGAGCATTCCCTGCTGTACATGTCGGGCTGCCTGGTATGACTCAATTGTATTACAAGAATGCGAGTGTTGAGCAGTTGAAAAAGTTTCCTGATGTTGCTATGTTTGAATCAAAAAATGCTGATGTATTCATAGGGATTTGGGGTACTAACAACACGCGCGAACTGAGTAATATAGATCCTAAGAAGATTTCTATCCGTAGCAAGACTGTGAATCCTATATCTAAGGTCCGTCTGGAAAAAAGATGGGTGGGTTGTGATTATCCTACAAATGCTCTTGCAATGGAAGCTAATATGTCTTTGGCAGATTATTCTGATTGGTTTTTTAACGCGAGTAATATGGATTACAAAGCGCTGGAAAAAAAATACAAGAAATTGAAGGATATTCTGACCAAAGGTAAGACTGTTCAGATTATAGGTAAGAATACCGACCTGACACTCAGTATTGATAAGATGGTCGCTGTCAGCGACTTAGGGCACCATAATATCCCTGATGGAGAGGTATTTACTGCACCTGAAAAATACAAAGTTGATGGACATATTGAGTTCTCTTATCCTGCAATTCGTGGTGGTAATGAGGTTGATGGTATCTATGTTGAGTTCAAAAATGGTAAGGTAGTGAAGGCCACTGCCACTAAGAATGAAAAATTCTTGAAGTCGATGTTGAAAACCGACCCGGGAGCTTCCTACCTGGGCGAACTTGGTATTGGTATCAATTATAACATTACAAAGTATACCAAGAACCTTCTATTTGATGAGAAGATTGGCGGGACCATCCATCTTGCTTTTGGTATGGCTTATCCTGAGTGCTGTAAGAAGAATCAGAAACAGCAGAACAAGTCAGCTCTTCACTGGGATATCGTCAAGGACCTTAGACCACAAGGTGGTGGTGGAGAGCTACGTGTAGATGGTAAAGTAATCCAAAAGAATGGTAAGTTCAGGTTTTGAATCCTGGAATTTTTTATTTTATTTATTGTATTTGTGGCTGTTATTGACCGTATTTCCCGCGCATCGCGTCTCGTCCAACTGCTAATTCTTCGGTTACCAACCGATTATGGTGTAGCCGAGTGGCTGTGCTAACATTATTGAGCTAAACAAATACGTTTGGTTTACTTCTTTATTATCAACAGATTTTTTCCGGTCTTAGTCAAAACCTGGGGTGCCCGGGCAGTCACAAGAATATCATCTTCTATCCGTATCCCGCTCTTTTTATCATAATACAGACCAGGTTCTATTGTCACGACGCTATTCCGCAATAATTGAGTGATCTGACGTCGATATGATTTCTTAGGATTAGGACTTTCATGTATCTCTGTACCGACTCCGTGGCCTATAAGATGAGAAAAATGCGGTGCGCGAACACCGAACAACTCTCGTGCATAAGCATCTATCTTGACAAAACTTGCACCCTCAACGCATTCATTGATTAGTGTCTGCTGAACCCGTAAAACATCATAATACATTTCAACCTCCTGTTTTGTTGGAGTTCCAATATAAAGTGTACGCGTCATATCTGAGCAATATCCCTGGTACTTGACTCCGAAGTCTATCACGCAGAATCCTTTACGCAAGCGTCCTGTGTCAGGCTCGTGATGTGCCTCAGAAGCATTGCCGCCGGACGCTACTATGGGCTTGAATGCAAGTCCTAGACCGAGTTTGTTGACTTCATTTATCATGAAAGCGCTAACTTCAGCTTCAGTAGAAAACTTCTTGAAATTCCAGAAGGTCTTGTGCATTATTTCGTCTGTTATCTTGCAAGCTTTTTTGATTATAGCTATCTCCACAGGTGTTTTTGCTGCTCTAAGAGTCTGGCACATGCCAGATACATCTACATAATTTCCTAGAAGATTCTTGCGCAATGCCTTGTAGAAATTAAGTGTGACTCTGTTCTTATCTATCCCTATTTTCTTAGGCTTAACACGTAAAACTTTTTTGATAGAAGCCAATATTCTTTTCTCTGCAGCTACAACTCTTACTTTGCTTGTCCGTTTTGCACGTACATATTCTGCTTTTGGTACAAAAAGAAGAGCTTTCGATTGTGTCACCGCAAGCGCTCCGAATCCAGTATACTGAGAGAAATATACCATGTTAGGATCAAGATTGTCTCCGTCAAAATTAAAAAACATTGACAAGCCTATCTTTTCCTTTCTCATCTCTTTTTGGAACTCTTTGAGCCTCATTAGCGACAGATAACTTTTAATAGTATAAATACTTTGTCCCATTTATGATAAAAAGGTTTGTACTCAAGAACGGTCTCACTGTCGTGTGGGAACCACGGAAATCAGATACTGTTGCTATTGAAGTTTGTGTAGGTGCAGGGTCTAATAATGAAACTCCTAAAATTGCAGGTATTTCTCATTTTCTGGAGCACATGCTTTTTGAGGGTACAAAAACTCGTACTGCCAAGCAGATAAGTGAAGCTATCGAGAATGTTGGTGGTCAGCTGAATGCAGCCACTTCTAATGAGCGCACATTTTTCTATATCAAACTCCCTAAAGCTAAAGCAAGATTAGGGCTCGAAATACTTTCTGACATGATGAAGAACCCTTCTTTTGATTTGAAAGTGTTCGAGAAAGAGAAAAAAGTTGTTCTTGAGGAAATAAAGATGGTTAATGACCAGCCCATGCTTTATCAATGGGTCTTGTTTGAGAAGAACATTTTCAAGAAGCACCCTACCAGAAATCCTATTTATGGTCGTGTTGATTCTGTGAGTTCGATGACCAGAGATCAAATGGTTGATTATTATTCTAAATGGTATTTGCCTAACAACATGACTCTTTGTGTTATTGGTGATATCAAGAAGTTAAAAGATCTTGCTGAAAGATTCTTCGGTGAGCTAGTCCCAGGTAAACTTCCTGTTATCGCTAAAGTTATAGAGCCTAAAGACCTGAAACCGACTATAAAGAAAGAGAAGAAGAACACAAAGCAGGCTTATGTAATTATAGGGTATAAAACAATACCGCGTCTTCATGTTGACAGTTATGCTCTTGATGTAATTGAGGCTATATTCTCAAAAGGTCTTTCAGGGCGGGTTAATGAAGAAATCAGGGTCAAGAGAGGTCTTGTGTATTCTGTTGGCGCTAATCACGAGTCAAAGAAAGATTATGGTTTCTTTGTTGTTCACTTGAACTGTGCTCCTAAAAATCTTGCTCTGTGTAAAAGACTTGTTCTGGAAGAATTCAGGAAACTTGATAATCTTGGTAAGAAGGAACTGCGTGAAGCTAAAGATAGCATCATAGGAAGAGACGTTCTTGATCAGGAGAATTCTCAGCGTCGTGCTGATGAGCTTGCTTTCTGGGAGAACATAAAAGAAGCTAAACTTGCTGACGAATACCAGAAACAAATCAATAAAGTGACAGTTAAGGACATCATCCGCGTAAGAAACAAATACTTTAACAAGAATTACACAATGACAGTAATAAGTAAATAACAAAAAATTTGTCAACTTTATTTGTAAACACTTACCTTGTAACTTCAAACCCTTGTACCTTCTCAAAAAGCTCCCGGGCCTCTGCATTCTTTTCAAAATGCTCTCTTACGGGCTGTAGTAACTCGTCTATTTTCTTTGCTACTGCTTGTTTAAGATCCATTGGGTGTACTTCTCCTGACGCAAACTTAACAACCAGATCGTCATACCCATGAAGCTCTATGTTACCACCATACTTTTCAGGCCGCTCAATAAGCAGCATAGGGTATTTCTCAAAGATAATGTACTTGCAGTACTCGAGTATTGGGTTGTCCTCGGTTATTTTTTCTGGACAGTATGCTTTCTTAATCTTCCGGTTTATCTCTTCTGTAGTGTCAGTCATAAATATTGCCGAATCAGGGTTTGACTTGCTCATCTTCTTTTCAA
>CAZXTQ010000006.1:6749-14050 GCA_964643595.1 uncultured Methanosarcinales archaeon
CCCATCAGCATATGATGTGATACCACGACGGGTTTCTTAAAACCCAGTTTTGGTGCTACTTCACGTGCAAGAACATTTACTTTACGTTGGTCCATACCGAGCTGTGTGATATCTGCTTTGAGATGGAATATATCTGCACATTGCATGCACGGGTAGAATATCTGTGCAGCACTCAAAGCATCTTTATCTCCTCTGCCCATTATCTGTGCACACCGCGTGATTCTAGTGACCGTATTGATTCTGCCGATGTTGATTACTTTCAACCAGTATTCTGTATCGTTCATTACGTCGCTGGCCCATAGAAATTCTACATTTTCCATGTCCATTCCACTTGCCTTCCATACTTCGATAAAGTACTTTCCGACAATTTTGATCTTTTCTAGGTCTCCACCCATCTTGTTGTTCATGAGTGCAAACCAATCTGCTACCCAGAACTTGAAGTGTACTCCTGCTTTTGTCATTTTGTTGACATTGATTGCTCTAAGAAGTCCTTGTGCGATGTGTATCTTGCCTGATGGTTCGAATCCGTCGTATGCTATAGGAGTATACGTTTCATCTTCCAGCATTGCTTTTAGCTGGTCTTCGCCGATAATCTCTTCACCTACTTCCTGTATGAGTTTGAGTTTTTCTTCTGTATTCATTGTGGTGACAGAAGTACTATCTGCGTATATAAAGCTTTTTGCTGCACAAAATATAACTATTGTACTGTATGAGAAAGAGCTACCAGCACCACCTAGCGAAGTTATAAAGATTCCAATCGAAAAGGCATCTGCACGATTGTAACATTAATTGAATGGTAGAACGTAGCGTGGTGTTTGTAGCTCTTTGTTCAATCGAAATTAACGTGGTGAATGCCCTATTTTTAAAGCATATAAGGGCATCATTAAACAAAAAGATTTATATATCGGGTTTGATATGAATTTTTACTGTAGAGTAAGTTATTACACTCTCTATTATTATACTACAAACCCCAAGAGAGGTGCTATTATGGCTGATGAAGAAAAACGTTTTGCAAGGGAATTGATGGGCAAGACAGTGGTTTCCAAGACAGGTAAAAAGTTCGGCGAGGTCGGCGATATGGTCTTCGAGGTCAAGTCTGGTGAACTTATCCATATGGTTCTTGTAAACCCTACTCCTTATAGTGAGAAGTTAGAGCTTGAGAAAGACAAAGAGAATAATGTCCTTATTCCATTCAGTGCTTTGATGGCTATCGGCGATTTCATGGTAATTGCTGAAGAGGATATTGTTTAAAATTTTTATTTCATTTATTATTCTGTTTCTATAAATTGGAATATATTCCTGTTGCTACGCCAACACTGTCTTAAGAGCTTTTGATTTGTATAATAGTTGTGATTCCTGCATGATGGACAATAGTATACTTAGTATTGAATGCTCGCGACGTGGTGGCGTAATATCCTGATTTCTCCTTCACCTATCACCCTTATTTTCCGTCTTTTTTTAAAAGAGAAACATTTATATTTTGGGCGGAATTAGTCTGAATCATGGTAGAACAGGCTATTTGGACTGAGAAATATCGTCCCAAGGAGTTTTCTGATGTTCTTGGGCAGGATCAGGTAGTCAGCCGTGTTGCTGCTTTTGTGAAGGAGCTTAACATGCCTCATTTGTTGTTCACTGGACCTGCAGGTGTGGGTAAGACTTCTCTATCGCTGGTTATAGCCAGACAGCTTTTCGGTGATTCTTGGCATAGCAATTTCTTGGAATTGAATGCTTCTGATGAAAGGGGTATTGATGTAATCAGGAACAAGGTCAAGGATTTTGCACGTACCAGAGCGATTGGTGATGTGCCATTCAAGATAATCTACTTAGATGAATGTGATGCTTTGACTAGAGAAGCTCAGCAGGCTCTTCGCCGAACCATGGAGAATTATACTCAGACAACTAGATTCATTCTTTCTGCAAATTACAGTAGTAAAATAATTGATCCTATTCAGTCGAGATGCGCTATTTTCAGGTTCAAACCGCTTCCTCAGGATGATATTATCAAGCTGATTAAGAAGATTGCGGAAAATGAGCATATCAAAATTGATGATACTGCAATTTCAGCTCTTTTCGATATATCTCAGGGTGATTGCAGGCGTGTTGAGAATATTTTGCAAAGCGCTACTGCCATTAGTAAAGACATAACTGAAGAGACTATTTATTCTTTGGCTTCTGTGGCGCGGCCTATAGAAGTAAAAAATGTTCTTGAGCTTGCTGTTAAGAATGATTTCATGGCGGCAAGAAAAAAATTATTGGAAGTAATGCTTAATTATGGTCTTTCAGGACTTGATGTCATAAGGCAGATCCAGAGGGAGATTTACAATGTAGAACTCGATGGTAAAAAAAAGATGGTGCTTGTCGAGAAGTGTGGTGAAGCTGAATTCAGGATGACTGAAGGTAGTGATGAGTTCATCCAACTTGAAGCATTCCTCGCTAATGTTGCGTTGATTGGTTCTGAATAAGGACCCTTCCCAGTATTTTCAGTTTTTATCGAGTTTACCGAAAAAAGAGGTTTATTTATGGATGATAATGATGTCCTTGCTCAAATAGAGAAAAAGAGAGAAGAGATATCTAATTCTAATCAGGAGCTTGCTCAGCGGATGGACCGGAATAAGGAAGTGATTTCTAAGTTCAGCGACGAGCTTGAAATTCTAAGAAAAGATATGTCTAATCAGGGTGTAGATTCTAAAGCAAAGCAGAGCTTGGATAAACTTAAGACCGAGCTTGAGGACAAAAAAGAGCTGATTTCCAGTCTGTTGGAAGATCTTAAGCCTCTTGAGATTGATGTTGCAAGAAGAGAAAGCCTGACTGATGCTCTTCAACAGAAGATTAATGATCAAAACTCCAAGATAGAAGTGCTTTCCAGAGATCTGATGAGCAATAAAAAAAAGCTTGAGCAATTCATGGCTTCTGATGTTGATTTCAGGAAGAAGATAACCGAAAAAGATACTATTATCCAGGTTATCAAGGAAAAGCTCAATGAAAAGACTGCTCTGACAAGAGATCTTGATCAAAAAAACAGTAAGTTGGAACAGGATGTTGATGTTTTCCGTAAACAGGTTTTTGCTCTTGAAAACAAGGTTGCTGCTGTTGAAAAGCGTGTTCACTCGACAAATGATCAAAACCAGAAGCTTCTGTACGAGCTTATGCAGTACAAAGAAAAAGCTAAATCCAATGATTCTTTGCTTGATGGCAGAGATCGTCTTATTGCTTCTAAGGATGCTGAGCATGCACGATCTATTGCAGAACTAAGAGCATCTGAAGAGAACAAGCGGATCATAATAATGAAGGATCATACTAAGAAGTTAGCCATCATGAACGCTACAATTTCTACTCTGAAGGCTAGGCTTGAAAAGCAGCAGGAGCTTATCGACCTGAAATCTCAGAAAGAGCGTAATCTTATGGTTGAGTTCAGTCGTGGTATGAAGGAACTTATGAGTCAGAAGGTTGATACTAATCTTGACTTGAGTAAAATTGAAGCTATAAAAAACCTGCCAGGCCTAGATGATTCTGTAATTAATAAGATGGAAGACTCGTCCTCCGCAGACATGTTACACATACCTCCTCCTGAAGAAGATGACGATTCGCATTCTGCGACATATTCTGGATTATCTGGATCTGGTGCAAAGATAAAAAGCACCTACCCTACAGAGCCTCGTACAGAGGAAATCATCCCTATAATCGAGATTGCTATGGACCATGGCGATGATGCCGATACCATCCGCCACTCTCTGCACAGCTCAGGTTATTCTCAAAAAGACGTCCAGGAAGCATTCGAGCGACTTAATGTGCCATAATCACATTCAAAACCTGATTTCTATTAACTAATACGACAGTAACTACCTAAAATGAGAATTAAAAAATATTTAAAAAAATAAAATATTAAATTTATCCACCTACGTGCTGTACTTCCAGGTTCTTCTGTATGTTCTGGTTGTACTCGTAGACCAGTTCAATAGAGACAAGCTTCTCGAGGTCTGTTGGACTGTTTATTGTCTGTGTGCACCTAATCTCTCTTTCGCCGTTGAGTAGTTGGATGTCTCCTTCAAATACGCTGCCTGATGCAGTTCCCTGTATTCCTGAACACTGTAGTCCATCAGATAAGCCTGTGTCTATCTTGACGTGAACTTTGTCTTTGTCCTGGAATTCTTTGCTGCACTCAGTGCCTTGCTGGTGTACTGTTCCTGTTCCTACATGTTTGACTTTGAACACGAAGCTTACTTTGTTTGCTGAGCTTACAGATTCTCTGAATGATGCCACCTGTACTGGCGCTCCTGAATTATCGACTGGTTTGTCTTGGTTTATCTCACAAAGTTTTCCTGAACCTCCTGTCGTTCCGAGGATGTCTTCCAGTACACAGAGTTTTGTATTCATATCAGTTCCGTATTTGTAGCAAACGTCTGCTCTAACATTATAAGTGACTGCTCCTGCGATTGGGTTCTGGTGTACTAAACTAGAGCCACTTGTAGGGAAATCAAGGCTTACTGTCTCGCCCTGTATTACATTTCCTTCTGTATCTTTTTGTGCTCCTCTTAGTTGTGATGGGCTATCCTGTACTAGATCAGAAGCGCTGACTCCAAAATCTGCAGGATCTATACCTGTTATCTTTACTGTTGCGTCCGCACCGTTTTCTATTGTATAATCTCCTTTGTTGGTCAGTACGACGCTGATACCGAATGGTTGGTCTTGGTCTAGTACTTTGTCAGGTATTGATCCTGGTGCAAAGCTTATCTCAAGTCCTGCGTTTCCGCCTACAAAGTTAGATCCTACATTTACTTGTTGATTGTTTTTTTCTCCGCAACCTGCTGCCAGTACTAGCAGAAGTGCTACGAATGATATCAGAATTGCATTCTTCATTTTTCATGCCTCCTCGTTGTCTAACCTTTTTGGATTGTTATTATTCTTGTTATTCTTATTATTATTCTTGATTCTATCTAGCGAAGTTTAAGTTCTCAACTTCAACTATCTTGCTTATTGAGCTTTTGTATCCGTATGATAGTCCAATCTCTATTGGTGTTTGGTATGCAGGTATCTGCGGTATGTTTTCATATTTGCAGAATATGACTGCCTGATCGTTAACCAGTCTTAGTTTTCCTTTTGGATCGCAGTCTAGTGGCTGTCCGCTGATGGATACCATGTATTCAAGCTGGTTTAAGTCGCGATACTGCAGTCCTCCTGGACAGGCTTGCATGCTTGCCATATCAAATACTGTTCCGCTTGCCTGTTGTGTTCCGCCGTGCGTATTTGCTATGTGTATCCTGAAAAACATGCCGTTTGGTCGTGCTTCTGCCTCTACACTTTGTACTGCTACTGGTGCACCTTGGCTTCCTGTAGAATATACTTTTTGTACTCTGCAAGCCTTGTCAGTTGCTGTATCGAGTGGGTTTGGATCTACGCATATCAGTGGTGTTGCGATTGTCTGGTATGGGTAACATGCTGTTGCCATGAATGTTGGTTTGTAGTTTGGCATGTTTGCAGGTAGCACGAGATTATTGGAGCTGAAGTCGAGTGTTGTGTATCCTCCTTCTGGATTATAAGGGGATTTACCTTCTAGCTGTTGTATCGGCGCGCTTACTCTGTCAAAAAATATTATGTTAGGATCAAATCCTGTCATGTATATCATACCGTTAGGTACTGTATATGTTCCTCTGTTTCTTACTTCGACCAAAAACGTAAGTCCTGATTGCGTGTAAACTTTGTTTGGTGGCTGGTCTTGGACGAATTGCATTACAATTCCTTCTGATCCTGTGGCTACGAATTCCGCAGATACTGGCGGTCCATCTCTTCCACCTTGAAAGCTTCCGCAGCCGGTTATGAAGAACAATGTAAGAACAAGTGATATTGCAGTTACGATTTTGGTTTTTTCCATCTTTTTAAGCCTCTTTTATAGAGATTTTCGGTTTTTGAGTATTTATATTTTTCGGTGGGTACACCCACTGTTTAGGTATTACACATGCATTACACAACTTTTATCGGACCGTGCCAGATGTTTGTATTAGATCGCAATTGATGATATTTTGACCTGGTGGCGGCTCTACTGTTATGGATCTAAGCATATTCTGCTGCACATAATATTTCATCGTTACTGTTATTGGAGTTATGTAAGCTCCTTGATTCGCGGATACTGTTGTCTTGCATAGTGTTCCTACAGCATTCTTTTCTTTGAGTTTAACTTCAAATGGTTCGCATACAAGTGGCTGTCCGCCCATGGTAACATCTACACTCACAACATTCTGCATATTGGATTCAGGAACTATCTCACAACCACCATTATTTGCGCTGAATATGGTGTGTTCTATCCCTTGTAGTTTGTCTATTGATAATGATAGTTGGACTGTGGTCTCTTCACCTGATTTTGGTATTATTGCAGGTGATATGCGAGCGACACCTACAGGTCCTCCTTGCCCTCGTGATAGAACTATATCTTTCATGACGCATTCAGGTTTTTCATTTTTTTGTCTGAGGAATTTTCTTGTGTCTATGCAAAGATCTGCATCTGCAACAGTCTCATAATAATAGCAGGCTGATGCTTTTATCTTGCGGGTATAGTTTTTGACTATCGAATCTCTTGTTCCAGTATAGCCAGGGAAACATAGTGCTTTCATGGGTAACATGATGACATCTTCTTCACCGTCTTTTATGTAAAGTGATTTTCCTCTGAGTGTCAGAGGTACTGGGTTTGGTCCTTGGAATTGAAAAGCAGTCATATCAGGCACTGTGACAGTCAACATAGCATCTTGTGTCATATCGTAAGCACCCATGTTTTTGACTCGTATCCCTGTGCTGAATTCTGTGCCGATGAATAACTGATTAGGCGGCATGCCTTCGATGAATTCCATCTTGAGTCCTTCTGTTCCGCTTCGGAAATTGTATGATTCCATCTGTCCGCTTCCGCCTTTGAAGAATCCGCCTGAGCAACCAGATAGTATGAATAATATCGATATTAACAATGATGTTGGGATTATGCTAGTAGTTATGGTTTGTCTTTTCATTTTTTCACCTTATAGATTGTGATTACTGTGGTGCTGATTCCTGTTGGTCAGAGTCAGGATTTTCAGATACTCCACTCATAGGTGTTGTATTCCTGCATATTCCTCCTGTTGAATTTCTGACTTCCAGAGGTATTTCTTGCTGGACTATGTAGTTATAGTCTACTGCTGCCAGGAAAGTCGCTTCTGTTGGTTCTGTGAATTGGTATGTGCCTGTTGGTTCTAGCATGCATGATGGGAATATCTTTTGTTCTCCTTTTGATGTCTCTCGGAAGTTTGCTGTCCTGATATATTCTTCTGTCAAGACCAACC
>CAZXTQ010000006.1:14060-26141 GCA_964643595.1 uncultured Methanosarcinales archaeon
CTTTCTGATGGTTGAAAAAATCCTGGTATCTGTATCCTTACGCTGTTGACTTCTGTGACCCAGCCGTTCATCATGTTCTCTATTCCTGCTCTGAATTTGAAATTATTATTTACTGCCGTATTAATTCCTATTCCTATTAGAGGTAATGGTGCTGCGGCCATGACGACTTTGATTGCTCCTTTGTCTGACACAGATCTTATACTGCCTAGTTGCCCTTTGTATATTTGTTCCATTGCAGACCTTACCTGAGCTTCTGATTTGAGTTCTCTCTCAAAGGATACAGCATACTCGTGTAATTGTTCGTTTAGTATTGTCTCGTCGATGACATAATTTATCATCTGAGCATCGGTCCTTAGGTGATCTGCTTGTGCAGATATTGTTGCTACATAATTTCCGCATGAGTTGGTAGGCATACTTGGATAACAGGTAATTTCTTTGTCGAATGTGTGTCCTACTATTGTTCTCGGTTCTACTGATTGTTCTGGACCAATACTTGTTCTTGGTCCTTTGCCTGCTTGCGTTACTGCTCGTGTCACGCTTCGTGATGCATCTCTTGTCTGCATATGGCATAATGCTGCGACGGTTATTGGTGTCTTCGGATCAAAGCCTTTTAGTCTTGCTCCAAATTCAAGGAAAGGCACTTCATTCTGGTTTATCTGTTTTGGATTCGGTAAATAAGGCGGAAGTATCTCTATTCCTACTTCATCTTTGACACTTTGGTCGACATCACCGTCTATCCTTTCGCCTGATGCTGCAGCCAGGTTTTTTCGATAAGAACCTACCGCATCATCTATAATTGCAGATATTCCTTTTGATGCTGTTGCTTGTGTATCTTGTGAACTTTGTTCAACAAGTCCTGTCTGCCATGCTGCGAGCAGATGAGGGAAGGTTGTTGTTCCGAATAGTATTACTGCTCCGCAGATTAGACCAAGAATTATTAGCCAGGCTAACCAGCCTCTTCCTCCTCGGGTCTTTATTATTATAAGTAATGCTAGTATGAATAATCCTAGAGGGACTAATGCAGGTAATATTATTGAAAGGTCATTGCTTCCAGAATTCTTGAATACAAAAACTCCTAATATCAGAGCAGCTATTATTCCAAGTATTGATCCTATCGGCGCGTTCTGTGGTTCTGAACTTCCACCTCCACCACTGAACATCTTGCTTGCAAACCCGCCTATTCCTCTTCCAGGATGACCTCCTCTTCCACCGACACCACCACCTCCGGATGAGGTTGTTGATGATACTGAGGGTAATGGTGATGCTGAAGGTGTTGCACCAAGACTTGATGGTGATGCTGACGACCTGCTTGCTTCAGCGCCTGCTGCTTGTGCTTTTTTGTCCATATCGGCTACATTCTCAAGGGTTTTTGTATGATCTCCTTGTTTTTTCATATCCTCTACTGCTTGAACTCCTGCGACAACTTCGCCAGCTCCCGGTATGACAATGGTAGCATCTTCTGCATAGTCTTTGACTTCATCCATTATGCCAGGCATGTTTGCTTTTAACTCAGCTTCCTCGTCCTTGATTATATCTATCTGTTTCTCGAAAGCATTCTTTTGTTCTTCTAGACCTTTCAGAGTGATTTCTGCTTGTTGTTCATAAGAATCAAATTGTGATGTATCTGCTTGTTGCCCCATACTTTCCGCCTGTGAAACCGCTTGTTTTCGATTATTTAAATTTTGTTCTCTTGATTGTTTTACTTGTGCGATATCATGTTTAACTTGTTCAAGCTGTTGTTTTATTCCGTCTATCTGTTGCTCTTCTTGTTCTATCTGTGCTTTATCTGCTTTTCTCTCATCATGTGATTCAGAACCAGCCACCATATTGAATGCCTGAGAAGCATCTATGCCTCCTGAACCACCTATAGCTTGTGTGGCGCCCTCTGCACCTCGCACATTCTTACCCGCGCCTTTCAGTGCATTAAGTTTACCCATAGCTCTCTTGTCATTATGCAGTTCTTGCAGAATTTGTATGAATTTATCTAGATACATGAGAACTGCTGTCACCTCTTTTATTGCTCAAAATTTGAATTAAAATATGCAAAAAGATTTGCAATTTTACTCCTTGAGAACTTCCATGCTGACTATTTCCATGGTTGTGTCAGGGATTATCTTTATTGCGTTGTTGCCTTCGATTATGTAATCGTTGATGTTCTTCTCATATAATCTTTCACGCTGGAAAACGTTTGTCTCTCGGCCATTTATGTTTAGTGTGCCTGACTTCTGTTCTGTTCCGTCTGTGAATGTCAACTTCAGGATGACACCATATTTTCCTTCGCGTACAGCATCCATCTCGCTCTTTTCGATTTCAAAGTAATATGCTGGCTGTAGTACTTCTTTTAGTTCTGATGTTATCCTTATGAGGTCTATTAAGTAATTGCCTTTGTCGCTGTCGAATGCTATTGTGTTCTCGCCTTCACGCAAAGCGTCTGGTGTGAATTCGATTGCCACACGTCCGCCGCAGTCTGGAACTGAGTAATAAACAGAATGCTGGTTTATCAAGACGTTAAGTTTGCCTGTCTGTCCTATGACACAATCTGGTGTGAACCGAAGTATATTTTTTTTCACGTTTGCTTTCTCTGTTGTAGATACAACAAAGATATTTCTGCTTCTCTGTTGTGATATGTCTTTGAGTTCACCTGTTACCTGAATGTTCTGCATGTTGTGCCTGTTGACTCTCCAAAATTTCCAGCCGACTCCTTCTGCTGTAAAATCAATTTTGTTGTTGCCTTGTACAAGGAATCTTTTGTTGATGTTTGTTGGTGTAGGATTCTCTTGAGCCACGACACCACTATAGACTTCATTTCCGTTCACATGTATGATGAGCCCGCCCTTGAAATCTTTATCCAAAAATGTTAGAAGGACATTATCAGTATTTTCAAGGTCATCTATTGTCAACTGCATTGATGCCATTTTTGAACCGAATACTGATGATTTGACAGATAATGCGTTCATTGCATCAAGTACTTTGGCTTCTTTTTTGGAATACAGTACTACTGATGGTATGTTATGTTCTATCTCTTCTGATGATATCTTTGATAAAGTGCCTGGGCTTGCTTTCATTATTGCTTCGCCTGACTCTGGTGATGTTCCTGTTGTTGTTCCTGATTCTATCGTTCCGTTGCCTTCCAGTATCTGATCTCTGAAGCTTGGAGGTATAAACAACAGGTAGAATATGATGAGCAGTGCAATAACAGCTATAAGTGTTGCTGCTGAACTTGCATCTTGTGCTTTTCTAGAAATGACTATCTTTTTTAGGGGGGTTGCTATCGACATTAGGTATTCACCTTTTTATAAGCGGTATGCGTACAATATGCTTATTATACTCTTAAAAGATATCTTTATATATTTATGTTTTTCTATTATTGATAGCTAAAACAGAGCTTTTAGGGCGTATACTATGAAAATTTTGCACTTCAAGAAAACTGAAGCAAAAGTGTTGGTTGAGAATTTAGATGACCTTTGGCATCTTTCTAACATCATCGATGTAGGTGATACTATTGAAGGCAAGACTTTCCGCAAGATAAAGCTTGGTGGAGAGGATGATCGTTCTCAGAAAATTATCAAAAAACCGTTCTTTCTGCGTATAGATGTTGAAAAAATTGAATTTCACAAGTATTCAGACAATCTTAGAGTTTCTGGCAAGGTTGCTGAAGGTAAAGAAGACATACCTAAGGGATCTTATCATACTTTCAATCTAGAAGAAGGGACCAGTATAACGATAATAAAGACTGAATGGCTTAAGTATCAGAGGCAGAGACTTGAGGAATCTGCTAAAGAAAAACCACCTGATACGTTGGTCTGCGTATTCGACAGAGAGGAAGCTTACATAGCAATTATGAAAAAGTATGGCTTTGAAGTGATTGCTGAACTGAAAGGTGAAGTGGCTAAGAAAGATGAAGTTCAGCAGACAAGCAAAAACTTCTATGATGAGATAATCAAGAATCTTAAAGAATACACTGCAAGATATAAGATAAAAAATATAATCCTTGGAAGTCCTTCGTTCTGGAAAGAGGAACTCCTGAAAAATCTTAAGGACCAGGAACTGAAAAAGAAGTTGGTGCTCGCCACATGTTCTTCTTGTGATAGGGGCGCTATCAATGAAGTGTTGAAACGTCCTGAAGTGCAGTCTGTACTTCAGCAGGATAGGATATCTAAGGAGATCCAGGATGTTGAGACGTTGCTTTCAGAAATATCTAAAGAAGGTGCTGCGGTGTATGGTGCTGATGAAACCGAAACCGCATCAAACGCCGGCGCAGTTAAGACTCTTATCATAACTGATGGTTTCATACAAAAGATGCGACAGGAAGAAAAATTTGATAGGTTCAATAATATCATGAAGATAGCTGACAAGTCTGGTGCAGATATCCGCATTATCTCTTCAGAGCATGATGGAGGCAGGAAGCTTGATGGTCTCGGCGGAATTGCAGCAATACTAAGATATAAGATGAATTTTTAGTATGTAATAAGTAAGCCACATATGGTAAGCCCATACCGCCTAGCGCAGTTATTGGTGATGTCATCAGATGTTACAATCACACAGTTTCAACAGCAGTTACCCAGTCGGACGGAGCGCGGTATGGGCTTACTGTTTAGCTAACTTATTACATACAATTTTTAGATTAGTTAGTATATTAGAATTAGGCATTATATTAGGTTTTGTTTATTATTTCCAAAGGACTTTCCTTACTTCTTTGCACATCATCAGTTCTTCGTTTGTAGGTATTGCGAACACCCATACTTTTGACAGGTGAGATGAAATGTGTGTAGAATTATTTTTGTTCTTTTTATTGCTAACCCTTACTCCTAGATATGATAGGTTTTTCAGGACATCTTCGCGGACCCACCAGGCATTTTCTCCGATTCCACCAGTAAACACGATTGCATCGACACCATTCATCGCTGCTGCGTATGCGCCGATATATTTCACGAGTCGGTAACAGAAAACGTCGTGGGCCAATTGAGCTTTCTTATCCTGTGCGCGTGCTGAATTGATGTCTCTCATGTCTATTTTGCCGCACAATCCTAGCAGGCCTGACTTGTGGTTCAACAGGTTCTCCACATCAGAATTTTTCATCTTTTCCTTTTTTTGTAAGAATGGTGCTATGGAAGAATCAATATCTCCGCATCTTGTTCCCATGACCAGTCCTTCTAGTGGTGTGAACCCCATTGAGGTATCAACACTTTTACCACCAGAAACCGCGCATATTGAACATCCATTCCCTAGATGGCAAGTGATTATCTTGGCCTGTCCGACGGGTTTACGCATAAGACGTGCAGCTTCATGCGAGACATAATTATGGCTTGGTCCGTGAAATCCGTATCGTCGTATCTTATGTTTCTCAGCTAACGCAGAAGGTATTGCATAAGTATATGCTTTTTCAGGCATTGTTGAATGGAATGCAGTATCGAATATTGCTACTTGTGGGACTTTGAAAATTTTCATGCAGATACGGATACCTTTTACCTCAGGAATGTTGTGAAGAGGTGCGAGCTCGGATATATTATCTAACTCCTTGATCTTTCTAGCGTTCAGACGGACAGAAACAGAATGCACCCCTCCGTGTACTACTCTGTGACCTACAGCATCGACAGCCAGACCTTTTGACTTAAGTTCCGCTACTATCTGTCTTATTCCTTTTTCATAATTCACTACACGCTCAAGATATCCCTTGAGCACCACATCTTCTCCTGAAAACAAGTCATACTTGATTGATGATGAACCGATGTTAAGGACCAGTAAGTTCTGCATGATACACCTCTTTTATGATGTGCCAAAGTACAGGAAACTATTTAAATAATTTGCCCCACATCAGACAAAAAGAGGTGCTAACATGTCCAATTCACAACCTAAAGTTATCAAAGCAAATATCCGCAAGCTAAAAAAAAAGCCTAATCTTCTCAACTATGAAAAAATTTACAAGTCTTTCAGTTATAGTAAGATGGATAATGAGCTTTCCTGGTTCAAGGGAAAAAAGCTTAATGCAGCATATAATGCTGTTGACCGTCACGCTCTTACAGCCAACAAAAATAAAGTAGCACTTTATTGGGTAGGTGAGAACGAAACAAAAAAGTACACATTTCTTGAACTGTCTCAATTATCTAATCAGTTCGCTAACGCATTGAAAAAAGAGAAAGTCAAGAAAGGTGATCGCGTTTTTCTTTTTATGCCCCGCATTCCTGAACTGTACACTTCATTCTTAGGTATTCTCAAAACTGGTGCGATTGCAGGAACTCTGTTCGCTGCTT
The DNA here is from genome assembly GCA_964643595.1 of uncultured Methanosarcinales archaeon. Taxonomy (GTDB): domain Archaea; phylum Nanobdellota; class Nanobdellia; order Woesearchaeales; family UBA11576; genus JABMQF01. The sequence goes on from CAZXTQ010000006.1 coordinate 20,312, forward strand.
TTGGTCCTGAAGCTATCTACGACCGTCTTGAGAACAGTGAGGCGAGTATCGTAATTACATCACCTGAACTCAAGCCAAGGATTGACAAAATACGAAAAAAGCTTCCAAAGTTAAAAAAGGTCATTGTAACTGGTAATTACACACCTAAAAAAAATGAATTGAGTTTCGATCGTATGCTGGAAGGTCAACCGAGAACATTCAAGATTGCTGAGATGAAAAAGAAAGATATGGCCTACATGCTTTACACATCAGGCACAACCGGAAAACCTAAAGGAGTCATTCACACACACTATGATATAATCCATCAGCATATGACGACAAAGTGGGTTCTTGATCTGAAAGAAGACGATGTTTATTGGTGTACTGCTGATCCTGGTTGGGTCACGGGTATTGCATATGGTATTCTGGGTCCTTGGTCCAATGGAACATCTTCTGTTGTTGATGCAAGACGTTTTAGTGCAGATAAGTGGTATGATACTCTTGATAAGTATAAGGTAAGTGTTTGGTATACAGCTCCTACTGCTATCCGAATGATGATGAAAGAAAGAGGAAATATCGCAAAAAAATATGACCTCTCGAGCCTAAGACATATGTGTTCTGTAGGGGAGCCTCTTAATCCTGAAGCTATATTTTGGGGTATCAAGCATTTGGGTCTTGTGTTTCATGATAATTGGTGGCAAACTGAGACTGGAGGTATTCTTATTGCTAACTATCCTTGCCTGGATGTTAAACCAGGTTCTATGGGCAAGCCTTTCCCAGGCATCACTGCAGCTATTGTTGATGATAAAGGTAAAAAGTTACCAATAAAAAAAGAAGGTAATCTTGCTATAAAGCCTGGTTGGCCTTCTATGATGATTGGTATCTGGAATAATCTTCCGAGGTATAAACAGTGTTTCAAGAATGGTTGGTACATCACAGGTGATAAGGCTTGGGTTGACAAGGACGGCTATTTTTGGTTTATCGGAAGGGCAGATGATGTAATCAACACTGCAGGTCACAGGGTTGGTCCTTTCGAAGTTGAATCTGCACTTATTGAACACCCTGCAATTGCAGAAGCAGGTGTTATCGGAAAACCAGATAAAATGTATGGTGAAATAATCAAGGCATTTGTATCTTTACATAAAGGATACAGGCCAAGCGAAAAGCTTAAGGAAGATATCAAAAAGTTCATCAAAGGTAATCTTGCAGGTCATGCGTATCCTAAGGAGATTGAATTCCGAAAGTCTCTTCCAAAGACAAGATCAGGTAAGATAATGCGGAGAGTTCTGAAGTGTGAGGAGCTTGGTCTGCCTGTAGGCGACACATCAACACTCGAGAATGATTAAGAGATAACGGCACTGTCACCTAGCAGTGCTTTGATACCACCTACAAAAAAGGATTTATTAGTATTTGTTTAGTTTTTTCTGGCAGTGCTGCTAATGCAACCTGCGGTTGCAAGGTTCATGCAAAGCCTGAACCACCGCGCATTGCGTGTCTTCCAAAAAGAAATTCCAACAGGGTTGCACTTCAGACATATTACACAATGTTCGCATAGCGACCAAACACAGATTCTTCGGATAGCAACCGATTATGGTGTAGCCGCGTGGCAGTACTGCCATTATTGAGCTAAACAAATACATTTATTCTTATCTCACTCCTCAACCCCGCCCTCAACATGGTGTGCTTCTACTACTGTCATTGCGATTATATCTATGATATCTTGGACTTTACATCCTCTTGAAAGGTCGTTCACAGGTTTCCTGAGTCCTTGTAGTATAGGGCCGATTGCTTCTGCATTTCCAAAAAATGTAGCCAGCTTATAGCCTATGTTTGCTGCTTGCAGGTCAGGGAATATCAAGACGTTGGCATCTCCTTGTATTGTTGCGTTAGGGCATTTTATCTTTGCCACCCAAGGCTCTACTGCTGCGTCTAACTGCATCTCTCCGTCAATCACTGCATCAGGCATTATATCTTTTGCTCTATCTTGAGCTATTGCTGTAGCTTCTCTTATCTTCTTTACAAGCGGATGGTCTGCGCTGCCTTTTGTAGAAAAAGATAACATGGCTACGCGAGGTTCTATTCCAAATCTTTTAGCAGTACGAGCAGAATCTATTGCTATTCCTGCAAGATCTTTTGCATCAGGTTCTATCGTGACTGCTGCATCTGCGAATAGCATTATCTCATCTTTGAACCTTAAGAAGAATACGCCGCTTATTTTATGGAATTTCTCGCGGGATTTGATTATCTGTAATGCTGGAAGAACTGTGCTGCCTGTTGAATGTACTGCTCCCGAGACAAGACCGTCTGCATCGCCCATATGTACCATCATGGTGCCGTAGTATGTCGGGTCTTTCATGTGCTCGTATGCTTTTTCGTGTGTCATGCCTTTGTCTTTTCTCAGTTCTACAAGCTCTTGGACATATGTTTCAAAATGTGCTTTGTTGGCATCGCAGAGATAATCAACGAACTGCACATCTTCAATCTTAAGTCCTAGTTCATCTATCCTCTTTCGGATCTCTGCTTCATTGCCTATGAGTATTGGTTTTGCAGTGCCTTCCTCAAGAACCTTTTCTATTGCTTTGAGTGTTCTCTCTTCTGTTGATTCTGGAAATGCTATTCTTTTAGGATCGCTTCGTGCTCGGTCCTTAATTTTTGCGATAAAATCTTTCATCTATGTTCACCTTCTTTTTTGATTATTATACTGTTGCTTTGGCCTGTTTTTCAGTCTTTAATGCTTGTTTTTCATGTCGTTCAGCTTCGGCTGCTTCTTTCTTCATATGGTTTGTCTGTTTTATCTCTTGATTAAGAAGTTTTTTGAATGCTGAATTGAGCGACGTGTATACTTGACTTTGTCCTGTTTTCATTAGATGATCAAATCCTTCTAGTGCTTTAACGTGTTTCTGCATGTACCCATATGCTGACTCGAGATATTTGTATCCTTCTTTTATGTGTCCCACTACGCCTTTTCCGCTGCGGTATGCTTTTTTTATGACTGCTTCTTCAAACTGCTCTGCCTGCCATACTTTCTCAAGTTCGTTTTTGGATTCTGGATTCTGGTCTACTTGTGCAGCCATCTTTGTGAGTTGTTCATTGGCTTGTGAGAGTCTGAAATACATTTTTGTAAGGTATTCTGATACTTTTGATAGATGAGATATGTCTTTTGCTACTTGTGCCATCTCTTGTATAAGAGGAGCTATCTCTTTTGTGTGATATTCTAATGATATGCCGGTCAATTTCTTTAAGTGATCGAACATCTCAATAGTATTGTCAGTGACGGCAAGAAGTTGGACGTCGCCAATCATGCCTGCACCATCTTTGAAAAGATGTTCGAATTTCTTGTGTTTTGCTTCCAGCTTATTTGCTTCTTTGTCAAATAAATGGTTATATTTGTGTAGGTTCTTGCTATGTTCTTCTGCTTTTTCGCTCATCTGCCTAACAGCATCTATCTTGGCGTCTTCTTCTGCGTTTATCCTGATGAGCTTGTTATCGATCTTGATTATATATGTCTCGATATCTGCAAGCTTTGTAGCTACATTTGAAAGACCTGCCTCTCGCTGTTTCATAAGACTGATGCGTTCGCCAGATCCTTGTGTATTGGAATGTTTTGCTTGTGCTATTCCTTTATCAATATCGTGTATCTCATGTTTGATTGTTTTTCGAAGTGTATCGATATTAGTGGTTGCTGCTTTTCTCATCTCTTTGAAATCGGATTTGTGCTCTTCCAGCTGTGTTGATTCATGTGCTGAATGATGTATTATGTTCATACATTTCTCTAGTATATTATTCGCTTTTTCTATCAGGGTCTCTTCTTCGAGCTTGTTCTTGACAAGCAAATGTAAGTCTTTAAGGATTGTATTTGAGTACTGTCTTATCTCCTGTGCTTTCTGTGCATCGACCGCCCCTTCAGGAAGTCCTGCCAGATGGTCTCTTAATTGTGCGCATAATTGTAGTATCTGCTCGACAATCTTCATATCGCGTTCTTCAAGTTGAGCCAGTTGTCCTTCCTGTTGGTATAATGTCTTTGACATCTCTTCGCTGACTGCGACTATCTCTGCTTCTCGTAGCTGTTCTGCTTCATTGCGCAATGCTCTTTCTGCAAATCTTTGTTTAATCTTTGATGCAGTGCGTACGACTGGATCTTTTGACCACTTGAATCCTTTTCCTGCAATCCTTTTGAGTTTTTTGAGAAGTCGTCTTTCTTTGTTGATGGGGAACCCTTCTTTTTTTAGTGCTTTCGCAGCATCGCCTCTGCCAAATATCTTATCGTTATTTGCTTTCTTTACTACAAATCCAAGCACACTTATTATTACAGCAATCACGATCATAAGGTATGGTTTGACTGATACGATAAATCCTAAGAAGTACATTGGTATCAATATCATGAATACTCCTTTCCATTCTCCTTGCTTGAGCTTGGTCACCATAGCAAGTCCTAATAAGAAAAATATTATCCATGCTATGAGTTCTATCCTGAATCCGAATTGTACAGAAAAACAGAATATGATTATTGAAACCGGACCAATCAATCCTTTTCTTTCTTCTTTTCCTTTTCTTAGGTTGAAAAATATGACTATGAACATCAATACTATTATGAGATAGAATAAGCTCTTGAGTCCCCAGCCATCAGGAGTATTCTCGAGTGCTACTAGTAATGACTCTCTTCCACTATTCACTGCTCCGTTAATTCCTGCTACACTCACCATCTTTTACATACTCTAGTATTATCTGGTTTTTATTGTTTTGTGTTTTTAGGTGGGTGTTCTTGCTTTTTTGTTCACTTCGCGACGGATTGGTTCACTATACAGTGTCTACTTAAGTATTTAAGATGAATTTGTGCTTATAGGTGGGGAGTAAAAAAACGTAACATATATTAAGTAGTACTCTCTAGTTAACTCAGCTCAGTAACAAAAATTCGTTTGAAAAAAAGAAGTAAAAAAGGGGGAGGTTTTAACCATGATTGTAAAAGAAGAATTCCTGAGTAAGCTACGGCGTTATTTCTCATTGAATTTGTACGAAGTTAAAATTTGGACTGCTCTTTTATCCAGAGGCGTTTCTACTGCAGGTGAATTATCAGATATTGCTAATGTTCCAAGGTCAAGAAGTTATGATGTTCTTGAGAGTTTGGAAAAGAAAGGTTTTGCTGTTACTAAACTTGGTAAGCCTATCAAATATATCGCGGTTCCTCCAGAAGAAGTGCTTGAGCGTGTTAAGAAAAATATGCATGAGGAAGCAAGTGGTAAGATCAAGAGACTCGAAGAACTCAAGGGTACTGAAGTTCTTGAAGAGCTGTCTTCACTTCACTCTCAGGGTATTGAACTTGTTGAACCGTCTGATCTTTCAGGCAGTCTCAAGGGAAGGCACAATCTCTATAATCATCTTGAGTTGACTATCAGAAATGCAGAAAAATCTGTCTCTATCATGACGACAACACAAGGTCTTCTTAGGAAGATTGAAGGTCTGAAACCCACTTTTGAGAAGATCAAGAAGCGTGGTGTCAAAATAAGGATTGCTGCTCCACTTACAAAAGAATGTAGTGGTGCTATCAAGGATCTTGGTGATGTGGCAGAAATCAAACACACAACTTCAAAAGCAAGGTTTACTATTGTCGATCAGGCTGAAGTGATCTTCATGGTGATGGATGATGCTGATGTTCATCCTACCTATGATGTTGGTGTTTGGATCAACACACCATTCTTCTCCAATGCTCTGGAGAGCCTTTATGATATTGCGTGGAAGAGCCTTAAGCCAGCAAAAGAAGTCATGAAGAAATAATTAGTATATTTTTTCCTTTATTTTTTCTTATTATATTAACACCTACCTAACAGCACTGCCTAGTGGATTTCTTTGGAAA
>CAZXTQ010000007.1:0-3645 GCA_964643595.1 uncultured Methanosarcinales archaeon
TCTTTACGAAACGCTCTTTCTTCTGAATGAACCTTTCAACAGAACCCATAGCAGATGACTTTCGGATATGTGCAGTCTTGCGACCTTTACTTTGAGAAGCCTTCTTCGGCTTTGTCAGGGGTGTCGCTTTCCTCATGGACTTACGCCTTACAGCAGTCCTTGAGTCAGCTGACCCAGACTTGTTCTTTACACCTCTTTTTTTCATGGAATCACCTTAGTGATCTTGATTAAAAAATTTGAAAATTGTTATCAATTGAACGTCATATGAAACCATCATATGAGACCATCATATGAAAATTATAAACTTGATTCAACACTTATCGACCTCTACACTGATTGCCGAGTTCTCGCAAACAGTCCTGTGCACTCCATCTCCGACAACAGGATATACAGTCAACATTCTTATGCCTGAAAGTTCCTGACCACCGAAACTTAGGTCCTGCTGTGAGATAGCACCCTGCAAAATCTCATCCCTTATAACCATAGTAACATCATAATCAGCATCCAAAAATACACTCATACCACTGATATCTCCTGTGCCAACATTTTCGACGGAAAAATGAAGCTTTTTACCATCAAAACAGACCTGCTCCTTGTTGTCGATCTTCATGAAATCCAAATTTGTGTTCAGGGAACAGCCAATTATCTCATACTCTAAGACACTGGCAGACCGTCCTGTGATGGATACACCTACAACATACATGCTCAGACCAAGAAGAGCTACCAACATGAATAAAGTTATTATCCTCATCTCATTCCTCGTAAGGTCTTTCACCTATATCATCAGGGACGATATCAATCTTTTCCACATCATTCTGATTTATCGCATTATTCACAATACTGTTCTGTTCAACATTGTTCTGTACAAAATTGTTTTGTTCAACATTGTTCTGTTCAACATTGTTCTCGTCGAGTCTTCGCTTTATCTCTTCATTCCTTTTCTCAAGATTGGTTATGAAAAACTTAAGACAGTCAAGAGCGCAAAAGCTTGCCTTCCTCTTCAGACCTTCAGGCCCTAAAGTAATAGTGTAATTCTGAGGAGAATTTTGATTGATTTCGCTGCTGCATACATGACAGGTCTTGCCTGACTCGCGTTCTTTCTCGACAATGTTCTGCTCTATCATAGAGCGAAGCTCATGTCCCCCTTCCCGCAGGTCCTGATTAACTCTCACAAGATCATCATAATCCAATGAGTTTATCGCATCCTTGAGCTTAAGTTTCATATCACCATCACCTTTTTTGCATCGCTTCTTTCATCGCTTCTTATTTTATCTTCACTATACCTCGATTATATCACCCAGATCAGGAGAATAAGACTCCATGTCAAGGGCCTTGGCCCATTCATCCAGCTGCATCACAGACTGCACTTCACCATGCATCCAGATAATCTTCTTCGGTCGCACTTTCCTTACGAGGTCCTTCAGTTGAGACATATCTGAATGAGCTGAAAAATCAAACTGCTCAACCTGACACTTAATCTTCTTCCTGTTTCCGTCGATGAATAACGTCTTGGTCTCAAGCAGAATGCGGCCGTTAGTGTCCTCTGCCTGGTAACCTGTAAGGAGTATCGCAGTGCTCGGATCATTATGGAAAAACTTCAAATAATGAAGAACAGGACCTCCAGTAAGCATTCCTGATGTTGTGATAATTATCGACTGTTTCCTTATAGCCTCATTACGATCATTAGGCCTGCGTACCAACTTGACCTTATTCAGCGCTTTTTTCAGAGCTCCAGCATCCCTAATGCTCTTAGGGTTAGTAAGAATTATATCTGTCGCAGTCACACCCATACCGTCGAAAAAGATAGGCACTTTCCACTTCTGCTGTGCTAATAGAAGAAGTATCTCCTGCGCCCGTCCTATCGCAAAAACAGGTATGATTACCGTCCCGTTATTGGTTATTGTCTCTTCAACTTTCTTAAGAAATTCTGTCTCAGTCTTCTCCCTTTGAGGGTGTTCACGATCACCATAAGTAGACTCGCAAAACATAACATCTATCTCTGGGAGATCCGTATCTGCTGCCTTGTGCAGCTTAGTATCTGTCGTGTTGATATCACCAGTGTAGAGGAAAGTAGTTCCTTCAACTTTCAGGAATACTGAAGCAGAACCAGGGATATGACCTGCATCAAAGAACTCATAGTCAATACCCTCATAATCACCTTTTTCTTCGATAATTACCCTTCGCATACACTTCAGGACGTTCTTGATGTCCAAATCATCATACTCAAGATGCTGATGGTTTATCTTTCCAATCTTGAAAGCGTCCCTGAGAAGGAGGCGTGTAAGATCTTTTGTAGTCTTTGTAGCAAAGATAGGACAGTCCATACCTCTGTGGTCCAGAAGAGGGAGGGCGCCAGTGTGGTCTAAGTGTGCGTGACTTATGAACACTGCATCGATGTTGCTTACATCCTTGTTGAAACCTACAGGATACTCTGTGTCTGCGGCAGTAAGTTTGAGACCGCAGTCGAGCAAGAGCCTCTTGCTGCCTGTGTCAATCTCAACACAGCTTCTTCCCACTTCTCTTGCTCCACCATGAAATACCAATCTCATTCTATATCGCCTCTTTTACTATTGCCTCTTTTACTATTGCCTCTTTTTTGTTTTTTGGACCTGCTTTTACCAGGCAGACTTTCTGCCACTTCAAAATCAACATACCATCTCATATTAACTTCATCAAACTGGAAAAGAACATTGTACTTGCTGTCTTTGTTGAGAGCGAAAAGGAGAGGCATAGGAATAGTAGTCTCGAAACTAGACCCTCTCTTGTACAGTTTTCGCTTTATTGTCGTTGTCATAATATTTAGCAAAATATTCAGCAAAAAAAGTTGAAAAGGATTTAACGCATTTGGCGTAAAAGACTATTCTGCAATTCTGACATCGCGATTTAGCCAAGCAAACCTTGTTTTCTTAGCTCGGAAATATACTTATTTTTGTACTTAATAATATACTTAGTTATAAACCTTTCTTTTTATAGATACTTATATTTATACTTATATAAATACTTATTTAAATAATTTGCGGTAGTATCATAGCACCATCACAAACCCGTTTGCAGCAGGCTGCTTTTTGAGAACAGATCTGACCGTGCTCGCGCAATACCAGAATAAGCGCACGGAATTGCAGCCCAGCAGAATGTATAACCAGGAGGACATATAACCAGGAGGACACGTAAAAAGCAATGGTACCATTTTAGGCGGCAGAACTTACAGAAACAAAGGAAACAAGAACACTTCAATCATACCTGCAACGACAACAAGTATGAAGCCGAAAAGAGCAAGCAGGAGACCATCAGTTAGAATGTGATAGCACTTCTTTGACCACATCTTCTCCCGCAGTATCGCCTTGGCCAGGACACCACCCATAATCGCTGCGACAATATATGAAGCTGCTTCTGTAACCATGTGCGGCAGGAAAGGAAGAAAAATCTTGGCAAAGTAAAATGCAGGATTCACCTGATCAATCAATGCAGACTGTCTTATGAAATAACCGAACACAATACCCCAAACACTTGCGTTCCAGACAATGAACAATATAGAACCAGAACCGTAAGCGAGAGAGAGGATGAAACAGATAGCAAGAACGAACAAGTTATTCACAAGTATGCTGACGAACTCTGCACCGATACCGGTCGCCTGACCCGCAATGC
>CAZXTQ010000007.1:3655-25441 GCA_964643595.1 uncultured Methanosarcinales archaeon
AAAATACCGACAGACATGAAAGCAAGAAATATACCAATGAAAAGAAGTACATAGAGACGCATAATATCCTTGTGATCTTTGAACAGCAGACGGATAGAGAAATGACGCTGCTTCGAAACAATGTTCTCCTCTTGCTTTATCAGATGGCTTATGCTCGGAATAAGGAGTATGCTAGTGAACGCAAGACTCATAGTCGTGACATAGTTAGGGAAAAGAAGCATAGCACTGAAAGTGCCGATAAAAGTGTAAATGATACCAATCAAAATTATATTAATACTGCTGCCCTTGATGGAATTCATATTGAAAAGCTGTTCAATCAAGATATTACCTCTTTTTAATACCTATTTCGGATACTTTTATATATAAATATTCCGTTGGTTGAAGTATGAAACCATCAATAATAGTGTCGACACAAGATAAAGCAGGGATGAATATCAAGAAGAGCCTGATAGGACTGCATGGCTTTGCAGAGACCACCGAGAACTTCCACGGACAACCAGTCCTTTCGAAAGAAGGTATCAAACTTTACACAACAGATTCTGATACAATACATTCTGAAGGCATCGATACTGAGATTGAAGGCGACTGGATAATATTTGCCACAAAACACCAATCAGCAGCAGGAACAAAATCATTCTCAGTACACGTACCAGGAAATTGGGAAAAAGCTGAAGCTGGCGGTTCTGAAAGAAAAATATGCACTGCACTGCCTGCAGTGATGAAAGAAGCGATCAATAAGATACAGAATATGTATGCAGATGACGAATTTATGGTAACCATGGAATCCACACACCACGGCCCGTTTATATCAAAGCCTTGCATGTTCATAGAAATTGGAAGCTCTGAAAACGAGTGGGAACGGGAAGATGCAGGCGAAATAATAGCAAATGTCGTGAACTATATAGTAATCAACCCCATACACAAGTTCAAATCAGTAGCTGTACTCGGTGGAGGACACTACAACCAAGTTGCTACCAAATTAATGCTCAATACAGATTGGGCAGTCGGACACATATGCCCAAAGTTTATGCTCGACAAGATCGATGCTGAAATGCTGAAACAGATAACCGAAAAGAATGGTGAACGTTTCGAGATGATAGTGCTCGACTGGAAAGGACTAGGCACAGAAAAACAGAGAATCGTGGATCTGTTGAATGGTGCAGGTATCAAGTACGAAAGATACCAAAAACTCAACAAAGAAGATAAAGAAGAGTGATAAGCATATTAGTTCTACACTTATAAAACAGTAAAAACATGTCAAGAAACATTTATATATCCAGATTGCCTATAATACTAGATTGCGAGGCAGTCTATGGCAGAGTTCAAATGGAAAAATGATGTTCTTGAAGAAGATGAAGAAGATTCCGGAATACTATCAGCTTCAGACCTTGGCACAGAAGATGACGATGCAGATGAGTTCTCAGTAGATGAAGAAGAAGACCTGACTAATTCTGATCTGGATGAACTGGATTATTGATAACAACAATACAAAAAAATGACTAGTGATTTCTATTTCTTACGGATATTGTTGATTTTGTTTCAGAATGCAGTTTTTACTCAGACCTTAATACAGTTAACTAAAAATATACAATATAAATAAAAAATTTAAAAAATTGAAGAATATTACTTCTTCTTCTCTTCCTTGTCGGAAGGTACCAGTTCGTGAATGATAGGACCTGGTATGTCTGCTTCCTCAAGCTTCTTACGCTTCTCATTAGATGTCTTGCCTTCCATCGCATTGAGTATACTCTTAGCCTTGGAAAGGAATTCATCACGCCGTGCCTTAAGTTCTTCCTGCAATTTCTTCTTCTCAACTTCCATCTCCTTCTGCTCCTCAGCTGAAAGTTCTGTCTTGCCTGAAGCGATCTCTGCATCAAACTTACCCTGATTCACAGCATCAATAGCATCATGAGCAGGAATACCCTCAACAAGAATACCCATAGACTGACAAGTGCCCATTATCTCCTTGACCCTCTGCTTAGCGTCCTTGCCGAGCAGACTGTCCTCTTTCATCTTAGAAATCTTGATTATCTGCTCAATCTTAAGATCAGCAACTTTCTCTGTCAAAGCGTTACCAGCACCCTTCTGAATACCCGCCTCTTTCTTGATAAGTGCAGAAGCAGGTGGAGTACCGATAGAAATCTCATATTCTTTAGTATCGCTGTCAACAGTCACCTTCACAGGAACCTGCATACCCTTGAAAGATTCTGTCTTCTTATTAATGTCCTGGACAACCTGTCCGATATTGACACCAAGCGGACCAAGCGCAGGTCCTAACGGTGGAGCAGCAGTAGCCTTACCACCTTCAATCAAAACATCAACTGATTCTTTAGCCATTTTATATGTCTCCCACGCCAACGTCTTATGCATTGCACGTGTTGGATTCCCGCATTGCAGGCAACCGGTTTTTTAGGGCATTATTTAACGTAAAAAATGAAAAATAAATTAAAGCATCCTAAAAATCAATCATCTTCATTATCCCTGCGGATAACCTTCACAGCGTCTATCTTCAGAGTTATAGGAATAGGCACTGCCGCTTCAACAAGCTCAACGACAACCTCTTCCTTCTGCTCATCTATCCTTGTTATCTTTGCAGTCTCACGCTTGAACGGACCAGATATAATCTCAACAATATCATTCTTCTTGATAGTGAGTTCCCTCTTGACAGGCTCAATCATGTGCTCCATCTCGCTGTAGTCTATCTCTTTAGGCAAGATACCTCTTGCATAAGGGATACCATGAGCTGCGTGTTCAGCATCAAGCTTTGAAGCAGCCTCTACGAAAATATAACCACGCATACCATGAGGTCTGATCACTGAATATACCTCAAGCTTCTTGTTGGTGATGTTGCTGATGACAAAATCCATAACCTGATCTTCCCTGTTAGCAGTCGTACGGAGTGCAAAAATCTTTGACTTTGATTCTTTCTCTTCTTCAGGCTTGGATTCTTCGTTCTTATCAGAATCTTCATCATCTTCCTTTTTTTCTTCTTTCTTCTCTTCAGAAGGACCATAAGGATCTTCAGGAGTCTCAACAACCTGCCCGCTATTACCTGCAAGCTTAGGGCCAGACGACTCTGACTTCTCTGAACTCTCTACTGGAACGTCCCCATCTTCATTGATCTCACCAGCAGCCTGTTTGATCTCGTCGATCTCTTCTTGTTTGTTTTCTTCAGTCATGTTAATCTACCCTATGTCCTCTTTTACAAAAGTAATTCCTTAACCATAGATATCAGAAACCCTAACAGCCCAACAATTAACATGCCGAGCCCTGAGACTTTAACAATAGTCTTGAACTCTGCACCATCAGGTTTCTTCGTGATCTTAAGTACTCGCTTACATTCTAAAATATATGTCTTGATGCGTCTTGGCCATGATGCAATATCCATTTTCATTCCCTCTTGATCTTAAATACATAATCACCATCAATCTATAAAATCGATTCCGAGTTCAGTCTCCATCTCACGCTTCTTCTTGTCTGAAACCTTACGTTCGGGACCAAAAATCTGAGTCGACCTCACACCTGTCACGATAAGCAAAGTCCTTATCGTCTCATTAAGGTCCTCAGATATCTGAGCACCCCATATCACCTTGGCATCCGAATCGAGCTTGTCCGAGATTGTCTCGACAATCTTCCTCGCTTCCTCCAAAGTCATATCACTCCCGCCGCAGATGTTTATCAAAGCACCAGTAGCGCCACTTATATCCACATCAAGCAAAGGATTGTTGATAGCCTTCTCGACAGCCTCAACAGCACGATTATCTGAATCAGACTCACCGACGCCGATAAGCGCGACTCCGCCCTTGCCCATGACAGTTCTCACGTCAGCAAAGTCAAGATTGACAAGACCTGCCTTTGTTATGAGTTCTGCAATGCCTTTGACTGCGTTGGCGAGAATCTCGTCCACAACCTTGAAAGCAGTCTGAAGCGGCAAGTCAGGAGCGAGCTCCAAAAGCTTGTCGTTCGGGATGACTATGAGCGTATCGACAATGTTCTCCAGCTTCTCAAGACCGATGACCGCATTCTCATAACGCTTCTGGCCTTCCATCGCGAATGGAAGCGTGACGACACCAACCACTAAGGCACCCACTTTCTTGCCTACATCAGCGATAACCGGAGCAGCACCAGTACCTGTGCCTCCACCAAGACCGCAGGTCACAAAAACCATGTCAGAGTCCTGAAGCATCTTACGAAGTTCTGACTCGTTCTCTTTAGCAGATTCCTCACCGATCTTTGGCTGTGAACCTGCACCGAGCCCGGCAGTTATCTCCTTGCCTATCAATATCTTTTTTCTTGCGTGGGCATATAAAAGATCCTGAGCATCGGTATTCACCGCAATTATCTCAGCACCCTTAATGCCTATCTCTGTGATACGATTAATAGTATTGTTTCCTGCACCGCCAACACCGACGACCTTGATACGTGCAAGCTGCTTGCTGAGCAACGCCCTAAGTTCCTCATCCACCTCATCCATAACAGATGGTCTTGGAGTCTGCGGCTTTACTTCCTGTGCCTGAGGCTCTACAGACAGGCACTCTCTCTCCTGAACAAGTTTTTCAGTACGGGTATCTGACTCAATTTCTGATTTTTGTTCCTGTTCAAGCCTCTGGGTTGCATCACGAATGAAACTGTCCAACATATCCACCTCCTAGGGTTTAGTTGCACACCTCTTTTTTGTAAGGATTTTTGGAATAATAAAAAACAATAAATCAATAAAATGAATTATTGAGTATGAATTATTGAGTAAATAAAATCAATTGTCAGGTTTAGTTTCTCCGGATTTCTCAGCAGGCTTCAACTCAGGTTTTGCTTCAACTTTCGTCTGGTCAGATTTCTTCAGAGTCTTGAACTCAACATCCTTTATGTTCGGAATCAAAGCAATAACTCTCTCTTTCAGAATCTTGAAAAGCTCATCAGGGAAATCAGTCTTTACATCAACATTTGCCTTACCATCCTTGATATCAACACTGATAGTATTCTTCTTCTGATTTAGCGCAAGCTCAACCAAAGCAAGGACCTTATCTTTATCATCAGTAAGCTTCTTCTTTATGTTGACCTTGTAGACAACCTCTTTGCTTGCAAATGGATGATTGAAATCAACTATAGTCCTGCCGCCAGTCACTGTACGGATAGTGCCTATCGCATTATCTATATTGACCTGCAAACCTACAACAGGATTAATGCCCTGCTTCTTGAAAGCATTAGTAGGGACCAACTTCATGAGCTTACCATCCTTTCTCCCAAAAGCCTGTTCTGGAGGAAGGATGATTTCATGTTCAGAACCGATCTCAAGCCCTTCAAGATTAGCATCAAGGCCAGATAATATTTGTCCCTGGCCAACGCAAATAGATATTGTTCCATAGGACATTTTAGGGTCATGCAACCCTTCTTTCCGTGCTACAGCTTCAATAGTTGTATCAAATACTATATTAGCCTCTTTCAGAGTTCCGGTATAATCCAACTCTATAAAATCGCCTTTTTGTATCTTTTCTGTCATTTTACTACCCTCTAGCTCAGTATACCAATGCTAGAAGAACAAGCATATTGATTTATGGTTTATATTTAAATGTTTTGGGTCATAGCATGAAGAGATATCTAAAAATCGCCTGACTGGAATGCTTCAATCTCTTCCAATGCATCAGCTACATCAATGCAATCATAATATTCACTGAGAAATTCAGCAGCACTCTCAGCAGAGTCCGAAAGGTGACAGCGAACTGAAGATATAACATCTGATCCTATCTCATCATCAGTAGGTAGCAACCCTTGAACCAGTTCCCTTATACCCCCATAATCTGCATCATAATCTTCATCACAATCTTCACTGCAATACTCAACACCCTGATCGTAATTGGTCTTGTGATGCTCACATTCCGCATCCTCTAGTTTTTGTCTCCTTTCATAATCATTATCATCGTCGTAGTCATCACAGTCATCTTCTTCATCTTCCTGCATCTGCTCATAAGACTTGACAATTCGGCCACGGTTCTCTGTCGCTTTCGCTTCACGGGTCTTCTCGTCCTGATTCGCAAGCAATACGGCCTGATCCAAAGATCTCTTCTTGATAAGCCCGCCTTTGTAGAAGTTAGTGTCACCCATAGACGCCAGCGGAGCGTCAGAATATTCAACACCCTCATCCTCGACTGCGCGAGAACTGAAAATACCTTTGAAATAATCATACTTGGCCTGCAATGCAGCTGACCGTCCCGCAGCAATCCTGAACTCTTCACCATGATTAACATAAGCAGAGAATGTGTCGCAGAACTCTTCCTGAATCCAATCGATCTTAACATCAAGAAGCCGCTCAAAATCAGTACCTTCCACATCCTTTTTTTCATCATCAGAAACATAAACCTGTCTGATAATATCTATATCTATCAGGAAATCATCTTTCTTCTCCTGTTCTGAAAGATCATCTGCGCCTATCCTTGTCATACTCATCCATGCAATCTTATCTTCTGCAGAAAGACCCTCCCAGATACCATGAGCCAGCTCGTGCTGAAGAGTATCACAAAATATCTGCATCTGCACGTCGGTAAATGCCTTGAACGGGGTCTCTTCAGGACTATACAGAGTGATACATCCTGCACAGTATTCGCCAAGCTTTCCGAAACCATTCAAGAAAAGCTCATAATCCCTTACTGCTGTGAACTCCCTCTTTATGCTATGAATCTTAGGAAGCACCCCCTTCGGCAGCTTGCCTAACTGTTCAAGAAGAAACAAACCTTCTGTCGAACCTATCTTAAGAGTATAATCCACAAGGTTATGCTCCCCTCTTGATCGGGCAACGTCCAAACCGAAAAGATTCTTATCATAAGTCCCTATGCTCTTTACAGAACGAGGGTGGATATGGATGCCATATTCATCTCTCAACCGAATCATCACATCATCAAGCGGAAGCTCCTCGTGCAGAGGCACTTCAGACTCGATGACCTGCGCATAAGAATCAAACATGAAACTCAGAAGACCATTGTCACGAGATGTGTCTTTCATAGTGTAATAAAGCTGCTCCTGTGCAGCAAGAGTAAGGAAAGGTTCAAACTTTACATAATCAACAATGTTTCCTGCATCATCGATTATCTTAACACCTCTGCCGAATGGAATGACATAACCACTGAAAGCAGAATCATCGATCAGCACTTCAGGTACGTGAGAGAGAAGACCTATCATCTTGACGATCTCCCTATCAGAAAGGAAAGATTCTCTGCCGAAATCATAGACAAGTTTTGTCTTCAATCTCTCAGTTATCCTGCCTTCAACATCTTTCATATGTTTCTGGGTGAGATTATTACCAGAATCATACAGCAAGTCTTCAAGCCTCTTGGTATCAAAGTCCTGCGGCGATATACCGAGTGTTTCACACTCATCTCTAAGTAGTGCGCGCTTGATCTTACCATCACCACTTATGATGCAACGCTCACCATTCTCTTTCAAAAGATTCTTGTAGATTATAGCATCAGATATTATCAGCAATGCAAGCTGCTCGAAAGCCTTTGCGAAATCGCTTGTGTAAGGCACAACCATAGAATCTTCCCGCTTACCAGTAATACCTGATTCTGCATAGGCATCCTGAGTGAATGGACGCCTGAGATCAAAAGAATTCAGACCATCGAAACCGAACTCAATACCATCCATGTTGAAATCAAGAATTGTCGGTACGCCATGGAAATCATCAGTATATATCCCGGGGACAAACTGCACTGCAGACATCCAAGCAATCTCAGAAGATGATATATCAGGCATGAATTTTCCGACATCACCTACACTGTCGGCTTTCCCTTTCTGGCTAAGCACCATAAGACCTGAAAGTTTGCTCCTGTTGACAGCATCCAGAACTTTTTTCAGACCTTCCTCAAAAGAGATATTATCTGATATGGCCTGAGTAAGTTCTTCTCTGTATCTATCAAGACCCATCGCTTTCCTTACTTCTTCCAAAGAATCAGTACCATGCACTTTTGCAATCTCTGTCCGCGAAGCGACAAGCGCCTGTATCTGCGGAAGGTCCTTAGCATCACAAGAATATCGTCTTACATACTCAAAATAACAGCCATCCTGTTCCTGCTTGTGGAACTCTTTCTGGATGCTCCTGTGAGCTAAAGCAGTCATAGGCTTAGCTTTCTCGATGAAGCTCCGACTCTGACGTACAATAGCTGTAAGCTTGCTTTTCGGTGCTTTTGGAGCTTGCGGAGCTTTTTTGGATGCCATCTTGATAGTATTGTTTTCAATTGTTTGATAATGTTGTGCATATATTTCTTATACAAATATGCAAGAATTCCTGTTTATAAACCTTTCGCTTATTGGTTACTGTTAAGTAGTAACATTTGGAGCCTTTTCTAAGAATTTAAGGATGCGCTCGAACACCTCATCTACAGTCATATCGCTCGTATCTATCAATAAGTCATACATTGACTTATCACACACATCAATACCATAATACTTCTGGTATCTTAAGGTATCCGACTCCACACGCTTCTTTAGAAGCTCTGCTTTCTCAGTTATAGACTCGCCAGACTCTTCATTCCGTTCGGCACTCTTATTCTTGTCTTGCAAGTCCTTACTGATACGCTCTGCAGCAACAGTAAGATTGACATCCATGAAAATACCTATTGAATTCGGAATGAAATGCTTTGCGGTGCGACCTTCTGCAATGAAATTGTCTTTAGTCTTACCAAGTTCAATGAGATAGTCATCTACAACCTTATCAGTACTAGGATCAGTTTCACCCAACTTATTGAATTCTTCAATTGTCATACCATTATCTTTAGCAATCTTTCTTCTGATACCCCCCATATAGTAATGCTCGAAACCCAACGCATCCTTAAGGCGCTTAGCTAAAGTAGTCTTACCTGAACCAGGCATCCCTGAAATAGTTATTATCATATTTTTGTAGTTAATATGCCAATATAAAAAAGTTTGTCATCATTTTGTAACTGATTGAGTAGTGGTAACTAAATTGGTCACCAAACTGTAATTCTTTCGGAAGTTTTTCCGTCGAGAAAAATATTTTGTTTCTTATTTCAAAATTATATAAATTATATATGGTTTTATGCGAAACTTTTTTATACAACATACCGAAAACTCAATATCTAACTCTAAAAAAGGTGATAACATGCATGACTATGAAGAAGAAGAGTTCTTTGATAACCAAGTTGAAAGTGTACGTCTCGATGCAGATGACGAAGATGATGATGATCCAAAAGGCACTGCATTCATGAGAGGAGTTGAAGAAGCAGTCCAGATAAGGGAAGCAACTGAAGAAGACGAAGAAGAGTTCTAAATTTTTTTTAATAATTTTCTACGATAACTTAATAAATAAAGCCAGTCTGAGTTCTGCAGAGGTGACCCTGTGGTAGAGCTGAACTCAACATTATTCCCATTCTTAGGTTCTATAGATTCACTAGTCAACACAATCAAAGTCCTGGTAGGCGGAGTATTCGGCATATACCTCATAATACTTTACCTGAAGTGGAGAGAGTATGTAGTTCTCAAGAAGATGCTCATAGATATAAGGCGAGATCTTCGAGTGATTGCAGGCAAACAGAAGATTGAACTCGAACCAATAAAAGAACCACCACTGGTAGAGTTGCGGAAATGGGTCGGCGCAGTCTGGAAAGAGAAAAAGAAAGAGCGTAAAGATAATATAGCTTCTGAAACAGCTTCTGAAACAAGAAAGTCTGGAGCAAAGAAAAAGTGATTAGATGGACAAGTTCAAACTACACATAATCGAGAAGATAGTTGATGAAGCAGGCACAGACGGAATCGATGAAAGCCTTATTGAAATACCGCCAGACCCTGCAATGGGAGACTATGCATTCCCCTGCTTTGTCCTGTCTAAAAGATTGAAGAAAGCACCACCACAGATAGCAGAATATCTAGTAGGAAAGATAAAACCCGATTCTTTGATAGAATCTGTGAAGAATATCGGACCATACCTGAATTTCTATGTCAATAAAGCAAAACTCTCAGAAGAGACACTGGTCAAAATACAGAAAGAAGAAGAAGCATACGGGCGTAATGAAAGAGGGGCAGGCAAGACCGTGCTCATAGAATATCCTGGCCCGAACACAAACAAACCATTACACTTAGGACATGTAAGAAATATGGCACTCGGACAGAGCATGTCAAAAATATTAAGTTCACAAGGTTTTGATGTCAAAAGAGTCAACATCAACAACGACCGCGGAGTCCACATCTGTAAAAGCATGCTCGCATACCAGAAATGGGGCGAAGGCAAAACTCCAGCATCTGAGGATAGAAAGAGCGATCACTTTGTTGGAGACTACTATGTGATGTTCTCCCAGAAAGCAAAAGAAGACGAATCGCTTGAAGAAGAAGCGAAAAAGATGCTCGCAAAATGGGAATCCGGCGACAAAGAAATCAGGTCATTGTGGAAGATTATGAACAAGTGGGCTTTCGACGGGTTCAAAGAAACATACAAACACTTCGGCATGCAAGAGTTCGACAAAGAATACTATGAAAGCGAAACATATTCAGGCGGAAAAGAGACCGTGACCGAAGGTCTTCGAAAAGGTATTTTCAATAAAAAAGATGATGGTGCAGTATTTGTCAATCTCGAAAAAGAAGGTCTCGGTGAGAAGATACTATTACGTGCTGACGGCACAAGTGTCTATGTGACACAGGATCTTTACACTGCACAACTACGACATTCAGATTTTGGCTTCAATAAGATGCTATACGTCGTCGCCACAGAACAGAACTATCATTTCAAAGTCCTTTTCACACTACTTAAGAAATTGGGATATGCCTGGGCAGAAGGATGCCACCACTTCGCTTACGGAATGGTAAACCTGCCCGACGGAAAGATGAAATCAAGAGAAGGGACTGTCGTAGATGCAGACGACCTCATGCTCGAGATGGAAGAGCTTGCAAAAGATGAGATACTAAAAAGGCACGATAAGCTGGATGTACAGGAAGTGCATGACAGAGCACGCATGATAGGAATAGGTGCGATCAAGTTCTACTTAGTAAAGACCGATGCAATAAAAGATATCACCTTCAACAAACAAGAAAGTCTTTCATTCGATGGGGATACAGGACCATATCTGCAGTACACACATGCACGCGCCTGTTCGATACTTAGGAAGGCTGCGGATAGCGGTATGATGGTATCAACAGAAGTTGATTTCAAATCCCTGAATCACGACACAGAAAAAGACGTGGTCGGGTTGTTGGCAGAATATCCTGGAAAAGTGATTGAGGCAGGCGATAATTATCGTCCACACATAATAGCACAGTATCTACTTTCACTTGGTCGTGCGTTCAATGAATTCTATCACGCATGCCCCTGCATAAACGAAGAAGATGAAGACAAAAGAGCTGCGCGGTTGTTGCTTATAGATTGTGTAAGACAAGTTCTTGATAATGGACTTGAATTGCTGGATATGAAAGCTCCTGAGGAAATGTGAGAAAACTATTTATACTTCTAGAAACACTTGACAAAAATGGCAATAATAAATCAGATTGCAAAAAATCTTACAGCATTGATGATTCTATTCGATAGACTTGATAAATGGTCACGTAAAGCAGACAATGAAATCGCTGCTGAACTGAAAGTTGATCGAAAAAAACTAAAAATAGCCGAACAAATACCTGCGCTTCAAGAAGAGCTTTCAAATATCCGCAGGGAAATTCCTCAAATAATCGGATTCTACGTTTGCAACCAACTGAGAGATAACCATAAAGATTTGAAAGAAGGAACAGATAAATGGTTTATAGAGCTCGAAAAATTTCCTGAACACCTAATAAATGATAAAAATAAAAAAGCAACTCACAAAATCAAGAAGTTTAAAAATCTAAGGAAGAAAATCAAGCAGTTAAAAAATCAATGCCGCAGCCAAACAAAAACACCACTCGAAGAATTGCTTGAAATGACAGAAAACATCCATAAAATGTGCATCGAAATAAAAACTAAATTTGATGAATTGACAAGACTAAGTGAAAACCTGATAACTTTTGAAAGCACAAAAAATAACCTTCAAAAAATAATCGAAATAAACAATATTTTACTTGAAAAAATAAGAAAAATAGAAGAATATCTCGATAGAGAAGAAACTCCAGATATAAAAACAATAATTGAAGAGATGAAAATCGCAATAACACTTCTGAAAGAAGATGAAAATATCATAAAACAACTTCAAAAATCTGCAAAAGAACTAAAGGAACTTATACAACCAGACCATAACAATTACAGAAATCCTGATAATAATCAAGCATACAAACTCAGGTGCACAAATCAAGCAAAAACTGAACTTAGGAATAATGAAATGCTGAGAGCAGAATTGATTAGCAAACTTCCTGAAATGATAAAAAATGCACCTGCAACAAAAAACGGACAGCACAATACCAAATCATGGCGATACCTTCCAGGAGGTCCAGTTATTGAAGTGAAACTAGATAGCGGGACAAGAACATTTTTTGATGTCAATGGACAAGAAATAGATATAATCGCAGTATTCCCAAGTGGACAACATGATGGCACATATAGTCAAGCTTCAGCTCAAATAACAAAAAGAAAATATGTTATCAATATCAACAATGACCTGAATATCATACCATATATTCCGTATGGCCTGACTTCTCGAATTGCTCTTTAAGGTCACCCTGATCAATAATTTGACATAAAACAGAATAAAGATCGTATCCAGGTACCAACATATTTATTAGAATACCTGAATTTTTATCTTGAGATTTTTGAAAATTCCGTACAAGTTCTGAAAACGCAAGCATAAAATCCCCTCCTACTTGAGGTATTCGATACTTTTTCCATGTCGATTCTTTATTTTCGGACACGTAAGTCATCTCAACCTCCCTTTTCTCAATTGAGAATCTAAACACATAATCTTCCCTATCAGCACCCTGAGAATCATATGTCACCACAATATCATCCAAATTAATAATACTAAGAACGGGCAACAGTTGATTCTGCCTTTGCCACCCTGATGACACTTCTTCAAACCCATATGAATTACAAACTCTATCAAGTACTGAAGTCATAGAGAAGTTTAAAGCCTCTTTAATCATGAATAGTACTCTATTGTCAAGCGGTTCATCCGACATATTCTATATCCCCCAAAAAAAAACCTAAATCAGAACTCTTTTTTATGTAGAAGGAAACAGCAATTTATAAATGTTTCTATTTTTAATTACTTATAAGTGATTAAATTGTGATGAACTTAATGTATCACAATCAAGCTCTGCGTCTTGTCTACACCTTCTATGAGTTGAATCTTGTTTAATAATATTTTGTCGAATTCTTCGACGTCTTTGACCCTTACTATCGCAACGATGTCTGTGCCGCCTGAAACTATGTCTGCACGCTCTATGAAGTCGAATTTTCTCAGTTCATTTACAATATCATACTGAGTCTTATGCTTCTGTTTCATCTGCTGGAGACTTGCAGATATGAGTATGTATGCCACGAAACCTTTGCCTATCGCCTTGTAATCAGGATTGATAGTGAAGTTCCTGATGACTTTTTCCTTTTTCAGTTTCCTTATCCTGTTGTTGATTGTCGTCGACGGAAGAAGAGTCTTTTTGGCAATCTGCCGCGTAGTAAGGTCAGCCTGCTGTTTGAGCAGATCAAGAATCTTTAAGTCCTTCTCGTCTGGTCGGTATACCATAATGGCACACTTGTCCCATATTATATATAAATTTTACTATTTTTGGCTGTTCTGACTACTATTTTTGGAATATTTATTTAAATCATTTCACTATCCGTTTTTATATCAAATTCCAACATGGAGGGTGAAGAGAGATGAAACAAAAGACAATAACACAATACAAACCAAAGCTTGACTTTTTCGAGACAGAGAAAGGCATCAAGCGAGTGAAAGATATATTCCAGAAAGAACTGGCATCACAGCTATGTCTGCATAGAGTAACCGCGCCTCGTTTTTTGATTGTAGGCACCGGACTGCAAGATGACCTTGCAGGGACGCAAGTTCCAGTATCATTCAGCACAAAATTTAGCGACAAGCCTGTTGAAATTGTGCACTCCCTTGCGAAATGGAAACGCATGACACTTGGAAAGAAAGGATTCGCAACAGGGACAGGATTATACACTGACATGGACGCAATACGCAAGGATGAAGATGTCAGCGAGATACACTCAGTATATGTCGATCAATGGGACTGGGAAAGAGTAATGACTGCTGATGAAAGAACCCTTGACTTCCTGAAATCAATCGTCGAAAAGATCTATTCAGCACTGCTTACAACAGAAGACAAGATATCTGCTGAATTCCCTGTGCTCAAGAAAAGACTTCCCTCTTCAATAACATTCGTACACTCAGAAGACCTGGAAACAAGATGGCCTTCATTAAACGCTAAGGAAAGAGAAGATTTGATTGCTCGAGAACATGGTGCAGTGTTCCTGATAGGTATAGGCCACCCGCTTGCATCTGGAAAACCACACGATGTAAGGGCTGCTGATTACGATGATTGGATGACTGAGACTGTCGACGGAAAAAGAGGCCTTTGTGGCGACATCATCGTATGGGATGGTGTCCGCGGAAAGTCATTAGAGCTATCCTCGATGGGCATAAGGGTTGATGCTTCCACCATGAAAGCACAGCTTACAATGCATGGACTTTCTCAACGTGAAGAATTGCCTTTCCACAGCGGAGTGATTTCTGGTTCAATACCATTATCAGTTGGTGGCGGAATCGGCCAGAGTCGATTGTGCATGTTCCTCCTGCAGAAAGCACACATCGGAGAAGTCCAGTCAAGCGTGTGGCCAGAAGGACATGTAGAGGAGATGGAAGAAAAAGGAGTTATGCTGCTCTGAAAACAAAAATAAAATAAAAAATACAAATAAAAAATATTTTTGTTTTTTCGTATTTGTTTAGCTCAATAATGATAGTACTGCCACGCGGCTACACCCTAGTCAGTTGCTAACCGAAGAATTAGCAGTTGGTCGCTGCGCGAACATTACTTAATATTCCTGAAGTGCAACCCTTTTGGAATTTCTTTTTGGAAGACACGCAAGTCGCGGCGGCAGCACTGCCAATAACAGCTAAACAAACACTCTTTTTCTTATCTTTTCTCAGCCTTTCCTGTCCACATACTTAGCAGCTTCCTGGTCAGAATTATGGAAAGCATAGATTGCAGGACAAGCGTTACCAACCTTGTTCTCGTAAAACTGCCAAGACTCATCAAATGGCCCCATATGCCACCTTATGAGCAATGCCTCGGTACCTGTCAAGTCTATATGCTTACCTACCAGATACAGCGATTTCTCGCCGTGACCTACAGGAAGGTCGTCCTTAATGACATACGGCTTAGCCTCAGACATCTTACCAGACTTGAGCTTATTAGGCCTGTACTGATTAACCTTGCACACGTCGTGGAGAAGTGATGCTATGACCACTTCGTCATCAGCAACGTCAAGATTGTACTGCATTACCTTCTGAAGAAATATCGTATAGACATTTGCAGAGTGTTCCACAAGACCGCACGGATGACACCCATGATAATCAGGACGGGAACTGGCCGGAGCATTGAAATAATCAGTCTCAGTCTCCAGCCAGTCTATAAGAGAATCTATCCCTTGCCGTCCTGTGTCTCTCAACAACTGGGTAATGTCAGCTTCATATTGTCGAACTTTAGAGTGAATGTCTTTGTCCTGTGGTTTTTTCATTAGTAATCGGCTCATCCTCTCACCCCCTGAAATTTGTAAAGTTTGTTTATCGTCTCAGTGGTGGTGGCCTGTCTTGGACTCTTGTCAGGACGGAGCTGGTTTGCCCAACCTATTCTCATGCTGAAAGCCTTACCCCCCTTTTCTCCACATGTCTGCCAGTTATCATTATAGTTCAGGTTCATCGCCTTCACCTCAAGAACAACAGAATGGTCAGGATTAATGTACATATCAGGAACAAACCTTGAGTAAGCCTGTCTTTCCAGCTTCTCGGAAAAGACAACTTTCTTACTGCTCTCCCGAGTCATATTATCCTGAACAACATCATATATCTCACTCGATAGCATATTCCTTGTCGTGCTGATCTTACCAAGAGTCTCATACATACCCGTATTATTATTGTAAGAAGCGACAAGAACACCTGTGAAAGGAAGATCCTTCATGAATTCATCCTTATAGAAACCCACGACTACAAGATCCAAGGTCTCAGAACGCTTGAACTTGACCCACTCAATACCCTTATGACCTGACATGTATTTTGAAGACGGATCCTTGCAGACAATACCTTCCTGACCGCGTACAAAAATATCATCTATGAATTCTTCAAGATTATCACGGTTCCAGAAATGTGCCTGATCTACAGGAACAATACCAGGTACATCAATGCTCTCGACATAAGAAGTTCGCTCCTCGAAAGGAAGATGTAAAAGCCCTTTCTTCTCAAACCGCATCATGTCGAATATTCTAAGGTTCAACGGCACATCACAAACTATGTTACTGTCAAGATACTTCTTTACAGATTCCTGCTTGATTCCAGGCCGTCTGAACCTCTGCTTGACCCGGTCAAATACTTCCTTGTGATTATTACCTTCTCCGACGAGCTCTGCATCAATTATACAGGTTGGCAAGTCCTTTGCCATCTGAACCACATCCGGATAGCAATCATAGTTTAGCTCATTGCCGTTGCGAGTGAATATCTTCAGCGAAGATTTTCCTCTGTGAACCTGCACCCTGTAACCATCATGCTTTATCTCTGCAACCGTGTGATTGTGATGTGCTTCCATCATATCATCTATCGTCGCATAATCAGGCTGCATCGTCGAAATGAATTCTCCCAATCTTGGCATAGCTCCTGCTATTTGTTTCATTTTATTTACCTCCAGTTGTTTTAGGACAGAGCTCTCGCTATTGTTGAAAACTCTCTGAGAAAAAAGATCTCAGACTAATTTTGACAGGTTCTTTTTTCCCTCAACATCCCGGAAAACTATCTTTTCTTTCTGCAGAATCAGATGGTAAAACACATATTAATACTAATGTGGTGAAATATATCACCTCATCTTTTCTTTGTGTTGTTAATAATACTATCAGTTTCCCCAATCCGTTTATCAGGCGTAACAGTTATACGCAAAACATAATCAATATTCCGCCAATAATAATCATTAATTTCCCAGCGCCAATCACGCCTGCTGGACTTCACCATGCGCACAGCACACAAGTCACGCTTACCTTTACCCGGCCGCGGATCTATGACAATAGCAGATTTTATGTGCGGACCTGAACTGTCTCTTACGTAATACATATCAGTCAGCACCATCACCTCAGAATCGTTACCAATTATCAATGGATAGTCCTGATTCAAATCAGTAGAAATAATAGATTCAAGACGATCATAAGAAAGTACGTTTATATCCCTATCAGGTTTATACGGAAGAAGACCATCACTGAGCTTTTCTGAAAGCCAGTGCTGCCGCCTATTGTCTTGAGATGCCCAAATCACAGACTTAGCATAACGCTTCGACAAAATGGCGTCTTTTTTCATACAAACACCCCAGTAACCAAGAACCATCTCAGTGCACGCAGCCCAATTATCTGCCAGACTATCAGATCCAGATATCAAATCTATCGTGTTATAAATACCTGAATAACACCTATTCAACTGTTTCCCGTCATCATAGACGCAACTGCCAGCAGTTCTTTTCGGAAATAAGAACACTGTCGCTCCAGCTGCCAAAGACGCAAGAAAGACTCTCCTATCTAAAGTATGTTCATCTACCAAAAATCTAACCCCTGACTTTTTTGGTACTTTTAGGTATATAAATGTTATCAGAAAGAGAGCTATTATGAAATCCTATTGCGTGTAATAAAGATAGATACTGCACCGCAACTACATATGTTCTACACCGAATCTTTATGTTGAGGTAACTTCTGAAACCGCTTTATTATGGTAGTAGAGTCGCTAGGGGCAACACTCATCTTTTCAATATGTTGAGAATTTTATATTAGCCCAGAAACAGTTAAAAAAGAAAAAAAATGGGCTTTACTTGCCCCAAGCCATTATACCCATTATTACCAAATTCACAATAGGTATCATGAGAAGCAAACTCCACCAACCAGGCTTGCCAATCCTTTCTGCAATGATCCAGAACAGATAGATACTGAAGGCACCGACTGCCAAGCCACCTATGAAAGGTATAAAGCCAAGCAATATTGCCAAAGTCCACCAAGCAGGCTTCTTAGCCATCTGGGTCATCAGGTAAACGTTAGCGATCGGAATGAAAGCCAACCAACCATTATTTGTCTTAGTCTTCTTCGCGATGAACATCAAAGCCAACGCGGAATAGATATAGAAAGCAAGTCCAACAACAAGAACAACAGCGAACATAGCCCCCATAGCTGCCAACATAGCATTATCATATGCCATAGTTATATCACCCCAAAGTTAATTTGCGTAATCAAGGAGAAGGAGTATTTAAAGGTTGCGGGGGTTTTAATCCCCAAATAAAACAATTACTTCTTTGTTAGACTCTTGAAAAACTTCTTCAGAGGTTTATCCAACTTGAACATCTTCAAAATCCCAATTATGACTGCAATAATGATAATAACAAATACCAGCTTGGGAAATATTGTTGAAATAAAATCTGCCATTTACATCACCATCCTAAATCGAATATATTGTTCGATTTTCTTTTTTTCTTCTTTTTTACAGTCTTTTTCTTGACTGTTTTTTTCTTAGTGGTTTTATTTTTCTTACGTTTATCTTCAACCCACTTGGTTTTATACTCGGGATTTCCAAACATATCTTCTCCAACTTTGACTCTTTTTTTGACTTTTTTTACTGGTTTAGAGAAATGTTTTTTCTTATATGCTTCAATAGTTCCAGTCCCCATCCCTCTGTTACAAGGTCTGCAGATAGGTCTTAAGTTTGAAATATTATCCTTTCCGTATTTTGACACTGCTTTGTTATGGCCCACATCAAAATCTCTATAAGTTATAGGTGTTCCGCAACAATAGCATTTACCAGTCATAGAACTCTTATTGTACTTTTGCCAAACCATCATACGAATATCTTTCGGAAGCTTCTTTCTCTTTGGTTTGTCATCATCACCGAATAATCCAAATTCTCCCATAATAGCACCTTTTTAGGAGTTTAAGTGTTTTTTGTTTATAAAGATTTATATTTCTAAGGCTATTATGAAATCCTATTGAGTGTAATAAAGATGAATACTGCGCCGCGACTATAGATGTTCTACACCGAATCTTTACGTCGAGCTAACTTCTGAAACCGATTTATTTTGACGATAGAGTCGCCAGGGGCAGCATCCATCTTTTCAATATGCAGAGGATTTCATAATAGCCACGGGTTTTGGGTTCACTTAACCGTCACACTCTTCGCCAAGCATACTCACTGACGTTCGTAGCTTAGAAAATCCGTGTCTCTTACTTTACTGTTACGGATTTTGCTAAGTTCCTTGGTTTATCAGGGTCGCAACCTTTTTCTAATGCTGTAAAGTAGGATAAGAGTTGGATTGGAATTATGTTAACTATTGGGGATGCGATGCCTAGATCAGGAACTGGAACCCAGAAGTCAAAGATGTCGTTATCTTGGGGAGCTACACCGATAATGTAACCACCTCTTGATTTTATCTCCAGAGCGTTGATGAGTATTTCGTTCTTCACATCATCGTTAGCGACAAAAGCAACGCAAGGAGTACCATCAGTTATCAGAGCGATAGGACCATGCTTCAACTCACCACCAGCAAAACCTTCTGCGTGAATATACGGAACTTCCTGCATCTTGATAGAAGCTTCAAGAGCAATAGGGTAATTGACTCCACGCCCTATGAGATACATACTCTCGTATGATGCAACTTTCCTGGCAAGATATCTTATCTCATCAACATACTGGTCGTCAAGCATCACGTTCAGTTTATTTGAAACAGAATTAAGTATCAGCTTACCTTCTTCAAACCTGCCTGCACAAGCATAAGCAAGCAGAGTAAGAAGTGCAATCTGTGCAGTAGTTACCTTAGTACTGCAGACTGCTTTTTCAGGACCAGAGTTGCACAAGATGTACTCATCACTCATTCGCATCATGGTGCTTCCCATGACGTTAATAATACTCACAACTTTACAACCTTTCTTTTTAGCGACTTCAATCGCTTCAAGAGTGTCAGCAGTCTCGCCTGATTGAGAGATACAGACAAGCAAAGTCTTGTCCGTCAGGAAATGATGATAGTTCGGAAACTCAGAACCAACAACCTCATTCACATGCTTTTTTGCCACAGTAGAAAATATGTAACTGCCCACTGAACCGACTTTGCCCGCAGTACCGCAACCGATAAAAAAAGTGCCGTTAGCATCTTTAATCATCTTCGCGACCTTAAGAATCTTCTCATCCTCCTGGGATATTGCAAGACCAACAGTATCGCGCTGTTCAAGAATCTCCTTTATCATGTAATGCGCGTAACCATTAAGTGAAGCCTGCTCCACATTCCAACTTATTGTCGTTGGAGTACGGACAAGCTTACCACCTTTAAAATCAGAATAGTCTATCCTATCAGTTATAGTGACCACATCACCATCCTCCAAAAACACAACTGAATTTGTATGCTCCAGAAAAGCAGGGATGTCAGAAGCGACAAAATATTCGTCTTCACCTATTCCAACAACAAGCGGACTGCCCTTTCTTGCAGCAATCACCTTATCAGAATCAGCATGGATGGCAACAACCGCAAAACGACCCTCTAATTTGGTCAAAGCATTCTTCACAGCAGTCTCGAACTCCATACCCGATTCCATACCATCCTCCACAAGATGCGCGATTATCTCAGTATCAGTCTCAGATTTAAAATCATGTTCGTAAAGATCCTTCTTAAGATCCTGGAAATTCTCGATGATACCATTATGCACGACAGCAACACGACCTTTACAGCAAGTGTGAGGATGTGCATTAGCCTGCGTAACAGAACCATTCGTCGCCCAACGCGTATGACCTATAGCGACAGAAGCGACAGGCAATTTCTTAACTCCATCAAAATCAGATATCTTACCGACCTGCTTTTCGATAGCAAGACCAGGACTGCCTTTAGAAGCAATACCCCAAGAATCATAACCACGGTACTCAAGCTTCTTCAACCCTTCGACAACTATCTCAGAACCATTCTTAGGTCCAACATAAGCTATGATGCCACACATTACATTTACCTCTTGTCCGTTGTCATATTAGCAGAAGTCTCTACATCCTTTGTAACCACTTCGCCAGGCAGAGTAGTACAATAAGGCCAAATCTTACGGCCCGGATAGATTAAAGTACCAATACCAGTATGCACCCGCTCACCAAGGAAAGCACCAAGCTTCCGACGACCAGAATTTATCTTAATACCCTTGACCACAGTCCAGTTCTCACCAGCATCATGGCGGTAGTCTGCAGTAACAGTGCCATAACCTATATTGCAGTTAGGCCCTATAACCGAGTGTGAAAGATAACAAGGGTGTTTTGCAGTAGTGCCTTCCATGATGACAACATCATAGACTTCACCACGCAAATTCACGTTTTCCATTATTATCGTATCTTTCCTGATATAAGCCTGAGGACCGATAGTGCAATTATCACCTATGAAGACAGGACCTTCGATATAAGTTCCTGACTTGATAACCGTGTTCTTACCTATAGTAACATCACCTTTGATAGTCACACCGTCTTCTATAGTTGCTGAATTGTCGATAATGTGCTCTTCAATCATACGCAGCATAGCAACATTAGCCTCAAGATAGTTCCAAGGATAACCGACAGAAAGCCAATAACCCTCCACCACCTCAAACTCCATCTTACCCATACGAGCAAGAGCAGA
>CAZXTQ010000008.1:0-24332 GCA_964643595.1 uncultured Methanosarcinales archaeon
ATATCGAGGACCTGTGTATTGCACACTTCCTACACGAGACATCATGTCATTATTACATCTAGATATGGTTAAGATTATGCGGGGTGAAGGAAAAGAACCTATTTTCACATCAGAAGAAGTCAAAGAGATGGTCAAGCACACCATTTGTCTTAATTACGAAGAAGTCGCTGATGTTACACCTGATGTGCGTATTACTTTGTATAATGCAGGACACATTCTGGGATCCGCGATGGTACATCTTCACATAGGAAATGGTTTGCATAATCTGTTGTACACTGCTGATATGAAATATGCCCGAACTAGGTTATTGGAACAGGCAGAGACAAAATTTCCACGACTTGAGACCTTGATGATTGAGTCAACCTATGGTGGCCGTGATAATGTATTGCCTCCTGTGAAAGAGCAGGATCAGTTGTTGAAGGACATTGTAAGGGATACTGTAGCTCGCAAAGGTAAGATATTAGTTCCTACACTGGGCTCTGGAAGAGCACAGGAGGTCTTATTGTTGATCGAAGAGATGATTCGTAAAGGAGAGATGGAATCTATTCCTGTGTATATCGATGGAATGGTATGGGATATCACAGCAATCCACACAGCATACCCAGAATTTTTGAATGCTTCGGTACGCAAGCAGATATTCCATAAGGACAATAATCCATTCCTTTCTCCAATCTTCAAAAGGATAGGTTCACCTAAAGAAAGGAAACAGGTTATCGAGGAATCTGGTTCGTGTCTGATTGTTGCGACTAGCGGAATGTTAGTCGGCGGTCCATCTGTTGAGTACCTGAAAGCGCTTGCTGATAATCCGCATAATTCGTTAGTGTTCTCTTGTTATCAGCCTGAAGGTTCATTAGGTAAGAGGATACGTGAAGGCGAGAAAGATATCGTTATGAACGTTGACAAAACAGGAAAACCCGACATACTGCACATAAAGATGGAAGTCCATAAGATAGAGATCACAGGACACTCTGATAGACGCGAATTAATGAATTTTATGTCAAAACTGACACCACGTCCTAAGAAAGTGATCATAAATCACGGCGAGAATTCACGATGCCTTGATTTGGCCAGCTCTATTCATCGGCAGTACAGGATAGAGACAGTAGCCCCGCGTAATCTGGAAGCGGTAAGGATAAGGTAAATGAAAATATTTTTGAAATAATTTATTAACTTAACTCAACTGCTCTGTATCAAGCATATCTTTCAGGTTTTTTGAGAGGAATGGTTCCTCGACAGATAGCTTCACGATGTTCTCGTGTAGTGATCTGAAAACCTTCTTGTATCTAGCATCTATCCTGTTCGCACGCTGCAGTATCATATTGCAGATGTGGTCAGAACATGCCTGGCAGTACTTAGCATTACCTGCCTTCCTTTTGTTTGTGTTGCAGCATTCGCATAGTTTGTGTGTGTTCATTTTTGCTTGACTCCTCAACACCAAAGCATTATTTTGTACTGTATGGTGATGTTTGTTACTGAAAAGTAGGAAGTGTGTTGTTATTTATAAATATTTGATATTAATGATATCAATAATATCAAAATAGGAAGTTTTATTAATAAATGCTGCTTGAAAATGGCTATGAAACGCAGGCTGATCAAGCAAGGCGGAGGAGGCACAACAGTCTATCTGCCAAAGAAATGGACAGATGAAAGAGGCCTTAAATCAGGAGATGATATTGACATAGAAGAGACAGACCAAGGACTGCTCTTCAGGTCAGCAGCACATCCTATAAAGAAAGAAGCAATAATCACAGCAGACTACAAGGATGATAGGTCATTGAGATATCTCCTGGTCAACCATTACAGAGCAGGATACGATAAAGTAAGAATAACTGCTAAGATAGATTCCAAGCAACTTCAGCCCATCTTGCAGAGGCTGACAGGATTCGAGCTGACAGAAAGCACTGAGAACGAGACAGTAATAGAGATAATATCAGAACCGCAGGAAGACAAGACAGATATACTCATGAAACAGATGTTTTTCATACTTAAAGATGATCTTGATTATGTGATTACTCAATTAGACAAACAAAAACCTTTGGACTATGATAGAGCACTCATGAACACAGAACGAATAGTAAGGTCAGCAAACCTTTTAATGAGGATGATGACCAAGAAACTCAAGCCGATAAACGGATTCCAATGGACAATACTTATGCTCATACACTGGATGGATCGCAGGCTGTACTATCTTAGCAAGACAACACAGGGAATGAAGCTGAAAAAACTCAGCAAAGAACACTTTGAATACTTTGAATCAGTAAAGAGATCGCTGGACCACTTATACGACGGGCTCTTCAAGAGATCAGTGCCAGCATTCATGAATATACACGACGAATACTCAGAATACGAGATGAAAAGGCATACGCTCTCAGCAAAGCAGGATGAATATACCGTCATTGTGATGCATTGCTTTAACTCACTGTTTAGGCTTTTGGTTTACTGCACAGCATCGGGTATAGGGCTGGTCACGATGAAAGAAGAAAAGAAATGATTTTTACCAGATGTAATCTTTTCTGTTTCCATTTGGAATTTCAGTCCATTCAGCACCGATCTCGTCCATCCTTCTGTTAAGAGGACCGATTCCAGGATGATGATTCATCTCTACATCGAATTCGAGAAATAATTCAAGGCCAGTAAAATTAGGATTTGCACCTTCTTCAGCTCTGATGATGTAAGCCATACCTGTATAGAATCCTTGGTTTCCTTTTCCAATCAAAGCTTTTCCATTTACTGCAATAGGTTTTTTCCATCTTGTCATATTTCTTGAATCCATAATGTGCAGTTCAGGACCGATGACTGTCACGTCAGAGTCACCTGCATATTTATCCCACTCGGCCTTGCCAGCAAGAATGGTGTCTGCTTCAGCCTGACTAATATTTGCATGGTATTCAAGAGGGATAGTTGAAGTGTTGCGCTTTTGTTTCTCCTTTATGTATTGTCTTTGTTTTGACATCTTATTCTCCTAACTCTGTTCTTTTATCCCAAAATATATTTACTCAAAATCTTTCTTTGGTTGTATATCTTCTGTCTCGATCATCTCTTTGACATTGTTAGGCAGGAAGTATTCTTCTTCAGAAAGCTTGGTCAGCTTTGTGTGAAGTGACTTGAATACTTTCTTGTACCGTGCATCAACACGATGTACTCTTTGCCATACTATGTTGCAGATGTGTTCAGAACAAGCCATGCAATACTTTGCATTCTTGGACTTTTTTTCGTTAGTCATGCAGCACTCGCATATTTTTGCTGTGTTTAGTTTTGTCATTTTTCTCCTTCACCTCGTGGTGTTTATCCTCTAAATTCTTCATTTACTTTATTCACTTCAAAAAACAGGAACTGTTGAAGGCTGTCACGCAGTATAAAATCACCTTCGAGAGTACCGAAAGGAAGATTATCCCAACTGTCATTGTTTGTTTTTGGTCTTTTCACTGCGAACTCCATCTGAGGAAGCCAGAAACCTGATCTTGAATTTCCGGCTCTTTCGTATCTGACTTCAATATCAACACATGAGACAACATCATCAACAGGAGGGTGGACTATCCGTCCATTTTTTTCGTTGTAGTGCAGATTCTGCAAACTGCAGATCGCGGCATCTTCAGTCTGTTCATGGATTGGCGCATAGAATGCTACCTCTTCAGTGATTTGTTCAAGTAGTGTGCGATTGTATTGCAGTATGTTTGTCATATTGTGTTTCCACCCCTCAAAGCTCCCTCGCTTACTTGTTATCAATCAGTAATTGTTATTACTCGAAAGTAAGAAGGGCGATGTTATTAATAGGTATTCCCTAAGGTTAATATTAACCCTATTAATAATGGAAACATTTATAAGTGGGCTTTTTACTATAATATATGCATGAAAAGAACGCTCATAAAGCAAGGCAAAGGAGGCTATACTATCTACCTACCAAAGAAATGGGTTGATAAGCGCGCACTGGAAGCGGGGGCAGAGATAGAGATAACAGAAAAAGGCAGTAAATTGATACTCGGCACTGAGTCAGCTCTTGGAGGTACAAAGCTCGTAGAACAGGACGTTACAGGCATGGATACAGAATCCATACTACAGACCTTTACAGCATTTTACGAATCAGGATTTGATGAGATTAATTTCTTGTATTCTAAGAATGATTCAAAAGATTTTGAGACAGGAAAAAAAGCATTGATATCCGAGCAGATAACTTCGTTGGTGCAAAGATTCCATGGGATGGAGATAGTCAGCCAAGGAGATGACTATTATCTTATCAAAGACATATCGCTGCAATCAGAAAAAGAGTTTGAGGTGATATTAAGAAGAATATTCTTCCTTCTGATGGAGTTTGACAGTTATGTAAAAGATGGCTTAGATGAAGGCAGGAAAACCTATGTGCAGGGCAGAGAACGATACGAGAACATAATACGATTTGTCGGTTTTTGTCTGCGCTTGTTGAACAAGAAACAGGTGCCTGGTGCAGAAAAGTATAATCTTTATGAAGTGATCAATTCTCTTAGTCATATTGCACTCTATTACCTGTTCATAACACAAGATCTGGAGGGCGAGAAGATATCTGAAAACACAAAAGACCTGATAATCAGGATAGGTGGGTCCGTCAGGAAATTCCATGATTTCTATTACTATATCAGTACTGAAAAGCAGATAGAACTCAACAAGACAATACTGGGCATAGAGAACGAGTTAGCCAAGATGGATGTTCGTGACAAAGAATTCTCGCTTATCTATAGGTTTAGTACAATACAGGATTATATATTGTCTAATATTAAATGCGTCTTGGCGTTGAAAGCATTATCTTCTGTATGAACTTTTATTGAAATCAGGAAAAAGTTCGACCAAGATTTGCATAGGATTATAAGTGTACCTAATCTCGATGTTTTCTATAAACTTTCTAGCTCTATCGTCTACAATGAGTTGAAAGTCTAGGGCTTCCTGAACAAGCTTTTCAGTAGGTTCATCAAATATATGATCATAATCTTGTTTTTGATCGTAGTCGGTGTTCATTCTTCTCTAAGGTTCCTGAACCAGTTTAGGCGATCATCACGCTCTGTCTGTTTTAGTTTTTGTTTTTTAAGGTCTATCTTAGCAATTTTTGTAGGCTTTGGCGTCTCTTCTAAATAAATTTCTTCAGGTATCGTGTACCTATTCTTAGGAACATCGTTCCCTGTGAAGCTGTATGACGTGTTGTATGTCATCTTCACTCCTCCTGCATCAATGCTACAACCATCAAGCTCTGTCCCCAGCCGAGAGGTGTGTTCTCGTTGTGCTCGTCGGTGTTTGCGTAGTAGAGCTCTGGAAGTTCACCTGCTTTGTTCACTACTTCCAATGTCTTTCTCATGTAGAACGCAGCCTTGTCAGGCCTGTTCAACTGTTTGTATATGATTGCAAGCCAAGGGAAACCAAATGTCCATTCTGCTTCTCCATCGCGGTTGAAGTAGTAGTCTGTTGCGTAGCGGATCACTCCGCGCTGCCTGACCAGTTTCTCCTCCACATTCTGGAGTATCTCTTCCCTCTGTTTCTCTGACACCACATTATATGGGTAGATCAAAGACAGAAGGGCTAAGTCAACGTCTTTTGTTTCGGACTCCCTAGGCAAGAGTTGGTTTAAGGTTTCCTCACCTTTCTGAATCAGAATCTGAGGAACATCAACAATCTTGGAAATTATTTTTAGACCTGCAACACAAGCACCAACAGATGAAGCATGAACCTCTTCGTTCTCTTCCCACATTCCGTTGTCCCTGTCCTGCCAGTACTGAATAGAGTTAAGATAATACACAAGTTTCTGCAGTATCCGTTCATCGGACTTGTCTTTTATGACTTTGATACCTTTGGATTCCAGTTCACCTATTTTGAAAAGGAAAGCACCGATAGAATCATTCTGCATGTTACCCCAATCTTCAGAGAACTCCTCGAAAGTTTCAGGGTCAAATCTTGCGTGGATGTATTTGTGTTTGTGATTAGGTTTTTCAATAATGGCCCAGT
Organism: uncultured Methanosarcinales archaeon; assembly: GCA_964643595.1. Classification (GTDB taxonomy): domain Archaea; phylum Nanobdellota; class Nanobdellia; order Woesearchaeales; family UBA11576; genus JABMQF01. Next base: position 5,965 of record CAZXTQ010000008.1, read on the forward strand.
CTATCTTGTATTCGTGTTTTTTGAATATGTCAAGCAGAGCCTGGTACGCTTTGATGACTTTTTTATGATTGTTAGTTGCTTCAAATCCTAAAGCGCAGTATATGTTATCGCGGATCCATGCCTGCCTTGAATAGTGGGTTCTTTTGTCAAGTGCGGCTACGAACAATCCTTTAGGGTGCTGAAGCTGCTCAAGAATGTTGATAGATTTTGGAATAATATGTGTTGATATCATTTCTTAATCACCTCCAACCAACTAATTAGTACTGTGTAGTAGTAAGTATATAAATGTTTCGGTTGGTTGTCACCATTAAGAGACGAAAAATAGGTTAGAAAGAGGGGAATAAGCAAGAGTGCTTAAGAAGGGGATTTGCGGAAAACGTGCAGGAGAAGGTCTTTATTGTCAGAATTTGGGTTCTAGAGTCCTGCTGACGCGGTGCTTCAGCAGAAAACTTATTAACGCAGACGGGGTATAATGCCCCGGGCTTTAGCCCGTCAGCGTTAATCCCAAAGAATTTGTCAATCAATTTGCAAGTCCGTAATACTCCGACCTTTAGGTCGGGGATAGGACTTGCGTAAAGATTATTGACAAATTCTTTGTTATTTGAATGTTTCAATCATACATATGCTTTACTGGCGAGGGTTCTGATAACTTCGCAGGTGGCGTCAGTGGTGTTTGAGTTGATCTCGAAACATTTAAATATTTAAACGTATTAAACATATTAAACGTAATTGGCTGGAGGTATCAATATGGTCAGCATAACATTATCAGTGCCTGAAGATCTGAAACAGGATATGGACAGATTCCCTGAACTCAACTGGAGTGCTGTAGCAAGGGAAGCGATAAAACGGAAACTTATACTGCTTGAAAAGTTTAATGAATTCACGAAAGACAGTGAGTTCACAGAAGAAGATGCCATAAAGCTAGGCAGAGACTTGACTGCTAAAGCGGCTAAGAAGTATAAAAACAACTAAGATGGATTTGGTTCTTGATGCAAACATATTATTTGCTGCTTTAATCAAAGACAGCTATACTTCTGAATTGTTGTTTAATGAAAACCTAAACCTCTACGCTCCAGATTTTATCATATCAGAATTCTGGAAATATGAAGACCTTATACTAAGAAAGACGTGCAGGACAAAAGAAGAATTTGTAGGCATAATGCATTCTTTGAAGGAAGTTATAACGACAATTCCTGCAGAAGAGATAACAAAATTTATGGTTGAAGCTCGATCAATATCTCCTGATGATAAAGACTCGTTCTATTTTGCTTTATCATTGAAACTCATGTGTGGTATATGGTCTAATGATAAAAGACTAAAAGCACAAGAAACTGTTAAGGTTTATTCTACTGCAGATGTTGTTGGAATGATAAAAGAGAAATGATTTTTTTTTGACAAGACCATAATTCGTAACATAATATGAGGTTCGGCCAAGCAGTCTTTTTTTGAAAGAGATGATTTCCCGGAGGGGGTGCTAGAACTTACGTCATGCTTTCTGCACAAAAGCAAATTTTGTTGTATCCCTCATAACACTCGGAAGAGCTTGTTGATAAGCCTCCCAAGTTCACGGTGTCCTTGCTTATGCTTCATTTCTTTATCGCTAGTTTTGGGAAGTTGGCTGCCACGTTTCCACAACCGAAAAGACTGATGTTGTAGTTGGTTATTATGAATACAGGGAATTCCTTGAGTAGCTCATGGTACGCATAATTTATCTGAAACTCTTTCATAAGTGAGCCATCTGTGAAGAATTCCATGTTCTTTTCTGCTATTCCGCCAGCAATGTATAATCCTCCGCGAGGAAGTATGTCCAATGCCAGGTTCCTAAGGACTCGAGCATAGAACCTTACAAACAATTCGAATGTCTTTTTGCAAATAGGACACTTTTTAGAATGCTTAGATATTGCAGCAGCACGATCATCTGCTTTCTCAATCTCTTCTGTCCATTCATTCCTGTCAAACACTTCCATCTCAAGCAAGAAATCATATATGCGAGCAAGACCCATCCCTGACAGCAGATCTTCATACCTGCAAGGCGCTTCGCCACCGCGTTGATCCTTAGCGAACTGCATAAGTTCATACTCGAAAGAATCCGTTACAGGAAAATCTTCATTACCTCCTTCAGAACCCCTCGGTATGTAGGTATTTTTTTCTTGTTCAAAGAAAAGCAGGGTCTTTCCCAGACCTGTACCTGCACCAACTATTCCTTTAGGCGCTTTAGGTATGGGCTCTGTGTTTTTTTTATTTGGGTGAGCAATCTCTATAAGATCCTCTTTTTTCATGAATTCAAGGCCGAAACCGATAGCAGTAAAGTCATTAACCAAAGCAACAGAATCAAGCAGTGTCTCTTTCAAAATTTTGTTAGCATCCACATACCAATTTGCATTAGTCATCTGACAATAATCGCCTTTCGCATTTATCGGGCCAGCAGGAGAAAGACAAGCTTTTGATACTGTTACATCATATTTTTCATGAGCATGTTTAAGAGTTTCATTTATCGCATTTTCTACTCCGTCAAGCTCCTGACTCTTGAATCTCAATCCGAATAATAGCGTTATATTTTTTTCTTTGATTCCGATGATGGCTAGTGTCGTGTTAGTCGCGCTCATATCACCGCCGAGCACAAAAGAATCATAATCATCTTTTTTGAAATTATTGAAATCTATGAATTCACTTTTCATCTCCATACACCTCTAAAACCAATTCAATGAACATAGCAACAGACCAAGCCTGAGCAAAACAACCGTCCGAAGTCATATGCGAAGCAGAACTCACCTCTGCATTATGTCCAATAGCACCCTTCCATAAAATTTCTTCAGTACTTGCTCTTAGGATGCTCTTGATCTTCCTGTCAAACTTGATAGCATTATTGCGATACAGGCAGAGCGCGGCAAGATTATTTATCCAATACCATGAATCACCGCGATGATAGCTCTGGTTATCCTTTCCAGTATACTCGGGAGAGAAGAGTTGACTGTCTTTCGCAATCGAAGCAAGACCTCCCCAATCAAGCCACAACTTATCAAGGCAATGCTCGAAAGCAGACTGCCAATCACGACGTGAAAGGAGCTCAGGATAAGCATAATACGCGATGAATATGTTAGGTCGCTGTATCTGGTTGTCAGACATGTCAGCAAGAACACCATCTTTCCAGAACATTTCAAGAACTTTTTGCTTCATCTTATTCTCGCGGACCTTGAATCTTTTCTCTCCGCTAATACCATTAATTATCTTCAGCATATTGAGATGCAAAGCCTGAATCTCTATAGGGAAACCCTCTCGACCATCTTCTGCATGCCAGACAGTATCCATCCAGGTCTCTTTGGTCCTGCTGAAAATAAGTCCATCTTTCAGATAATTCTTCTCAATCTTCTTGATAGAATCTGTAAGAGCTTTCTTTATCTTATCAGTATCCTTTGCAGACAGATATTCAGTTTCCTTTCCATCAGCTTTTACTGCTTCGATGAAATCACCTAATCGCTTCCAGAACCAACCAACACCATCAGAAGAACCAAGATGAGGTGATGGTATATGATTAGGTAAACGACCATCACTACTAATGTTATCCAGATATCTAAATAATATATCTTTTACAATGCTGAATTCTTTTTTCTTTATCAGTGCTCCAAGACAGACATTCTCGTCTCGAGACCACATCTGGAAGAACCAAGGATAACCTGCAAAAAGACGTACGATTTCTTCATGTACAGTCTTAAGAGAATCAAGAGATTCCTGCGCGCAGACAAAAGCCGCAGCACATGATTTATCTTTTTTATTATCTATCTGCGCATAGTTTTTCTTGACTTGAGTATACTTTTTTAGCTTGTCAAGCTCAGCGAGGGCTTCCTGCTTATCCCTCCCGACAGCAATCAACACGTCTTTTGCAGACAAGACAAATGGACGATAGAAATATCTGTGCGAAGGAGAATCTTTCCTTCCATGATCATAACTAAAATAACTTTCCAACCATTGATTCACAAATATATAATCTTTTTTCTTGAAACCTTTAGGCTGTACAATCACGCAGAGCTTGAACTCATCAACATCTTCAGAATCATCATCACGTCCATCAGTATGCTTAGTGAAATTTACAAATATCTTATCTTTTTCAACATCAATTCGATACACTCTTCCGAAACCGCGCAGGTCATGTATCTTCCGACAGTCAAAGTCAATGTTTATGTCAGCTTTTTTTGAAAGAACATAAATCATTCCGTTTATCCCTTCAGGAAAAACTATTTTTTCAGAATTATCCTTATGTTTTCTCACTATGTGCGATAGGTGATTTAGGATTTCAGTATATTTACTGTTTGCCAGACCTATATTATGAATTATTCCGTATGGTTGAAGGTTATAGTTCACGAACAGACCATTATATTTAGAAATCACAGGATCAGAAAGAAAAATAAACCCGCCAATCCGGTTCGATAGGATGCTTACAGGATTATCAATACCCTCCTTGATTAGGTTCAGCTTCGGAATCTTATGAGCTATCTTCATGAGCGGATGATTGCGAGAATCTTATCACGCATCTCCTCCATCTTCTCTTTAGACTTGGCTTCAAGATTCAGTCTAAGCAGAGGTTCAGTGTTTGATGGACGGACATTGAACCACCAGTCATCCAACTCCAGCTTTATACCATCCATATGCGATGTGATCTTAGCATCTGCCTTGAACATAGCTTCAAGCTCATCCATCTTTTCCTGCTTATCTTCTACTTCAGAATTGATCTCACCACTAGGGAAATATCTGTGTAGAGGTACTACCATCTCAGAAAGCGCTTTTTCTTCCTGACGCATAAGGTTTATTATCAGTATTGTCGATATTATCGAACTCTCTGTTGTGAATGAATCCCTGTAATAAAGATGACCTGAAAGTTCACCTGCAAAAATCGCGTCCTCTTCCCGCATTTGCTTCTTGATAAAAGCGTGACCTACACGGCACATACCTGGTTTTCCTCCGTTCTCTTCAATCACTTCTTTTGTAGCCCAACTAGATCTTAGATCGTAGAGAATCTTCGATCCTGGATTGTCCTTTAGCAGAACCTTGCCGATAAGGGCAGTCATTATATCTGCAGTTATGAGATCTCCTTTCTCGTCGATAAACATACAACGGTCACAATCCCCATCTATTGCAACTCCGAAATCTGCATTCTCTTCTACTACCTTTTTCTTCATGTCAGCGATGTTCTCTTCTTTAAGAGGATTCGCTTCATGATTTGGGAAGCTCATGTCAACATCAAAGAACAAGGGAACAATCTCAACATTTGGAATGTGTTCAAAGACTTTAGGGAAAGTGTAACCTCCCATTCCGTTACCTGTATCTACAACAATTTTCAGTTTATTATCGAGATTTTTGTCAAGGAATTTCAGGTTGTGCTCAATGAATTCCTTCATTATATCTTTTTTCTTGATTTCACCTTTTTTATCAGGATCAGTGAACGTCTCTGTTATCGCGAGCTTCTTGATATCATCCATTCCGCTGTCACCGCCGATAGGAATAGTACCTTCTCTGCACATCTTGAAACCATTATACTTAGCAGGATTGTGAGATGCAGTCACCATGATACCTGCAGGTGAATCTGCAGTACCAAAATAGAAATAGGGTGTACTGCTGAAACCGATGTCAATTACATCAGCCCCTTGATCCGTGATACCTCTTGCGAGCGATTCGAACAAAGATGGAGAACTCTTGCGCATATCCTGACCGACAACAACTTTATTGCACTTCAGGTATGTCACAAATGCCCTTCCAACCTTGTAAGCAGTATCTTCATCCAACTCATCAGGATATATTGCTCTTATATCATACGCCTTGAATATCTTTTCGTTCACTGTCATAAATATCACCATAATTGAAGGTACAAGAGTGGTTTTTATTCTTTATGTTCTCCCTTATAAAAAGATGCAGCGTCTTCAGGACTCACCGAGTTGATTATTATTCCAGTCTCAAGCTCAAAACCTGCATGAGTAGCAATTCTTGGCAGGATTTCTATGTGGAAATGCAGGTCCTCACCTTTCGGAGCATAGTACAAGACCATGTTGAAGCTCGCATTCAATTCTTTCAGCTTACGCATCACTCTTTTGATCGCTGACGCAAGATCGAACATTTCATCATCAGAGAAATCATTCAAAGTCTTATAATGGCTCTTAGGGAAAATCCATACCTCAAAATTGAACCTCGACGCGTAAGGCGTGAAAGTGAATGTGGTATCATCCTCATGCACATGTCGGTCTCCGTTAATCTCCTTCTTGATTACCTCACAATAAGGACAAGACGGGAATTTCTTGATAGCATCAAGCTTGTGCTGAACACGCGGAGGGATTATATTCACAGATATCAGCTGGCTATGAGAATGCACAATCGAAGTGCCTGCTTTCTTACCTTCATTCTTGAATACAGATACATATTTGATGTTTGGCTGGTTGCTCAACTCATCTATACGACGTGCATAAACCTTAAGGATGTCCATTATTTCCTCTTCACTTAGGTCAATCATCTGCTTGGAATGATCGGGCGTCTCAACCAGCACTTCATGATTACCATACGCATTTGCATACGTGAAGAAATCATTGTCAGTGTGTATTGAAGGATCTCCTTTCTTGTCTACTGCAGCGAACTTATTAGGGAACCATCTCAGTTTCCAACCGCCTTTACCATCATCAATCCGTCCTATCTCGTCAGGAGTCATGCTTTCATTTCCCGGGCAGAAGAAACACTTCTCACCACCAGGATCATTAGCATATATGTCATCATCACTTTTGAACTGATGCGGTCTCTTACCTCTGCTTTCAGCGATAATCACCCAACGTTCAACAACATAACCTTTTCTTAATTCCATTTCATCCACCTTCATGATCAAAAGTCTTGTTTATGCACATATTGTGCACCAGAATATAATTTTCTATAAGAACATCCCAATCAGCAAGATCTGCGAGATTCCTTGCTTTGACCTTATTATCCACCCGTTTTTTCTTGGGCAGTGTCGCATATGTGTATAGATTGTTGAACAATTCATCTATTACAATATCATCCGATACACCCATCCTTTTTAGAACACAGATACCAAGACAATTCTCCTTGGTTTTACGTTGGATGTATTTTCCGAAACCGGCAAGATCGGTTGTTATCGAAGCTACACCAAGAGCTCCAGCCTCAAGCGGAGTATAACCCCAAGGTTCATAAAAAGACGGGAAAACACCAAGATGTCCGCCTTGTATAGCCTCATAATAGTTCAGGTTAATCAATCCATCCGCCCCTGTCAGATAGATAGGATAGAATATCACCTTAACTTTGTCTTCTTTGTCATTAGTCAGGCCTTCAGCAGCAAGAGCCTGTGTTATTGCATCATTAGGATCAATAAGATCGTGAGTGCATACAGGAGGAGATTGCTCTTCCCTCTTGAACCTAATAACTTTCTTTTTTATCTCAGCAAGGAAATCCTTGTCAAAGATAGTCTCTTTAACGATAGGCTTGTCACCTACGAACGTACTTAGCAGTCGCCACATCACGTGCTGAGCATTATCTTTCAGAGTGTCCTCTATATCATTGAACATAGTACTGTTCTCGACTATTTCAGGTTTTATACCTCTAACTCCAGAAGGTATCCAGAAGAACGTTACGATACTCTTTTTGGAATTCTCTTCCTTAAGTTTCTGATTTAACTTACCTAAAGCCTTGATGAAGATATCGATTCCTTTATCATGCATCTCGTACCGTGCAGCAGTGAAGTAGATCAGGGTATTATCTATGTCGATGTGATAATAAGGGAAGAAATAATACAGAAGAAAATGATATATCTTGTCTCTTAGGTTCTTGTGTTTGATAGAGTTCTCCTCTATCGTCGGAAAATTATCAAGATTAAGACCGTTAGGCACGAGAATGTCAGGCTTCTTCTGAAGGATATGTTCTGCTTCAATACCTGTAATCTCAGATACAGTCGCGAATACATCAGCATTGTGCGCACTGGCTTTTTCTAGTTGATGTTTTGAAGCCACACCTCTTTCATAAGCCACTTTATCAAAATCCATCGTGTCAAGAAGGTTATTTCCTTTTTCCTGAGTGTGATACAGATCAACACCTATATTTGCAAGGCTCCTTCCTACGACAGTGGCATGAGTAACAAAAGCAGAACCTATCTTAATATTATCTGTTCTTTTCAGATATAGTAGACCCGAACCTGCCAGCCATTCATGGAATACGCAGGTTATCTTTTTTTCAGGATGGACGCGGGCGAATTTCTCTATCGCCATACCAGCCGCCCAACTCCACACAGTAGGTTCATCAAACTCATAACCAGAATTCATAGAATCTATCTGGAAGCTCTCCCACAGAAGTCGTTTGATCTCATCTTTCTTAGCCATCAAAGGCTGAAAATCAAGAAGAATCACATTAGGGTTTCCCTCGGTTAACCACTTACCATAATGAAGCACCAGCCCTGATTTGCGTAAGTCATTCACGATGTCATGATATATATCAGGTATAGGACGCTCTTCAAATTCGCCTTTGACTTTGTTGTGGAAATAAGGACCTACAAGACACCAGTTATTACCATACCTAGCAGTTGTCTGTGGTATCTTGCTTTTCAGTACTGTATTTATACCTCCTACTTTGTTGCATACTTCCCAAGATACCTCGAACATGTAATCTGCTTTTATGCTGACTTGTGCACCTCTTTTTGACAAATAATCCACCCCAAAAATACAAAATTAAAAACAAATATTGAAAAATGAAAAATTAAAGATGAATATTACTATTCACTTCTTGAATACCCTTTTGATTTTAGACCGCAATCTTGGATCATGGAACCTGTCGCCGGTTATTATCGACCCGAGTTCACCATAAGATACTGCAAACTTCTTCTTAGGTGCATGCAATGATGCCGGAGCAGTCTTTGACAATGCTTCAAGTACTTTTACATCATCCTGTATCACAGAAAGCACAGGCACTCCAGTAGTCTGTTCTATATCATCTACTGAAAGCTCAAAGTTCTTTCCCCTTACTTTGTTCAGCACCAAACCCCTGATAGGCGTCTTACGATCCTTAGCGACCTTGATGGCATGCATGGTACAGCTCAATGTAGGATAATCAGGGCTTGTCACGACAAGAAGCTCATCAGATGCGATCATCGTCGATAGAATCTCTTCATTTAGGTTAGGCGAAGAGTCTACGATTATGAAATCATAATCTTCCTTAAGCTGCGAAAGCCTGTTATGCAACTTGTAAGGATTCACACGGCCCTGCTGGTCCTTTTTCGGCGCCAATGCACTTGTGAGAACATCAAAACCATAATCCGACTGAACTATTGCCTCTTTGATAGGTGCATGACTGAACAGCACATCATGAAGATTGGTTTTGGCATCAATAACACCCAGATGCAATCCAAGATTCGGTGCAGATATGTTGCCATCCACCAACAGAACTCTCTTATTGAACCTGTTAGCAAGCGTGGATCCAAGGTTAGATACCACAGTAGTCTTTCCTACACCTCCTTTGATAGAGATAACTCCCAGAACTTTTCCTGTCTTAGTCATTTGAACACCCTCTTAAGATGCAAAAGCATCTCTTGTTTTTTGTCGCTGACCGAAGCTTTCACTGGCTTTGGCGGTTCTGCTTCGACTCCAATAGTATCTTCAATACTTCCTGCAACGATTTTTGGCTCAGGTGCAGGTACATCAACATCGTCTGCCTCCTTTTCAACAGAATCTTCTTTGGTCTCTGACAGCTTTTGTTTCAGGAAGCGATGCTCTGCCTCATTACCTGAATGAAATATCTTTTTCATATCATCTTTGAAATCGCTGAGTCCTTCTTTTGTGAATACTGTCGACATCTCCTTTGCGAACTTCTTATGAAACTTTGGTTCTTCAGTAAATTCAATAAGCTCTTTAACAGAGTCTTCGTGTTCGATAAGTCCTAATTCTTCAATCTGATCGTCTGCTGATGCAGATTCTTCTTCAAGCAATTCTTCTGCGCTAGGTCCTGAATCATCTACATCAGGATTAGGCATTGAGATAACAGAATCAACGCCTGAAATATTGAACAATTCATTCAAAGACGTTTCATCTTCATTCAGGCAGGGTTCATGCTTCTTTAGCCTGAAAGGCTCATTTCTGATACACGGCTTTTTAGGAAGCGGAGATTCTATCTTTTCCTTTACTACTTCACTCGCTCCACTTTCCATATCAGTAACGATTACTTCAGAGCCTTGACCTGCAACATCCTTATCTGATGAAGACAGAACTTTTGAATTAGCACGGGCAGCTTCAGTAAGTATCTTTTCAAGCCTTGCAGCAGCAATTTCAGTCTCTTTTAATGCCATACTCTTACGCTGTTCAATCGTCTTTTGCAGTTCATATATCCTGTTACCGATTACGTGAGCACAGTCTTTTTTATCTTTAGTATCTTCCAGACTGTTAGCAAGTTTGTAATCACGATGCACATCTTTTACCCAGTTGCTGAAGTCATGTCTTGAATCATTAACATGGTGGCTGAAAGTACTATCATCCATTTTCTGCAGAGCCATGTACAGCTCTTTTAAGTTATTTACCTGAGAGCCATCCTTCAAGCTGAATATGTTATCAGTGTGTACATCTGCTAATGTTTTTTCAGCACCGGCCAATTCACAATCTCTTACCATCAAAAAACACCTCTACCCTCATCTCTTCGATGCCACTGTGTGCTTAAGCAACGCAATTTGGCTTTCCTTCTTGCATTTAACAGACATCAATGCTTCAGCAAGAGGGTCGTTATCAAAGACTCCTTTAATCCAATTAGCAAAATCATTCTTTTCTTCATTAACGTGGAAATTGAAAACATCATCACTTATGGTATCCATGAACATTGCAAGATCTTCAATGCTCTTTATTGCAGCACCATTCTGCAGGATGAAATATTTATCAGGAGATATTTCAGGCATTTGTCTCTTAGGACTCTTACGTGAAGTTACACTCGCTGAATCCAAAGAGTTAGCAGCTTTCTGGGCTGCATTCTTTCGCTTCTTCAAGTTCTGCATAGTTTCACGAGCTTTGCTCGTATGCCGTTTAACATGCCTTACCCACGTCACTTCCTGTCACCTCATCACTTTTTGTAGTAATGCCCTTTTTAGCCTGAGCGTCTTTAATCCTCAAGATTATATCATTCATCACGTTTATGAAATTGATAAAAGAATCATACGGCGAATCATAAGGATTGAAGTACTTATGCACGTCACCATCATTGAACCATTTAGTGCACATGTAATAAAGATGATCTGAAGTTTGAAGCTTCCTCCAATCATCAAGTATTTTTGGATCTCCAATCTTTTTGATATCCTCTTCGATAAGATACAACCTGCTTGCAGAAGACTGTTGGATTCGATTCCCTAACCACGCTGACAGGTCACGTTCTATGTCAGCCCATGATATTGTTTGATGACAGTCAATCTCATCCTTCACTTCACAAGTGTCTATCAGTTCACTTGGAGTTTTGAAATTGTTATCAGGATTTTTGAGTAATTCACCAGGAAGATTTTTTAGGAAATCAAAAATACCTGTATCCTCCCACTGGTGCTCCCCGATAGTCTCGTAATCCATGAACAGGTTTATACATTCACCGTTACCGTTATATGAGTTCACCCAATTGCAAAACTTATCAGTCGTAAGAGGCCATTCTTCCCATCCACGATTACTGAACCGGAAAGCGATATCATCAGAAAGACGATAGTTCTTCATGAGCAGCTTTATCCTGCTTGTTGTCTTAGGCCTGTAAAGGAAGTTAGAACTCTTCCATCCAAGCACAGGATCCCAACCTTCAGATATTATCCCATCAAAACCCATATCTTCGACAAATTTAGCAATTTCATTGTTGTAGACCAACTCAGTGTTCCTGAACACTCTGGGCACTATGCCGAAAATTTCTTTTACTTTTGCCTTATGGAGTGCAACCTGTTCCTTGAATTCCTCTTTAGAGAAAAGATATGATAATGAATGGTAATATGTTTCACTTAGTATCTCGACACGGCCAGTATCTACAAGTTTTTTAAAACTTTCAAGTACTTCAGGAGCCCACTTCTCACACTGTTCCATGAAAACACCTGAAAGCGAATATGATATACGGAAATCAGGATGCTTGTTGAGAAGCTCGAGCATTAGCTCGTTTGCAGGAAGATAGCATTTTCTGGATACTTTACGAAGTATCTCTATGTTCTTTTCATCATCAAAGTAATTACTCTTCTTACCGATATCAAATATCGGGTAGCGCCGCATCCTGAACGGCTGATGCACCTGAAAATAAAAACAAACACTTACCATCTTTCTTTAACCTCGTATGATTTTTTTTTGTACTCAACAATGCTTTAATCATCCTCTATCTGATTATCTACTCATCTCAATCGCTTTTTCATATATTTGTTTAGTCTTGCGTGCAGGTTCATTAAGATTGAATTTTTGTACTTCCCTGAAACTATTTTCTTTTAATTCACCAAGGAGTTCTGAATACTTTAGAGTATTTACCATCTTATTGGCCATCTCATCAACATCCCAGAAATCCACCTTTAAGCAATGATTAACAACTTCACTCACACCAGATTGTTTTGATATCATAATCGGTGTGTTGTTTTTCATAGCTTCTAACGCCACAAGACCGAACGGTTCAGAAACAGAAGGCATTACATACAGATTAGCCATCTGGAAAGCTTTATGCACATCAGCACCACGCAAGAAACCAGTGAACATGAAGTTGTGTAGGATGCCGAGCTCATCAGCCCTGTTGATCATTCGTTCAAACATATCACCTGAACCGGCAACAACAAACTTTGTATCAGGCAGGTAATTTAGAACTTTATTTGCTGCTTCAACAAAATAATCAGGACCTTTCTGGACAGTTATCCTGCCCAAGAACAATACTACTTTTTCATCATTGAACGGAGATCTCTGATCAATATTGTAGTGCGGATTCTCAGGGTCAATACCCCAATGTACAACCTTTATTTTCGCTGGATCAATGTCATAATGCTTGATTACGTTACTTTTAGTGAAATTTGAGTTTGCTATGACTAAATCTGCTGCTTTCATACCTTCATACTCCATATCAGCAATCAATTGGTTCGGATTTCCTCCAGTACGGTCAAATTCAGTAGCGTGGATGTGTGCGACTAAGGGTTTGCCTGATACTGATTTGGCATTTATGCCTGCTTTGTAGGTCATCCAATCGTGTACATGGATAATATCATACTCTTCTTCCTCTGCAATCTCAGCTGCAGCAAGCGAATAACGGTATACTTCCTGGTATAGGTTCTTGCCATATACATCGTTGCTATTGGCTTTGTAATTGGTAGAACCGGGGACTTTACCGAGTGCTTCAGAATAAGAGGTTGATGATTGGTAAGGTGTAAGAATAGAGCTGATTTGTCGGATTTTGACCTTTTTCGCGAAATTATTCGCCCCTACAATCTTGACAAAATCAGCATTGGCGCCTTCAGGAGCAATAGGCATTACGAAAGTCACGTCGACATCATGATTGCAGAGACCTTTAGTTAGGTCATAACAGGCTGTGCCTAGACCTCCGCTTTTGAATGGGGGGAACTCCCAACCGAACATCAATACTTTCATTGTAGTTTATGCACTGACTAAATTCAGTGTGCCTCTTTTTACTTCTGGTTTAATCTCTAATTGATTTCACTTACTTATCTTTGAACCTGATTTTATTCTTTATAAACATTTATTTTCACTGTGGAGTGCTCATTGGAAGTTTGGTAACTAAAAAATGATGCCTGAAATATTTTTCGTACAGTTAGTAAGGTACATGGTAATTACAGAAAATCCAAACCATTATAAATTTTCATTTAAACTATAGTAAGAATAACTTTTGACAATTTTCAACAAATCACAAAAAGAGATGAATAAGCTATGGCAGAAAGATCCAACAAGAAACCAGTGGTCGGTTTTTTTTCATTCACTTGTTGCCAAGGCTGTGAGTTTACAGTACTATTTCTTGATCAGCTTCCTGAACTCATGGAAAAGCTTGACATCCAATACTTCCATCTTATCAAACAGAAGAACCGTGAAGTCAATTTCGACATTGCATTTGTTGAAGGTGCTATCACAACAAAGAGTGAAAAAGATAAACTCCTGAAGATACGTGCCAAATCAAAAATGGTGGTATCACTTGGGGCATGCGCATGTCACGGTGGAATCCCTGCGATGCGGAACTTCATAGAGAACAAACAGCTTGGCAAATATGTCTACAACCAACAGATGCTCGAAGATTCAATAGAAGCTCAGCCCATAGACAAGTTTGTCAAAGTCGATTACTACATGTACGGCTGTCCAATAATCAAGACAGAATTCATGGAATTCATAAACAACTATCTTACAGGCAAAGAGACAGAAGAATTTGCTGGTCCTGTATGCAACCAATGCCCTCGACGAGGAAAAGACTGTTTTCTTGCACAGAAGATTGTCTGCCTTGGAGCATTGACTCATGGAGGATGCGACGCAATTTGTACGCGACAGGACATACCCTGCATAATGTGCAGAGGACCTCTTCCAACTGCAAACTTTGCAGCAGAAGCAAAACTGCTAAAAGGATGGGGTCTTGATGAGAAAGAGATACGCAGCAAGCTCAGCAAGTTCGCTGAAAAAGAATTCGATCAGGTCGAAACCGGACAATCAGAAAAAGTGCAATCCAAAGAGGAGACTCAAGATGACAAAAAAGCTTGAACTTGAACATGTATCAAAGATAGAAGGGCATGCAAAGCTCCATTTGAAGATAACTGACGGAAAGGTAGAGCAGGCAGAACTCAAGATACTAGAGGGATCAAGATATTTCGAAGGAATACTTAAAGAGAAAAAATACAACGACGTAAGCCATATCGCATCCCGAATATGCGGCATATGTTCAGTCGTTCACACAATCACCGCACTAAAGGCAGTTGAGAACGCGTTCGGTGTGAAGGTCAGTGACCAGACAAGAAAACTTCGAGAAGTCCTGAATATTGGAGGGATAATACAGAGCCACGCCCTTCATCTTTATTTCTTGACCTTACCTGATTACCTGGGAGTTGACGGAGCGATTGAGATGGCGAAGACCAACCGCGTTCTCATCGACAGAGCATTGCGTCTGAAGAGACTTGGAAACAATCTTGTTTTTACACTAGCAGGAAGAGATGTCCATCCGATATGCTGTGTGCTGGGCGGATTTTCACACTTGCCTAATCAAGAACAGATTACAGGGTTGATCAAACAACTCCAGGAATGCAAGCAGGATGCAATCGACACAGTTAAGCTGTTCATGGAACTCAAATACCCTGATTTTAGCAAGCCAGCATCACATTTTGCATTGACTGGAAAAAGTTATTTTTACTCGGATACCATAGTTAAGTGTGAAGATGGAGCATGCTTCCCTACAAAAGATTATGATTCTCACTTCAAGCAGTACTTTACAGAAGGCAACACCGCAGAGTTCGCGACAAAAGAAGGTAAGAGCTATTTCGTAGGATCACTCGCAAGGATGTGCAACAATTTTGATCTATTATCCAGGGAATCACAGCAGTACGCTGCAAAGATAAAAGAAAGACAGGATAATCCCTTTATGAACATACCTGCACAAGCATTAGAGATTCTTGAAGGCATAAACAGAACATTCGTAATATTATCAAATCTTCAAGTCAAAGATGAAGGATGTTCTGAACTCTGTGTAAAACCTTATGCCTGCGAAGGTGTTGCAGCATGCGAAGCCCCACGAGGGATATTATTCCATAAATATAAGTTTGACGAATCAGGCTACTGCACTTATGCTGACATAACAACACCCACGACACAGAACCTGCAACATCTGGAAGAAGCAATAAAAGAATATGTCACGACGATACTCGACCAAAATCCTTCTACAATAAAATCAGAGATAGAGAAACTGATAAGGGCATATGATCCTTGTATCTCTTGCTCTACCCACTTCTTGGAGTTAGAGATTGAATCAGAGTGAGAACCTGTTTTTTGATATTTTCTTCATTACCTTGCTGAGGAATTCCAATAATATTCACTTTTTCTAACTTACCAGTCTCTTTCATCAGCTTAAGGAAGAAACCCAAGTCGAAGTCATGCAGAGAAATGATGCTGTTTGCTTTGAGCCTGTCTATGTCATCGAACAGGATGACATCTTTTAGGTCTTTTACTACATCAAGGATAACAAAATCCTTTTCGGTGTAGTGTATGACCTCTTCGGGAGAGACACACTTGATGACTTCAATGTTTTTTATCTTGTCTTCTACTATGCTGTCAGCTATCTTTAGGGCGAAGTTGTCCTCATTTAAATAAGGGTTTCCGAAAGCAAGTATGTAGAGCATAAGTTTTTTAAGGTGGTTCAGGTTTATATGTTTTACTAAGAGCAGTAACACGCAATTGGTAATCCAATACAGCATGAGGTTTGGTTTGTGATGTTTGATACACAGAGAATCCATACCCCAACCTTGAGGTTGGGGTCTCAGAATTCTCTGGTCGACCACCCTTCGATATCTCTACCTTGAGGTTGGGGAGGAGGTCATATTCCTGTAAGGGATATCTCTTGCCAGATGTGCATATTTAATTGAAATGTCATTACATGTTCACGTCGGTATTGTCTATGTTACCGGCAGTGGTGCTGCTTAATTATGTTGGTGATAATATGTGTTTAGCAATGCCTGGAAAAATAATCAAGATTGAGGATGATATGGCCACTATAGAGTATCCTGGCGAGAACAGGCAGGCAAAGATTATAGATGGAGATTATTCTGTGGGGGACTATGTTTTTGTTTCAGCACAGATAATCGTTGTGAAGATACCTGAAGACGAGGCCCTAAAAAGCCTTGAAGCATGGGGCGAGGCGACAAAGAATGCAAAGTAAACCTGCTGAAATGCTTCCACTGCTTCCTGAAGTCTACTTCTTAAGATACTCATTCCCTTGTGCAAGAGTCCTTGTTGATTTTCGTAAGACCCTTACTGAAGAAGAGTACGAAAAAATGCAGAATGCTGTCGAGACAGATATTCCTATGTCTCGAGAATATCTTGAAAAAGTATTTGATCATGCTATAGAGGGACTCAAGAAAGTTTCGGGCAAAGAAGATTACTGGACTGTCAAGAACATGCGCGAATACTTTTGGCACAGACATGAAGAACATCTAAGCAAAGACCTTCCTCCTATAGTGTGCAGATTGTGTGTTGTCAAACCCGGAAAGCTTATCAAAGAAGTCAGAGGATATTTCAAGGCATATCTGGATGAGGGGGATGAACGTATTGTGTCTGCATTGTATAAAGATGCTAAGGTCGGCGACACTGCAATGATACATTATGGATATGCAGTCGAGAAAGTTGAATCGTAATATTTAAGAAATTGTTATGCTACCTTCTAATTCTTAGTTGGTCGAACATTCCTGAACTTAGATATCAATTTAGAGTAACCAATTATCAGGATCACTCCAGAAAGTATAAGCGCACTCCCTGCAAGACCTGCAATGGTGACAGAACCTGAATAAATGAATGAAAAAAGAGTTGTTATAGCACTCCCAAGGACCAACACACAACTTGCACGTGCTGCAGAGACAAGCTTAAGACCTGCATACCATGAAGTCACGTAACCGAACAACAGCAGTGCTGTGAATAATATCCATCCTAGCTGAGGAAGAGTTATCGACGCTACACCTGACATGTTTCCTGTAGCTGCAAGGAACATCAGCATGAAAACAACACCGAAAAACATCCTTCCGAAAGCCACAATACTTGATGGCAGTTCTACCAAGGTGTGTTTTGAAATAATAGTCTCTGCAGACCAGAAAAGAACTGCAAGCATGATAAGCAGTTCTGGAATGCCGAAAGAAAATGAAGTAGTACCAAGTATGACTAGGTTACCTGCGAAAAGCAGAGCTGCTGCGACTATGAAAACTTTGTTGATTTTTTCTTTAAGGAATAATACTGCAGCAATCGCAATAAAAATGAACATTGATTTGTGAAGTAGACCAGCAGTAGCACTAGGTGCCATGCTCAATCCTTTGAAGAACAATAAGAACGGAATAGAACCTCCAAGTAATCCGATAAGCATGAGCTTACCCCATTGTATCGGTTTAAGCTCTTTGAACGTCTTTGATTCTCTGAACATGAAAATCAATGATACAAGGAACAATGCAACAAGTAAGTTCTTAGAGAATGTGAATATGTAAGGATCAATACCTTTTACTCCAAATTTATTCATAAAAATAGATACGCCACTGACCAATGCAGTCAGCAGAATGAACATATAACCTCTTTTCATGATTTCACTAAATTGTAGATAGTATAAATACTTTTTGGCTCTAAGTATGTAATAAGTTAGCTAAACGGTAAATACGACAATTCCACCGGCGTATTCACCAGCGGTGTTGATGC
>CAZXTQ010000009.1:0-1967 GCA_964643595.1 uncultured Methanosarcinales archaeon
ATTGCGCTAAACAAATACAGAAATAAAACTATTTAGAATTCAACGGTTTCCGTAGCAAGTACTGCTGCATTCCCTGTCTTGTTGAACTGCGCGATCTCTTCGAATAAATGCAAAAGCTTGTCGTTGACATCTTCTTCGTTCACGCAGTGCACATCTATTGCAGGAGGGTTCTTTCTCGCGACATAGTATTTCTGTTCTTTGTATTCTTCTTCAGAGAGTGCTTTAAGCTTCGTGACGAATTTATTGAGCATCCTTTCGGGTTTGTCTAGCCTTACTCTTTTCTCAATCACCAGCTTCTTTCCGTTTGCATCGATGCTTGTGTCGAAGTATAGGTATCCTTCTTTGACATCCTGAAGTACATCTCCGCTTTTTGTTTTCCTTACTACTTTTTCGAATCTTAGCTCTAATTTTTCAGCTTCCATTTACGCACCTCCACACTATCATTATTGTCGAATCATTATTTAAGTATTTGGATTTTTCCTTTATTCTCTATGATTTCGCCTTGCTTTATCAGACTGTCGACTTTATCTTCTCCAAACTTGTTGACAAGTTTTATGGAATCTACAGATCCTCCGTTTTTTTCGACATAAGCGATGACTGCATCTGTACTCTGTTGTTCATCGACCAGAGTTTCTTGCTGTGTCCTTTCTATATACTCTCGGACTGCTTTGATGTGCTTGCAGGCACTTTT
This sequence comes from uncultured Methanosarcinales archaeon, assembly GCA_964643595.1. Classification (GTDB taxonomy): domain Archaea; phylum Nanobdellota; class Nanobdellia; order Woesearchaeales; family UBA11576; genus JABMQF01. The sequence continues at coordinate 692 of CAZXTQ010000009.1, forward strand.
GGATTTTATATGCTTGAATTTGTATGCTGGACAGTCACACCAGGGTTTTTTAGGGTCTACCGTGTACCACTTACCCTTAGATGAACTGCTTTCCACCCAGTATTCTTCACCTTCTTTCTTGATATTCATTGCATCAACGCCTCTATCTCTTCGTTGAGTTTCTTTGCACGGGCACCGACTATTCCATCAATCTCTTCGGTGAACCTTTTCACTACTTTCTCTGATGGTTGTATCGTGTCACCCCAGATAAGGTTATCTGCATATGTTATGATCTTCTCTTCGATATTTTCAGGCAGATAATTTTTGACAGGGATGTTTAATCCTTGTCTTTTGACATCTTCTTTTGGTATGCCTGGTCCTACGTGGCACTCGCATAAATGAGCAAATCTCTCGTCGACACCTTCTTTCCTGAGTATCTCTGCACCTATGACTCCGTGTTTGTACGAGTCTTTGCCTGGAGGACAGTCAAACCTGCCTATGTCGTGGATTATGCTTGCAGATTTTATGAAATCCATATCTATTTTCATATCTGGATGTTTTGATTTTATCTTCTCAGCTATCTTAAGTGCGAACTTTCGAACTGTAACTGAGTGTTTCATGACTCCTTTGAGGGCTTTCTCGCTGCTTGAATATTTTTTCAGAAGTTGTATTGCTTGCTTTTCGTCCATTTTCCCCAATTGTTTGACATGAAAATATATCGGGCCTCTCTTTGTCGCTTTTTTGGGGGGGTGGTTTGAAGAAGTTAGGTCAAACGAGAGGCCCGTGAGTGTGATATCATTGGATTGGTTTGTTTATTTCCTGTATCCACATCATTCCTACTTTCTTCATTGAGTTGTTGAACTTTTCTGATATTAGGTATTTTTTTTTGTACATGTCGTAGTCTATCATTCCCATTGATCTCATGGGGGTCAATATACGATCGTAGAACTGTCTTTTGTTGTATGATATCTGGACTTTTTTTGTTCGCTTCACAGGTCCGACATCTTCGATTATTTCCATAACTGTGCCTTCATGTAATCTGTTAGCGAATAATGACATTTCTGTCTTGCCGAGCGTTCCGTTGTTCTGTTTGAATTCTTCAACAAGCAGTCTTCCGACTATCACTTGTTGTTCAGTTGCGAATACCACCTCGAATACATCTTCTGGCAGATGAAACTGGTCAAATAATATTACCATTTGTTTTTCCTACTGTCACGGTTTTTCTTCTTGAATCTGGCAACCCGAATTGCCTTATGGAATATCAGTAATCTAACTAATATATAAATGTTACCATTAC
>CAZXTQ010000009.1:1977-16471 GCA_964643595.1 uncultured Methanosarcinales archaeon
ATAGGATTTTATATACTGGGGCTTTAGAAAGCAATATTCTGGTGTTTCAGAGGGTGAAAAATTAGCTATTTCTTGTTATTTTTCAAAGAATTCTTTTATTCTATCTGCATATAGTTTTGTAGTCTTAATCTGCCAGTCTATCGGAAAGTGCTTGAAATAATTTGGCCACGTATACCTTTCGTCTAAAAAGACGACAACTCCACGATCACTCTCACTCCTTATACACCTTCCCGCACTCTGGAGTGTCTTGGAGAATGCTGGCCCGACATATCCATAGTCCCATCCTTTGTTGAACTTGGTATCATAATGGTTAATCAGTGCTTTGGTCTCGAGTGTAGGTTGTTGCAATGGAAGGCCTATCACAACGACACATTTCAGGAGGTCGCCGGGGAGGTCTATTCCTTCACCGTAACTTCCTGATACCACTCCAAGCATTACTGCTCCTGAGTTTTTGTATCCTTTGAATTTCTCTAAAAACTCACCTTTCTCTTCCTTGTTCATCTCTGAAGATTCGACAAAGGTTGTTTTGTTGGATATAACGACAAAATACCTGTATACTTTCTCCTGTATGAAATAGCTTGGAAAGAACAATGCGGAATTGCCGGGAACAAGGTTTGTTATCTCAGCACATATTTCTGCTATCCTACGGTACTGCTCTTCATTACGTGCTGAGAATTTGGTAGTTGTCTCAGGTATTATCATTGCAAGACGGTTGTTCTCAGGGAATGGACTCGGATATCTCTTTTCGACAGCATCCGCGGGGAATCCAAGTATATCTTTATACATTGAAGTCGGCGTTAATGTGCCTGACATAAGAATGGTTGAATGACAGTTATCTATGATTTCTTTGGAGAAAATGCAGGGGTCAAGACACCTGTATGAGAGTGCAACTACGCTTTCACGTCGTGTTTCTTGCTGAGAGAGTATCCTTACAAATCCTTTTTCTGCACCTTTCCATATATCTAAGAACATTGCGATTCCTGCAAGTGAAGATTGTTTCTCTTTCTCTTTCACATTCTTTGCCGCAAATTCAAAGTCTGCTATGATTTCATCATATTCGTTTATCTGTTCAACTCGCCTGATAAAATCTTCTTTACCGACATGTCTTTCCTCGCCGTTTCTCATTCCTTCTGATAGTGAGTTGAGGATATCCTGAATTTTGACGAGTTTCTGCAGTACTTCTGTCTGTTCGGTCTTCTTCGCTTCGTTGACTGCTCTTTTTATCATGAAATTGGAGAGTTTTGTCGTCATGAGATTTCTTATCCTGTCAGGTAGGTTGTGCCCTTCGTCAGCGATGACTATGCAGTCGGACAGGGTTATTTCAGCTCTATTGAAGAAAGGTTCTCTTATCCATTGGCTGTATATGTAGTAGTAGTCAGCGACGATGACATTGGCTTCCTTTGCAAGGTTACTTGCCAGTTCATGCGCGCAGAGGTTGCTTCTTCCGCATACCTCTGTGAATTTTTCTATATGTGAGGGACTTTCTCTGCGTAGTACATCTAGCGCAAGCATCGCTTCAGTGGTGAGTTTACTGCCTTTTTTGGTATTGTTGTATATTTCGCAAACTCCGTCTTCGCGTTGTTTCTTGCAGTATTCGTAGAAGTCTCCTGTGTTCATCTTGTCGATGCCCGGTATCGTGCACATCCATTTCTTGCCTATCAGGTCCACGCCGATAAAGTCTACGTCATGCTTTGCTTTGATATCTTTCATGGTCTCTATCGCAATCATATGTTGTGTGTGTCTTGAAGTGAGGAAGAATACTTTTTTGTTGTTGTCTAGAGCATATTTGAGTGCAGGTGCCAAAGCGGCAGCTGTCTTGCCCAGTCCGGTGGGTGCGTGGACTATGAGATCTTTTTTCTGTTCTAGAACATCTGCTACCTCTTCTATAAGGTCAATTTGTATGTTTCTGAGCTGGTCATAAGGGAAGAGGTATCTCTCAGTATTAACTGTCATGTGTCATAAAATCTGGTTCTGTTTTATATAGCTTTGCCATGTTTTCTCGCAAGCATTTAGAAATCGTTTACGATTTTCTCGTCGGGAGTTCGTCGAGCAGTTTGAAGCAGCATATAGTTTCAAATAGAAAGCTTTATTAATAACCTTTTCTCTTTATAGTTTGATAGCTATATTATAGAATATGTATATTAGAGTTGTTATTGGGGGTAAAGACTGATGAAACAGGAGTTGAAGCGCGAGAATGTTTTTAACATCTTTTTCAGGGAAAAACCTGCTATGATGCTGGTAACTTTAAATGCTGCTAAGTCTGACATCTATGCTTCTTCACTTGCCAAACAGATTGACTGCACATATTCTCACGTGGTGAAGATTCTTCAGGAGATGTCTGATGCAGGTTTGATAAATTTCGACAAGCAGGGCAGGCTCAAGCTCCTGACACTGACCAAAAAAGGACAGGAAGTTGCCGAGCACATCGATAAGATAAGAAGTCTTCTGTGATTTTATATTTTTCAATTTCAACGTTCTTATTTTCTTTATTCTTTCAGGTGTTATTATTTATCAAAGATAGTTAGCAAATCAGAATCAAAGAGCTGATAAAATAATTTTAAAAATATTAAAAAATTTGGAGCAGTCAATCACTCCAGATATGTGCTTGCCTTTCTTGGGTCGTACTTCCATTCTACAGGCAACCTTCTGGTTCCCTTGTAGTACTTGACAAGCCGGTTAATCTTGCTTTCAGTCAATTGTAGTCCGCGCAGAGATGTATTATCCTGTTTGTTCTCTTCTCTGTGTTTCCTTATCAGGACTGCTTTCTGGATCAGAGCACGAAGATCTTCGGGGACTTCATTGACTAGATTCTTTTCAGCGAGTATCTTTGTTATACTCTTGCCTGTCAGTGTCTTGACATCAGGTATACCATAGGTGTCTCTCATTAAGAGACCTATTGCACTTGGTGTCTTGCCTTCTTTGGCCATCTTGCCTATCAGCAGCTCGATTTCTTTAGGCTTGTACCTTGTCCAGGAAGGTACTGTCTTCTTGAATGGTTTTTTGGACTTACTCACTCCTTTATCTCTTGAGTGCATTCTTGCCATTTTATCATCTCCTGGGTTCGAGAAAGGATGTAAGAAATAATCGATAATCCACTGATAATCAATCTCACATCTCCAGTGTAGACAAGCCCTTTAGACGGACCGGTTTACCTCTCGATATTGTTATTATGGTGAAAATCTTTGCTTTATAAATGTTTTGTTGGTCAAGGTTTAGTTAAGTTTAAATATCATTTTCAGCTTTGTAGGATTTATAAAGTCTGAAAACACTCAAAATATCAAAAGGTGATTGTAGGTGATTGCATGAGAAAGATTATTGCAGGACTCATTTTTTGCGTATTCTTATTAGGGTTTTTGGCCATAGCTGGCTGTACCAAAACAGAGTATGTCTATATATGTGCTAACGGAAAAGAGACTTCGGAAAAGGCTATCTGCAAAACCAACAAGGTTGCAGGAGTCAAGAAGACCGAAGCCGAAAGCTATGCTCAGAGATACGTAAGCGCTTTTTTTACATCGTATGGTGGAAAATCTCAGCTTGTCAGTTCATACCTTGATCCTGATCAGGGGGACTACTTCGCTACATTCATTGTTTCAGAGAAAGGTGGTACTCCTTATGAGACAGTAGTTGCTGTCGACGGGTTGACTGGTAAGGTCAACTGCACAGATAAATGCGAATATATCCGAATCTGAGGGCTGAACTGCAGAAAGACAAGGTCTAAACCTTTAATCTTGTTTGCGTTTTTCTTTTAAATTTTATTCTTCCTTTATCGACGCTGTGAGCTATCTTGATGAATTTTTCGACCTCTAGCCGTAACTTTTCATATTCTGCAAATCCTTTCAGGGTCATTTGAAGGTCTCTTGAATTATAGAATATAAGTTTATCTTTCTGTAATACCTCAAGATTTCGGTATATGGCTCTTTCTGTCTTGGATACGATTTTCATGCTCAGTATGACATCGATGAACTCTGCTTTAGAGACGCTCACATCAAGAGGAAAATTAGAAAACCTGTTGTCTGTCTTCTTGAAGAACTGGCCTAGTATAAACAGCATCTCTTTTTTAGCGTTACTTAACCACATACTGCATTTATAAGTGTTCCGTCTATAAAAACATTTCCTTTGGATGTGATTTCGCTATCGGGTCAAGTATCATTTAACTAGAAGGTATATTCCTATTGCAAATGTAGTAAGGACACCTAACCATCCAAAGCTACGAATGACGGGCAGATACTGTATTGCCGCTGCTATTATCAATATTATACCTAATATTTGTTTTGTAGATAATCCTCTTCTTCTTTTCATTATAGTGCCTCATAATAAATTAGGATATGATTAACTTAATGCTTTTGAAAATAAAATAGCCCTGCGCGGATTTGAACCGCGGTCCATGCCTTACTTCTGTCGTCAGTACGCGTTATGTTCTGACGACGTCCAAAGGGCACGATGATTGACCGGAAACGGAGTTTTCAGTCATTGAAATCTCCTATTTCTTTTGGCCACTACACCACAGGGCTATATTGGTAGAATTTGAGGAATTTAAGGGCTTTATAAACGTTTTGCTATATCTTGTTCAATGTTTCCAGAGTTCGAGAGCCTCTTCTTCCATAAAATGAAGTTTTCCGGGAATTATAAGACAGTGCAGGGGCTCACCAAAGTCCTCGTCGAGAAGCGATTTAGCATTACCTACTTTAATCTTCATATTATGACCTCCAAGCCGGGCACACCCTACACAGAGAGTATCGTCGGTAAACACACCATCACCGCGCTTCGCTTCAATATCTAGCAGGCTTTGAACCCCTTCACCAACAGTCATGAATCTGGGTTTCTCAAACTCAGTAGGCGTTTCTTTCTTGAGTTCTTCCGTAGATGGTTCCTGTGTTTTGATATCCAGAAGACAGAGTGTGTGAAGACCCATTTTTGAGTTATCTTTCACGATGTCATAATGTGCTTCGACATTCCAACCTTCTTGAGGGAAGACTATTGATGCTGTCCGGCCGTACTTATAGAGTTGGAGACCCACTACCCCTATTGCATTCAATACTGAGGCATTATGGATTATTTGTACCCTAACACCTTTATTTTTCACCCTTATAAATAGGTCAAGATGGGTGGTGGCTGATACTGGATCTCCTGCTACGAGGAACGCGATATCATTTTTCTTGGCTTCTGAAACTATGTCATCTCCATCTTTTTCGACTTTATCCCTTTCTGCCAGAATGACTTCTTGACCATATGTTTTTTCAAGATCTTCTTTACTGCAGTGTAGGATTGAGGTATATGCTTCTAGGTAGATTTTGCTGCATTTTTTTATAATCTCTAGTCCCTTTATGGTGATGTCTTTTTCATCATTAAGGCCGAGACCTATTAGGTATAATGTCATGTTATTTTATTGTTGCTTGTTTGTATTTATTATTTTGTATTCATTGTTTTTCACTGTTTTTTATCTTTTCAAAACGAAAAGTATAAACACAACTAATATACTTAAATATATATTAATATACTAATAAATATCATTAAACTTAGTAAATTCTGGTTATTTGATCCTTTTTTTAATCTAATACTTTTTTGTTATTTTATCGTCGGAGAAAATTTTTCAGTTTCAATTGTCCTGAATATTCAATTTTTGGATTTTTTCCTCTATTGGTCGTCGACAAAAAATATTTTTATACCAATATACTAAAAACTATACTGAAATATATATCAGAAACTATAGTTCTTAAGCCGGAAATGTTTAAATAGTAAACTTGGCAACCTTTATAATAGAAATTAAGAATCAAATCTTAATTTTCAGCGGGAACCCCAATTCCTGCGAAAAACATGGTCTCCAATAAAGTGTTTTGCTTCGACGGCAGTATTTAAAGCTTTTGACATACGCGATACACTATAAATGAGGTTAAGGGGTAGATCAGTTCAAATAAAAACGAAAAAAAAGGGGGTTAGACACATGGACTTTTTGGTACAGAACGCATTGAAGACTGCGGATACAAATTCGCAGCCAGAGATTGAAGTGGGACAGGCTAACATTAAGGTTATTGGTGTTGGCGGCGCTGGAAACAATATGATAAATTGGCTCTACAAAAAGGGCATCCAGGGTGCAGAGATTGTCGCATGCAACACAGACTTACAGCATCTGAACATAACCGACGCTGATAAGAAGTTCTTGCTCGGACAGGAATTGACTCGTGGTTTAGGCTGCGGTGGATTTCCAAACAAGGGCCAGGAAGCTGCTAAGGAAAGCCAGCAAAAGATCAAAGAATCCTTGAAAGGATCTGATATGGTCTTCGTCTGCGCAGGAATGGGTGGCGGAACAGGAACTGGTGCAGCAGCTGTGGTAGCACAGGTTGCTAAAGAAGCAGGTTCTATCGTTATAGGAACAGTAACTATGCCTTTCAAGATTGAGAGAGCTAGAGTAGACAAAGCAGAGTTCGGCCTTCAGCAACTCAGACAGGTTTCTGACACAGTCATTGTCATCGACAATAACAGACTGGTCAACATTGCAGGAAACTTACCGGTTCAGCAGGCTTTCGCTGTGGCTAACGAGCTCATCTCGACGATGATTAAAGGAATAGTTGAAACAATTGCTATCCCTAGCTTAGTCAACTTAGATTATGCAGACGTCAAGGCAATTATGACTGATGGTGGTGTTGCTGCTATCGGAGTGGGTGCATCAGACACGGCTAACAGAGTTGAAGAAGCTGTCAGAGGAGCGCTGTCAAATCCATTACTGGACATCAGCTATCAGGGAGCGACAGGAGCTATCATCCATGTACATGGAGGACCAGACCTGACTCTTGACGAGATATCTAGGATAGGAGAACTTGTGACAGAATCAATGGATGACGATGCAAATGTCATCTGGGGCGCAAGGGTTACCGACGATATGAAGGGCAAGGTCACGGTGATGACCATCATAACTGGTGTGAAATCTCCATGGATCTTGGGAAAGCAGGACTATAAGAAACCAAGCTCACATTCTATGCACTTGAGTGATGAGCTGGGCATCGAGATAGTTCACTAAAGAGGTCACTCTCACATTTTGTGAAGCAACTTCTTTGCCTTCATTTTTTAAACCACCCCCAACAGATTTAATAGTGAAGGCAAACCAAACTTGTCTTCATTGGGCTCATCGCCCAATGGAGATTTTTTATTTTTATTTCTAAGGTTTTATCCTGATTTGTTAGATAAAGTATGGATTAGATTATTTGGTGTATTTATTTATGTTTTTTAAAAATAAAAAACCTATGTGCTCTAGAATCAGTTGAAATTTTCTTCTGTGTCTTCAAGGACTTCTTCTTCGCCGCCTATCTCTTTGTCCATTTCTTTCTCTTTCTTCTTTTTGCGGTTTTCTAGTTTGTCTTTTATCCGTTCGTGTAATTTTTTGATGCCTTCTTTTCCTTTATCTGCAATTGCTATACCTACTGTAGGTCCTTTATCTACGACTGCTTCTTTTGCTTCTTCAACTTTCTTTCTTATTACTTCGCTGAAGTCATCCATGACAAGATCGACGTTGACTATTTTTCCTTTCCAGCTGTTGATGTATACTACATCGACCATGTCGTATCTTTTTGGAATGTTAGGTTCATCATCCGAATACCCTATAGGTATTATGACTTGAGGTCTCACGCTGTCTGGCGCGCCGATTACGCTGTTGACCATCGACTCGTCAAATGCGCCTACCCAACAGGTAGAGAGTCCTTGGTCTGTAGCTGCAAGTATTATATTTTCTGCTGCTGCTGCACTGTTCTGGATAGTGTATAGTTTTTCTCCTCGGAGTCCATAAAATCGTTGTGTCGGTTTGGGTTCAGAATATACAATCATTATGACTGGTGCTTGTGCTATCCAGTGTTGTTTGAGTGCTGCATTAGCAAGTGCTGCGCGTTTGGTCTTGTCTGTTACCACGATGAATCTGCAGTCTTGTACATTGCCTGAAGAAGGTGCGAGCTGTGCTGCTCTGAGTATGTTTCCTACTTTTTCCCATTCGACTGGTAGGTCGTTGAATTTCCTTACCGATCGCCTCTTTTCTATACTCTCGAACGTTTCCATCGCTTTTTAAAGAGCTTGTTTAGTATTTAAATGTTTTTGTTGGTTTATCCTGCAATGAAATCTCCTTTACACAGCAATATTTTTAAACCGCCTTCTTATCCGTCTCCGGATGGAATACAAAAAGTTGGTGGGGCTGTATCAGGAGGTTGAGGGCACTTCGAAGAGGCTTGAAAAGACTTTTCTTGTTGCCAAATTCCTTAAGGAGACTGACTTGGATGATATTCCTAAGATAACTCTTCTTTTTCAGGGAAAAATATTTCCTTCTTTTGATGAGCGCAAGCTTGGTGTTGCAGCCAAGATGGTAATCAAGTCGCTGAATAAGAGTCTTGGTATCTCTGCTGATGATATTGAGAAAGAGTGGAAGCATACTGGTGACTTGGGGATTACGGCAGAAAATCTTACTAAGAAGAAGAAGCAGGTTACTTTGTTCAGTCAGACCCTTACTGTCGATAAGGTTTTTGCTAATCTCAGGAAAATTGCTACTCTAACTGGTTCAGGCACGGTCAACCAGAAGGTTTCTCTTATATCTGAACTTCTGACTAGCGCGAGTCCTGAAGAATCAAGATATATTATCCGTACCGTGCTTGAAGACTTGAGGGTGGGTATAGGTGAAGGTGTTCTACGTGATGCAATTGTCTGGGCGTTCTTTGAGGATAGTATTCACCTAAATTATGATTCTGAAAAAAAGGCTATCAATCCTGAAAACAGGGAACTCTACAATGCTTATGTCGAAGCGACGCAAGAGGCTTATGATAGATTGAATGATTTTGCTGAGGTCGCACAGATCGCAAAAATTTCTGGTCTGCAAGGCCTTAAGTCAGTCAAGCTTACAGTGGGTAAACCTGTAAAGGTGATGCTATATCAGAAAGTGCAGGACCTGGCTGAAGCTTTTGAACGTGTGGGAACGCCTGCTGCTGTAGAATACAAATATGATGGTTTCCGTGTACAGATACACAAGAAAGATGGAAAGATTTTAGTTTTCACGAGAAGATTAGATGATGTGACTACTCAATTTCCTGAAGTTGTGAAGTATACTGAAGAGTATGTTAAGGGAGATGAATTTATTATCGACGCTGAATGTGTAGGTTTCGATCCTAAATCAAAGAAGTATCTCGCTTTCCAGAAAATGTCTCAGCGAATAAAACGCAAGTATGATATCGAAGAAGTCGCTAAGAGTTTCCCGGTGGAGCTGAATGTTTTTGACATCCTTAGTTATGGGGGAGAGTCTTTGTTAAAGAAGACTTTCAAGGAACGCAGAGATATTATTGAGGCAATCATAACACCTGTTCCTATGAAGATTGTACCTGCTAAACAGATTCTGACAGAAAGTCCTGAAGAGGCACAGGATTTCTATGCTACAGCTCTGAATGATGGCCAGGAAGGTGTTATGGTAAAGAATCTCGATGGAGTTTACAAGCCAGGCTCCCGTGTAGGGTATGGTGTTAAGGTCAAGCCAGTTATGGAGTCTCTTGATTTGGTTATTGTTGCTGCAGAGTGGGGTGAAGGTAAGCGTTCAGGCTGGTTTACTAGTTTTACTCTTGCGTGTTACAATCCTGATACTTCAGAGTTCCTTGAGATTGGTAAGGTAGGTACTGGTGTAAAGGAGAAAGTTGAGTTGGGTGTTAGTTTCGAACAGCTTACTGAGCTTCTCAAACCAGTTGTTACTAAAGAGAAAGGGCGTAATGTCTGGGTAAAACCTGCAGTTGTTGTCGAGATAAATTTCGAGGAGATTCAGAAGAGTCCTACTTACAGCAGCGGTTATGCACTTAGGTTTCCGAGAGTCATGCGCATAAGGGATGATAGGAGTCCTGATGAATGTTCGGATATGGGTCTTGTTGAAGATCTTTATTCAAATCAACGCGGCAGATAAAATCGAGATAGGGGGTGTTGATGTATGTTATCTAAATTCAAGGATTTGATTGCAGTAAGCCAGAAGCTCGAAAGTGTTTCCACTGATGTTAATAAGGTCAGTAAAGATGTGACTGAGCATTCTAAGCTTATAGCTTCTTTCAGAGATGATGTTGCTCTTCTGACTGGAGATGTCAAGGCAAATATTCAAGAATCAAGTAGGTTCTGCGCTAGTGTTCAGGATCAGATTGCTGAGTTGAGCAAGGCACGTGAGGATCTTAAGCAGGAAGTGTATGACTTCAAGTTGATAAAAGCAGATATTAAGTCTAAGCTTGTTTCTGAACTTGCTGATGACTTCCGTTCTGAGTTGAGGAAGGAGTCTGAGAAGCTGGAAACTGACGTGAAAAGATTCAACGAACTGAAGGATGAGTTATCGTTGATAGTGACTAAGTTCAAGGATGTTGAGTCTGAGATAAGCAAGTTCAAGAGTATCGCTCAGGAGGTGAAGGCTGCTGATTTTGAGCTTTCCAGGCACGCGAAAGAGTTATCAAAAGCTGATCAGGAGAAGCTTCAGTTGATGCAGAAGATTGATCATCTTGAACGATTGATATCGAAGATGCGTCGTGGAAATCATTAGATGTTTTTTTATTTTTTTGGTTTATTTTTAGTTTTTCTCTTGTTTTTACAATTTCTGGATAGACAAGTACACCTATTATTGCAACAAGCAGAATAACAATAGTCGCAATCTCTGTTTTTATATCATCAAACCCTGCTCTCCATCCTTCTTGAACAAGAATTGCTGCTTTTGATGTTGAATTTATCATCAAAGGAGAGTTCTCTTTTTTCTCTTGGCCATATATTGTCGCTTTGACTGCCACGGCTGGAAGAACACCTATGCTGTCACCTTTTTCCAGTAGATTTGTCTCGACGATGATGATATCTTCTCCGCTAGCATCATCTTTGGGCGTGCATATTATGTTCAGACTATTTTTGGGAATTATTTTTCCTTCGACCGGCACACATAACAATTTATCAGACTTGATTTCAAATCCTATATCTGCTTTATTAGGATTTACTATTCTAAACATCTCTTCTTTACCTGAAAATTCTAATCTGTCGGGTATGATTCCCACACCCATTCCATCTACTGCTACCGAAAATATGGATACAGATGCAAAGAACAATAAAAAAATAAAGTATTTCATGAGCTACTCACCGCAACAATGGTTATTTCTGTAGTATAGTTTCCGTTTTGTGTGTTTGTCGGGACAAAGAGCTGGAATCCCATGCTTGTAACACTGTCTTCTGAGTTTGCCAGGCCAAGACTTTGTATCTGCATTGTGCTGCTAAGTGTTCCTGAAAGCATGCCGTCGAAATCATTATCGAAACTATATTTTAGATTGCTTATGCTGATGCTTTTTTCTCCGTCGACAAGATCTCTTCCGTAGACTCCTATGTCAAGCGGGGTGTTTCCTGTGTTCCTGACAGTGGGTGTATCTGCAGTTGAGAGTGCGAAATCACCGTTTATGGTGCTTATCCCTCCGAGTTGTGCGCCTGAAAACCTTAGTGAACTTGCATCAATGGTTATTGCTGCCATGCGCAGATATTCAAAGCTTGTGTTTGCTGTTGAATTCGATGATCCATCACTTGCAGTTACAACTACATTATACTTGCCTGCTGTTTCATAGAATTCCATTGCGATTGTTGTGTTATATCTTGCTGTAGTGCTGTTTATGTCTTGTACTTTCACGAGTGTCGCAGTCATAATGGTTTCTGGTCCTGTAATCTCAGCAATAACGATAGGTTCTGTACCATCAACATCCGTAACATCTGCAGACAGTACGACATTTTTTGTCCCTTCAGGCACGGGCATGACTTGCACCCCTTCCGCTGAAGAATCTTCATCAGTCATGATCGTAACTGTGTTCACGCTCGGCGGATTATTTTCAACATCGACACCTATCTCTATTGATGTGCTTGAATTATCTTCTATTATCGCACCAGCATTGTTGTTCTGCAGGTCAGGGTCTGCTTCGCTGAAATCTGCACTGTTATTGTCGGTATCTCCTTCAAGATTTGTTCGTACAAGACTGTTTCCTTCACTGACGTGGGCTGAAGGCATTCCTTCAAAAAGTCCTGCTCCAATACTTGCACTGTCTCCCCATCCGACAGCATCAATAGTAGTTCCGTTCGCATCCACTAGTGCTACTCCTGCATTAGTGTTTGATAGTGTGATTGCTTCTTCATAGTCTGCTTCTGGCCAGCTTAGGTTATCCCGAAGACTGTTCCATCCAGTATCTGCGATTAGATAGAATGAATGCGTTCCTATGAATGTTCCGTCAGGTATTGTCACATCTTTACTGCTACTCTCTGTAGCAAGTACCCATCCGCTAATATCGACAGAGTTAGCTGTTGGGTTGTAGATCTCGACGGCTTCTCCGCCAGTCTCTGTTCCTGAAGGATCATACAACACTTCACTTATTATTACGTTGTCAGCTGCACATACTCCTGGCATGATGATTGTTGTTAATACAAAAATAGCTAGCGCTAGCTTGTTCATTTGGCCACCCACCTCGGTTTTTTTTCGGGCTGGCAGGCTTTAATTTATGTTTAGAGTCAATGCTTGCCTGCGCAGCCTTTCGAAAGGTTTGTTGGTATCGGTTTTTCACCCCCAACAAAAGCTATATACATCTAAGCATTTACTCTTAATAAAAGTTTCTGAGAAAATTCCGTTGTTTTTCCGACGAGAAAGTAATATTTACGGTGCCGGAATATTTACCGGAATGGTTATAAATCAAAACAACCTTTTTCTTTTCATGCCAAATAAAAATTCAAAAAAGGGAAACAACAAGCGCACTTAAGAATGTAAAGTCTGAGTGCTGCACAAGCAACTGTATTTGTTCTTTGAATGTATCTTTTTGGCCTATAATGCTCATTGTTGCAGGCATTGTCTGGTTGGTTGAGTACTATGCAGCGATTGATATACCTCTCGTAGCGATATTGCTATTGCTTCTGGGATTTTTCATACTCTTTAAGAAAGATAAGGAGTAAAAGAAGGGTAAAGAGTCTGTTGGATCTTTTTTAGCAGTATCCTCCATTGAATTTCTTTTCACACAGTCTTTTGTAATCAGGGTTCTCTATCGTGTTGCAGTATCCTATTGTTCCTTTTTGCTTTGCAAATCCGCCGTAGCATGTGCAGTATTTGTCTGAGTATTTTGATTCTGGTATCACGTTGCACGCGCCTACCTTGTCGTATTTGATTGCGATGTCTAGTATGCATTCGTTGGTTGTCTTCATGACTGGTTGGCATTTATAGCATTGTTCTGCTTCTTGCAGCATTCCTGCTGTTGCACCGAGTGCTTTTAAGCAGTCTACATAGTGGCATTCTGATATGTCGCAGTATTGTTTATCTTTCACTTTTTTTGCAAGGTCAAATGCACAATCTGCTTCAGTATAACTGTTGGAATATCTGTACCCTGAGCATGCTGCGTCAAATAATGGGAGGTCGAATACATCTGTGAACAAGTCTGCTTTCCAAGATTCTTCTACGAAATTTAGTTTTGCTGCTGGAACTTCTATGGTTTGCACATTGGTATGTGCTGTGATGCTGAGTTGGGCAGTCTTTTCATCGATGAGAACCACTCCTCCGAGCTTGACATCATTCAGTTTCGTATAGAAAGGATCGAGTTCCATTATCGCTCTAAACTCGTCGCCTGTCTTCTTGTTCTTCAATTCAGGTATAAACATTGTGTACATAATATTGTACTGCTTGCTTTTCCAGCTGGACACGAATAGCTCTGCAACTTTTTCTGCTTCTTCTTTTGTATTGCTAGTGATTTCTGGCCCAGTAGTCTCAACAGGTTTTTCATTTTCTTGAACAGGGGGTTCTTCAGGAGTTTCAGAAAATTCTGGTTCTGTTTGTTCAAGCTGCTCTTCATCGACTTCTGCTTCGTCTATATCGCACAAACCATTGTTGTCTGCGTCCATGCAGCACCCATCTCCTTTTGGTATGAGTGGTGATACACATTCCAGTACTATCTGGCTTCCACCCGAAGAGCAACCAAGAATTAATATAATATATATTAAAGATAATATGAGAAAAAGAAATGTTTTATTGTTTTTTGCAGATTTATTCATTTTCTGCAAGCATTTCCAGAACAACCATTCTCGCATTTAACTATTGCTGTGGCAAGTTTTTTATTGCTACAGTAGTATTCTTTTAGCGTATTTTCGTCAATGCAGTTGTCTGCAAAACCCCGAGTTCTTTCTATACCCTTATATTCATATCTTGATGAGGTCTCTGCAGGTTTATATATGTCGCGACCATCATCATATTCTTTGCATACTAGGTATTCAATTTTTGCTTTGCCCTCTGCCTGACTGATTTTTTCATCCCCTTTCATAGGGGCAGTATTGTGCGCTGTTATGATTTCTGCTTCCCCTGCAAGTTCTTCTTCAGTTGCACATCCTGTGAGTAAGCTAAGTAGAATTATAGGTAGTAGGGGTATGATGAAACTTGTCTTTTTCATAATATCACCTTTTATCATTTTTTTTATTTTTTTTGTATGTGGGTGTTTATAAAATTTACTTAGGATTATAATACGCC
>CAZXTQ010000009.1:16481-24104 GCA_964643595.1 uncultured Methanosarcinales archaeon
AGAATCGAACTCGGGTCTTACGGACCACAACCGTATAGTCTATCCAGTAGCCTACAGGGGCGCCTGTTGGCTGTTCTAGTATTGGTGACCTTTCCTTTAAAAATATTCACCTTTCAGAACATATCAGGATGACCCATAAGATTTTTATACTCCCTTTTTTTTCAGCAGGGGACTGGGGGATAGGTAGTATTTGCGTTTATAAGGTGTTGAGGTGCGTTGTGATATTTTATGGTAGATAGTATTGACGATTTGGTTAAGGTTTTGGAATTGCAGGACCAGAATAGTCTGGCAGAGACTATGGATATATCTTCTCTTAGGGTATCTAATGTATTTTCTTACAAGGTAATGCGTCCTGAGTTGGATGACAGTTGCACTAAGCTTGTAGAATTCCTTCAGTCGCATATCGGGCTTTCTTTTGGTGGTGTATATATTAATAGTGATCTTGATACTGGGGCTCAGATTGATCGCAGGTCTGGCACTGTGCTTCCTGCCCATTGGGTTGATATGAATCCTGAATATAGGGCGTTTCCTAGTCCTAATATTTCTTTCCAAGAGGGTTATTCACGGGTTGTTCATGAGCTACGTTCAGGTGATCAAGATCCTTTCGGTTTCGTGGTTTTTGAAAAGCCTGAGTTTTCGTTGCAGGATATGGCGATAATCAAGGATGTAATCCGTAAGTTTTCTGCACATATTGAGAATATTCGTGAGAAGTATCCTTTGAGGGAGCAGGTCATAACAGATGACCTTACAGGTCTTTTCAATAAGCGGAAGCTCAATCGTGATTACATCACTGCGGTTAGGAATTGGCAACATCAGGGTCTTGAGTTTGGACTTGCTTTTGGAGATCTTGATCATTTCAAGGATGTAAATACTTTATATGGTCATGATTATGGTGATTACGTGCTAAGCACTGTTGCAGAAATCATGACTGGCGCGCTTGACGGGAGAGGGTCTCTTTACAGGTTTGGTGGTGAGGAGTTTGTGATAATATGTCTAGGTGCTTCAGCGGAGAGGATGGAGCGGGCAGCGCGTGACCTAACGAACAGGATACGTGAATATTATTTCCGTGATGGTGATAACGGGCGTAAGGCGCGTGAGATAACTATGTCTATGGGTGTTGTATCGACGATGGAGGCGGATCTTCAGGATAGGAGGATTATCAATATTGCCATGCGGCGTCTTATGAAGGCCAAAGGGTATGACAATCGTGATAGGATAATATCTAATGTGGACCTTGACATCGATACGGGCATAGCGAACATGCCTCTTTTTATCCCTCATCTGAAGGGCCGCATAAATGAGTGTAATGCAAGGGCATCAAGGGGTGAGTATGGTGCTGTTGCTGTTATGAATTTTGATATTGTCCATTTCAGTCATTGGATACATGAGCTTAAGGGCGGTGCGTTTGATGTACTTAAGAAGCTTGTCGGCTGGTGGAAGAGTCAGACTCATGCTTTTGGTTATGTTGCTCGTGACAATAATAGGGATGGTATAATCACTTCTCTTTACACGCCAAATGCTGATGATTGTTTCAGGGAGGTTGTCGTCGGTAAGGCTTATGAGTATCTTAATAAGTTACGTGAATTGCCTATCTCTACTGATGATTTCAGGCGCATAGAGTTTGATTTCGCAGTGGGTGCTGCAATATATGATCCGCGAAAGGTGGATCAGGAACTTGCTTATGTTCCTAAGCCGAGATTCTTGACGTGGGCTGCGGAGGTACTGGTAAATCAGGCTGCAGAACTTCCGGATAGGGTTAAGGTCAGTTATTATGATGGCGATGTACCTGACAAACTTCTCTCTGCAAGGATGGATTCAGAAAGTGCTTGTGCTAGTTTAGATTTGCCTTAATGTTATTGGATTATTCTTTCAAAGCAACTGTTCCAGGGCTTCTTCTTCCGACGCAAGGACCATCACTCACTGTAAATCCTGCTGCTATAAAATTATCGCGTACCACTCGGGCGCAGCTGTAAGTTACTGCCTTCCCGCCAGGTCTCAAAACACGATTTATTTCAGTAAAGAATTCTTTTGTCCACAGTTCAGGGCATTTCTTAGGTGAGAATGGATCTAGGAATGCGCAATCGAATGAGTCATCTGCGAGTGTTTTAATTGTCTCTCTTGCATCCCCCATGATAAGCTCGACATTAACAATAGGACCACTAATGCCGCCTAGTGACCTCTCAATTTTTTCTTTGGAACGTATCGTAGTCGGGCAAACAGTATCAGTATAGTTATCATGAACGATTGCATCGCAGGAAGCACTGTTACTATATCTTCCTTTTTTCGCCACCTCTATCATTAACTTTCTGCATTCGAACGGATACTCTTCACCCATCCTGTTTATCTCTTCGACAATGCCTGAGTTCTGCTCTAATCCGACTATCCTGATACGGGTTCCGGTAAATCGGTCTATTGCTGCTGCAGAATTATACCCTAATCCAAAACAGATATCAAGAACATCAACAGAGTCCATATCCTGTATTTCGCATACTTCTGCATATTTCTTGTCTGCTTCAGTCAATGCACCCGAAGTTGAATGGTAAGTCTCATCATATGCTGAAGAATGAAATGTTATGCTGCCGTCATCAGTAATTACTTTCTTGTCTGCCATGTCATAGCGTGCACAATCTGGATATTTAATTATTACGCATCAAGGGGCTATTATGAAATCCTCAGCATATTGAAAAGATGGATGCTACCCCCTACAGACTCTACCACCATAATAAAGCGGTTTCAGAAGTTAGCTTGACATAAAGATTTGGTGTAGAACGGCTGTAGTCGCGGTGCGGCATTCATCTTACTAGTATAAGTAGAATTTCATAATAGCTAAAACCCCCAAAAACCTTATAAAGTACGTCAGATAAGTCTATTATATTGGATTGTAATTATACTCAAAGGAGGGATTCAATATGGTAGAAGCTTATTGCGTAAAGTGTAAGAAAAAAGGACAGAAGATGGTTGATCCTGTTATCAACATGACTGCTAAAGGTGGTTATATGGCTAAAGGTAAGTGCCCTGACTGCCCTACAACTATGTGTGCTATGATGTCTAAGGACAATGCTGAGAAAGCTATAGCATCTGGTGAAGCTAAGAAAGGTTTCTGATTTTTTCTATTTTTTTTCTTTTTTCTATCTGTTTCTATTTGATTTAGTTTTAGCACTCAAACAGCACCCAAAGCTTTATAAGGCAACTCTTTGACATAGAGTTTATTGAATTAATATGGAGGCAAGAAAAAGTATCATGCGCTATTGATTGTGCATTACGGGGTCGCTAAACGCGGATTCTGTTCAAGATTCTTTTTCTTGAGTAATATAAAATGGATAAATTTAGAGAATTAGGTATAATAGAGCCTATTTTGAAAGCTTTAGAAGATATGAAAATCAGTGAACCGACTTTAGTACAGTTAAAGGCGATTCCTTCTGTTATAGCGGGAAAGAACGTTATTGCTGGCTCTGCTACAGGTTCGGGTAAGACTCTTGCTTTTGGAGCAGGTATAGTTCAGAAAATTGACAAAGGTGCAGGTGTACAGGCACTAATATTAAGCCCTACAAGAGAGCTTGCTGAGCAGATATATCAGGAGATGAAGAAGTTCTCCAAGTATCTGGGACTTAGTATTGCTATAGTGTATGGTGGTGTTGGCATCAATCCTCAGATTGCAGCTCTGAAGAGGGCAGATATTGTTGTTGGTACTCCTGGAAGGTTGCTTGATCATCTTCAGAGACGTACTCTTGACTTGCGTGGTGCTGATAAGATTGTGCTTGATGAGGCAGATATAATGTTTGATATGGGTTTCATTGAGGATGTTGAGAAGATACTCAGCCAGTGCTCAAAGCACAATAGGCAGATGCTTCTTTTCTCGGCTACTGTTACTGCTTATGTTGATCATGTTACAAAGAAGTACATGCAGAATGCTGTAAAGGTATCTGCTGAGACTTTTGTTGACCCGAAGAAACTGACTCAGGTGTATTATGATGTTCCTGATAACCAGAAGTTTTCTCTTCTTGTTCACTTGATGAAGGCTGAAAAGTCTGATCTTGTGATGGTTTTTTGTAATACCAAGCGTAATGTTGATTTTGTTGCCAAGAATCTTCAGCTGAACGGTATTCGTGCTATGGCCATCCATGGTGGTTTCTCGCAGGATAAGCGTCATAAGGCTATGGATACTTTCAAGTCTCAGGGCATCCAGGTGCTTGTCTGCACTGATGTTGCTGCTCGAGGTCTTGATATCGGAGGTGTTTCTCACGTATATAATTATGATATACCTAAAGAGGCAAAGCAGTATATCCATAGGATAGGTCGTACTGCACGGGCTGGTGGTGAGGGCTGTGCAATCAACATTCTCGCAGAGTTTGATCATGATAATTTCTCTCGTGTACTTCGCGAGTTTGATGTAGCTATCAAGAAGCGAGAGATGCCGCGTGTAGAGCGAGTTGTCGTGAGGAAAGTTGAGTCTGCACCTAGACGTTCTGGCGGTTTCGGCGGTGGAAGAGGAGGTCCAAGACGTGATAGTCCAAGGCACAGCGGTCCTCGTCGTGATGGTTCAAGGCGTGATGGTCCAAGGCGCAGCGGTCCTCGTCGTGATGGTCATCGGCTTAGCAATTCTGACAATCCGAGAAGGGATGGTCCAAGGCGGAGCAGCTTCAGATCTGGTGGTGCTAGAAGAGGTTCTCCACGAGGACAGTCTGATAGTAAACCAACACAGCAGTAGTCTGATTGGTTTGATTAGGTTCCTAATCTTTTTAGAATCAGGTCCATAAGCTGACCATCTGTGAAGATGTATATTCCAAAACGTTATGGTGAGTCCAAGAACCAGTCTTGTCCTTTCTGTGGTAAGACTGCTGTGACTGAGAACGCGCAAGGTGTTCACGTATGTATCAAGCATAAAGGCGAGTATATCGACGCGAAATGTCTTTGCGGTGAATGGCTTGACATCCGTTCAGGGAAATGGGGTCCTTATGGTATCTGCACAAGGTGCGGAAACATTAGCTGGTCTAAGATTCTTGAGGCTAATCCTAAGATAACTCCTAAAATAAATAAATCTGATTCTGATGGACAGAGTTCAGATAAGAAAAACGAAGAATCAAAGCCTAAGCAGAGACAGTATATGGCGAGCAGGTCTCCGTTGTCTGGGAAGAGAAAAGAGACGGTGATAAGGTCTGATGAACTTGATTTTATGTGACTTTGCTAATTTTCTTAATCGTATGGGTTAAGCTTGTATGTCTATGCTTCTGTCAGGTTCCAGTTTTTTAGGATTTATGGGGGGTTCTTTGGGATCTGGAAGAATATTATAGATGCTTGAGTCTGCGTATGAATCACCCTGTATGATTCTATATCCTGCTGCTTTCATCCTTGCTATAAAGGGGTATAGAAGTCCAGCTTTTGCTGCAAAGCATCTTGATGATATCTTGATGTTGTTTCCTTCGATGAATATAGGGAATTTTCTGCAAGTGTCAGGTCGGAGTCTTCTTTTGTGTATTGTGCATTTGTAGTCGACCAGGCTAGGGCATCCGCCAAGCACGCCCATGTTCATGGCGTACTTTCCTGTGCTGGTTATTGTTATCATTCCACACTGCTTCAGCTCTTCAAGTCTTCCTTGCGTGACTAGCTCTGCCTCGTTGTGTGTCATGATAAGATATCCTTTTCTACAGCAGAAAGCTTTGCATTCTTCAATGCAGAATTGGCTTATCGCTTTTCTCGCTATTTTTGCTATGCTCTCTGCGTCCATATAAATCCCTTAGGAGATTTTTCTATCGGTTCGAGCGGGTATATAAACTAGTATGTTGTCTTCGGAAGAAGTTTTCAAGGAATACTTTTATAAAGAAGCCTGACTGGTAGGATTTCATAAGTTAGGCGCTAAAAGAGGTTTTTTATGGTTTTCATGATTGATTCGTGGTCGTTCACCTGGATTGTTCTGCCTATTATGATTTTTATAGCAAGGATTCTTGATGTGAGTATCGGAACTATACGGGTAATTTTCATTGCAAAGGGTAATCGCACTATAGCACCTATACTTGGATTTTTCGAGGTATCTATCTGGCTGCTTGCGATAAGACAGATACTGGTAAACGTGTCTAATGTGGCTACATTCATAGCTTATGGTGCAGGTTTTGCTGCGGGTACTTTTATAGGTATGTATATTGAGGAATTGTTATCTTTGGGAACTGTGATAATACGTGTTGTTACGAATAAGGATTCTTCGAAGTTGTTAACTAAGTTACAGCAAGAAGGTTTTGTGGTCACGAGTAGTGGTGCGAAGAGTGGTGATGGAAAGGTCAAGATATTGTTTATAGTTCTTGAGCGTGATGGTATATTTGATGCGGTTAAGATTGTGAAGAAATATCATCCCAACGCGTTTTATTCTGTTGAGGATGTGCGTTTTGTGAGTGATGCCTGTAAGAATCATAAGCATCATAAGAAAAGTGTTTTTTCACTTAGGACTTTTCGTAAAGGAAAGTGATGAGTTGGTGATATGACCTACTCTCCGATCTAAATGGCAGGGTATCAATAGTAGGTCGACCGGAGCGTACATCTCCACCGTAACGGTGGAGTATTCTCGCTCAGAGTATGCTTTATTTGTCGTAAATACTCTGCCGCTTGTGATGGGTGGTTTTAAGAAGTACATAAATTGTATTTACAACATCAATAAGCCTAATACTGAATGCTTTACCTCTTTGGGCAGTTAGAATGTTTATTTCACCATTTTCAATAATCTTGTGTGGGTGTGCAGGGTAGTGTAAGGTGTGTAATAAGTCTGCTGCATAAAGTGAATATGTGCCGCCTAGCGCAGTTATTGATGATGTATTCAGATTTTACAATCGCACGGTTTAGAGATTGGTGAATTATTCTGACGGAGCGCGGCATATATTTACCGTTTAGCTGACTTATTACATACAGTGTAAGAAAACATTATTAAATGATTCTGGATTCTCAGCTTTTATGACAAAGACTTTGATTATCTATCCACCATTCTGTACTCCTGCCAGTCCACCGTTCTCAATCACTAATATATATGCATTTCTTAAGAACAATCTTCCAGCAGAAGATGAGCTTGAGGTTATGGACCTTAACCTGTTGTTCCACAAGCTGAAGTTTCCTAAGGAGCATTCTTATTATCAGAGCATTGGTGTTGGTTACGATCGTAATGATTATGAATCTCGTACTGAAGAATTCAGGAAGTTGACAAAGCAGGTGTATTACGATAACAATATTGGTGTTGTTGAAGGTAATGAACCAGAATTCTTTGATGATATTATCAACACTATTCACGAGAAGCAGCCTGACATCGTTGCTTTCAGCATAGTGTATTCTAGTCAGGCTTTCTACGCTCTTGCGATGATGCGTGCTCTTCGTGAGATGGGGATAAGGACGGTCATTGGAGGTCCTGCTATAAATGCTAAACTGAAAGAGGCCGCTGACGCTACCCTTGCGAACGAGCTCGAACTTATTGAATACATATTGGGAAAGAAAGTAGACCATGATAATCTCAATTGCGAAACTGTTCTTGACTTTAATATCTATAATCTTGATGATTACTTCACTCCATCGCCAGTCATTCCTATAAAGACTACATAATCCAGGCGCCATTTTTCAGGAAATTCCACTCCACCGGCTTCGTGGACGGCT
>CAZXTQ010000010.1:0-3592 GCA_964643595.1 uncultured Methanosarcinales archaeon
ATGCATCACTGAAGAAAACTGCACCTTTAGGGCCGTCATCACTACCGCCTTTTTTTCCACGTCCTGTCTTTCTTACATCAGCCATTTTCAGCACCTATGTAAGCTTATTCAGAACTGACTTCATCAGCGATCTGTTTTATCAAGTCCTTTGCGTCACCTTCTTTGATAACTGCAACTGAAACTGTAGGAACAGTCAGACCTGCCACAGCACCAAGTTCTTCTCTTGTACCTACTTTGACACAAGGAATATCTTTTTCTTTGCAAAGCAAAGGAAGATGCATTACAATCTCAGGTGGATTGACATCACTTGCATAAGCAACAAGCTTAGTATTGCCCTTCTCTATCATCTTGGTAACTTCATTGATACCTTTTTTTATCTTTCCAGAAGCCTTGGCATTCTCCAACGCTTGGTATGTCTTTTCAATAAGTTCTTTTTCAGCCATTTTACTTACCTCGAACTAATCGTTTATATATTATGAGAAGTATGTGTTACTCCTCGCTCAGGTCTTACGACCTTCACTGCTCACTAGAGCCTATGCTTTTGGAGAAAGAGGGTGTATTTAAAGGTTTGTGTGCTATATATAATATAGAGAACAAGGGAAATAAAAAGAAAATATTATGGAGTTCCTCACTCCATCATTATAACCAGATTACCTGTCTTGGTAAGGTGTTGCTTGCCGATAGGTCTATAGTATTCTATTTCAAAGCTTGATTGGACAAGGTCACCTTTGTCGGTGTTAACATAGCACTCAAACTCCTTGTTCTGACCGGGTTCTATGAATGTATCTGTAGGATCGCAGACTTCACCATCCATATACATAGTAAGGTCATCTACCTTGGAGCCAAAATCCTGGTTTTTGATTGTGAGGTATATCACTCCGCTCTTTGCAAGAGAGTCAGAACATTCGAAAGGATAATCAAAATCACAATGTTCAACAAGGTCTCTGTCACGTCGGTAATCTTCAAGTTTCTTGAAGGTAACACTATCGCCTGTGTTGGTTTCTACAGTGACGTGCTCTTCAGGAGTTTCGTCAACAGACTCTTCCATCTGTTGTCTTGTGCTTTCGGTTTGTTTGGCAACTTCTTCAACCTGTTTTTGGTATTCTTTAGCTTCTGCTTCAGATTCTTTGGCAACGCTTATCTCTTTGGCAGCGCATCCTGCAAGGAACACTGCAAGAATTAATACAGTAATAATGGTCAATATCTTCATCTTAACACCCCGTAATGTATTATACATGGTTAGTCATGTTATGTTTATAAACCTTGTTCTGTGTGTTCTAACGAAAATCTTGGGGTGCTGTTGATGACACTTTTCAGCATAAATAAATTATTAATTTTTTATTATTGTTCTTTATTTTCTATATTTTTTTGTTTTATGTAAAAAATAGTTCAGTTACTTATTTAAAAACCCTGTTCATCTTTAAACATATGATACAAGCAAGGGGATCTGCTTCTGGAAAGACTCTAAGAACCGTGTTTTCAGGAAGCAAATTGAACGTTAGCAATGATGATCTTGAAAGGATAGTGGACACTATCGTACCCAAACACATCGATGCAGAAACTGCCTGGTTGGAATTCACAGGCGGACTCAGTAGGATATACGCACCACAATCAGGAATGCATCTTTTCAAAGCAGTGATCGATGGAACAGTAGAACAAGCAAGACGCGAAGCTGAAATACAGAGATATATCGCAGGCTGCACAATGTGGGAAAGCGAAGATGGCCTACCTGTAGTTCCAGAAGTCTATGAACATTTTGTGATACCGTTAGAACAGCACGCACTTGAGGTACTTTCAGCAGTCAGTACAACAACATTAGGCGGATCTGAGATTGAACTGCCAGACATAATGGACGAACCTGCTTTTCAAGAATTATGTGTTGTACCTACTTCTTTACATGTCGATGGACAGACACTAAACCTTTCAAAATACCTTAAAGAAATCGAAGACGCAGTCATACCAGTTACAAAGATGGAGCGACTGATTGGAGGAGATGATCTCAGAAATTATCTCAACGAAAGACAGAAAGAAGGAGAGATAGAGCTCAAAGAAAGATTACAATTAGCAAAAGTAGTCTCTGATGCTCTTTCATCATTCCATAAATCAGGATACATACACCGAGACCTCAAACCTGCAAATATATACATCCAGGAACTTTCAGAAGAACAAGGCGGAGGATTCAACGCAAGATTTGTCGACTGCGGATCAGCAGTTGCTGTCGGTGAGATACCAAAAGAAGTAGCATTCATAGGAACATTGAGATACGCTTCAATGGAACACATCTATGCAGGATTCCCTCACCAAAAAATGCGTGAGAAAGCGACTGCAAGAGTCGAGACAGACATATTCTGCTTAGGAGAGATAATACACAAACTTATACATGGAATGAGTCCGGTATCTATGGGACTTAAGGATGCGAAAGACCAGTACATCGAAAACCAGATGGACTGCGGTGAAGTCACTAATGATGGAATATACTACGCGCAGTTCAAGAGACTGATGGACGAGCTCCAGACCGAAGCATACCTGGCACCGATCGAAGAAACGCTCAACAAAGGTGGAGTTGATTATCTGCGGACACCACTAGGTATTGTCGATAACATAATGTACAGAGCATTAAGGAAAGACCCAGACAGAAGATACTCTGATGTTCAGGAGATATCTGTTGACCTGCAAAGAGCCATAACCACACTCGAGATGTACGAAAGAAATGACATCAAGAAACATGTTAAGACAAACCAACCTATACTCGAATCAGGACTGTTTGTCATAGATGGAGATGACATCTCAAGAGTAGATGCGCCCGAGACACCTTACGAGATGTTCGTGAAGAGTTCTAACGGTAATGTGGCTTAATTGTTTTAGTATTTTGTATATATTCTTAATTTTACAACATAAAGAACAAAATAACTGGCAGTATCAAACAACCCATCTGATGATTACGTGCTACTCCGGTTAGTCCGGGAATTATACCTATTGCGGTGGCGACGATGAGTATGAAAATTCCTAAAATTCCTGAGAAGTAGAAAACAAGTGCAATGATTAATGTTATCACTGCACAGACTACGAGTTGGTAATTAACTTTGCTGATCAGTCTTGCAAATACTTTTGATAATTTTAATGCGAGGAAAGTTGCTCCTGCGCCTGCAATCAGTGCGGCAGCTACAAAGATTGTGAGTTCTGTTGTGGTGTATTCTGTGAGAAGTTTTGATACAACAATCACTGCACCGTTTCTTGCTTTTTCTATTGTGTAGAGAGTAACGAGTGAGAATATGAAGTTTACAGTGTTGATTCCTCCTACAAGAATCATGAAACCATAATCTCCAATATTTCTTGTGATTTGTGATGCTAAAACCGCACCCTGAGCAGGACCAAGACCAGGAAAGAAACCCGTGAGCGAACCTGCAATCGTTCCTGCTCCAACTGCCTGTGCAATATGCTTATTTTTTATTTCTATTGTTTCAGTGAATGTCTGTTTTGGAATGATAACTTTCTGGGTAAGACTGACGACCAGCATACTTGTACCGAACAGACCTGATAGCATCGGAAATAATGGATCCTGAAGTTTTGGCATGTTCAGAACAATCAAACC
>CAZXTQ010000010.1:3602-24079 GCA_964643595.1 uncultured Methanosarcinales archaeon
ACTCCTGACATCGTGAAGACTATAAGATTCATGAGTCGTTTTTTGTCTTTCAATATCATGAAAGTTACAATTATGATGAGCAAGTAACCGATATAATCTTTCAGCAGAGGATAGATTGTTTTAGTTATTGGAATCATCATAGGAATCAGTATCGATGCGAGGATCAGACATAAGAGTGAGCCTATGACTGTTAACTTAACAGCTTCAAAACCCTTACCTTCCAGAAGAAGTTTGTGACCTGGAAGAACAGTAAGAGCTTGATCCGCATCTGGAGCTCCAAGAAAAATAGATGGAATTGCGTCCAGAAAAGAATGCGTGATAGACATCGCAATTATGAAACAGCAGAGCACAATCGGGTTAGTGTATGCGAGGAGAAGGGGGCTTATGCTCAGAAGTATAAGTGAAACTAAGTTGATGTGAATCCCTGGGATGAGGCCTGTGATTATCCCGGCATTCACCCCTATGAGAATAGCTGCTAATATCTGCCAAAACACTGTCTTGAGCGTGTGTTACGAAGGACATACAAACGATTTTTGCTAAAATCTCCGTCGTCCCAAGGCGTAAAAGATCTTGTTCGCCCTAGGTGTATGTTGTATATAAAACACGCATACCTCCTTTATTAATTTTGTTGCTGTAAGATGCACCCCAGGTAATTTTACTATTGGGTTTATCCACTTAGTGCACTTTAGCTCGATTTTTTGACCTAAATTATAGTTGTTTTTTGGCTTAATATGTGTTGTGGAGAAAAAGTCGGAAGGATTGCGAGTGGTTCGGAAGATTTGTGGAAATAATTAAATATCTATAGATATTATTTCTCCTTGTCATGGATTTTGCCCAATATATCGATATTGATGCTGTAAGAAAGCTGGCGAAGAATATACTCCCAGTGATTGTACCTGTCACTTTTATTTATCTATTCTACCTGAATAAGACCTGGTATTTGTTGGTGCTGAGCATAATTTCTCTTATCTTCTTAGCATTGTACATAAACCTATTTGAAAGATTATTTCTCGCAGGACAGCGAAAAGCGGAAACTAAGAAATGCGAGACTGTAGATAAATACAGCATGGTTTTAATTCTGACGTTCTGTAAGGATAGGTTCTTTCAAGTCATGATTCTGTTGTCGGCTATTTTTAGCTTGGTCGCTTTTATTTTCATATGCCTGAACCTTAATGATGTGGTGACTTGGATACTTTTCTTTTTGATAATATTTGCGATGGCACACTATATTACTGCGTTTGTATCGAGCGCTTATGTTGGATCTATTTATGAAACCCTGTTTTGTGATGTATCGCGCAAGAAAAAATAATTGTTAATTAGGTTATAAAATGAAAAAAAGTACAAGGTTGGCTGTGGAAGACCATCTATACCTTAAGGAGGCAAGCTATTTTGATAGAGTATTCTATTTGTTTGATACTCATAGAACCTCATTTCTTTGCTGGGTGAAAGCATTCAACGAAGAGGTGATTGGAAAAGGAAACACCCTCGTGACTTTTGATCTTCATCAGGATTTAAGTTTCCACGATACTGACGCTAAGCATACTATGTTGGCTAAGACATTAGATGTTGACAAGATAAGATCTAATATTCGCGTTAATAACACGCAGGATTGGATGTTAATGGGTATGGAATCTGGACTAATAGATAATATCATAATTGTAAGTCCTTTGGTAAACCTTGAAATGGAACATCTCGAGAAAAAAACAGAATATACTGATACTGATGGAAAAATCCACAAGATAAAATATTATGATAGCATCGAGTCATTTGAGAAGAGCAATCTGAAAATTACGTCGAAGATGCTGCTTGATATTGACCTTGACTATTTTAAAATACGAGATTATGTCAAGACGATTAATTTCAGAGATAAAGATATAATTCGATATTTTGCACCATCCACCAAACTCTTCAGTTTACTATCTAAGTGCAAGATTGTAACAATCGCAATAGAAAGGCACTATACTGGTTCAAAAGGAGTTAAGCTAGGTGAGAAATTGCTCAACCTATTTGTCAGACTTGAAAGGTTTAAACAGGAAGGTCGAGACCCTTCGATGTTTTTTGAGATTGATTAGGGAATTAGTAAAAATGGCTTGCAAACTGTGCGCTTTCGTTGATGAAAGCGGAAATACTGGAAATGTTAATCTTACAAAGAAGCAGTTCCTGAATTATCTTGACCAACCTACATTTGCGCTGGCAGGTATTTTGGTGCCTGAGGATAAATTGCAGCTTGTTAGAGCTCAATTGATTGTCGTTCTAAAAACCAAATTGCACAGGTCACGGGAAGCAAAATCAGTTAAGGAACTTAAGAACAATCCTGCATTGATAATAAAAACGCTTGATATATTGAGAAAAGCGGGATGTGTTGTATATGTTGAGCAAATGGATAAAGAATTCTATATTGTAGTTAATTTCATAACTTCATTTCTTGTCAGATATGACCATATTTGCCAATCTCCCTTCAAGGACTCGCTGATTATTAAACAGGTTCTTGTTAATCATGCAGATATATTAATGAGGAATCTTCCAAAGAAATTCTATGAATCTGCTGTTACACTATTCAATTGTCGTGATGAAAAATCTTTCTATGAATTCGTTGATGTACTGCTTTCAGATTTTAGCAGAGATGTTTATCCAGATGAATTCTATAATATGATTATGGCATTTTATGTTTTTTTTAATGAACGATTATTAGAAGGTGATGATGTTGGTGATTTGTTGAATTTTTTGTTGCCTTCGGTTGGTTTTCAGCTAAATAAGAAACAAGCACCTTTGTTACCGCATGAAGAAGCTTTTTTTTCAATTGTTGCGCGCATGGAATGGTACAGAAAACAAAGAAGATACGCATCTCTTGTTGTATGCCATGATGAACAAAACGAATTTAGACCCATTATTGAACGAGCCTGGAGTCATTTGAAGTTGAAATCTCAGACAAAAGATGAAGTTGCGTCGACATTACTTGGACCAAAAAATGGATTTGACTATAACATATCCCCACAGTCTGAGCTGGTCTTTGAAGATTCCAAAAAGGAACCCTTACTTCAAGCTTCGGATTTAATATCTGGTGCTGTAAACAGCATATGGAAATGTCACCGAAATGGGCAGGTGTTAAGTTCACATATGCAGACAATATTTAGATTGCTTAATGATTTTAATGATAAATCATCCATGCCTTCGGTACACTGGGTGACTGAAACCGCTCAGACAAAATCTTTGTTTAAGAAATATGATTCCTCAAAATATGTAACTCTTTCTTGATTTATACCTGCTAGGTTTAAGGGTGCTAAAAATCAAATCCTGCCTCTGAAAATGGCCTTTAGAGGCGCTCAGGGCTCATATCATCAATAAGCTTTTTAAATGAGGGTGGTTTGTAGATTATAAAATGGACATAACCGTTAAATTCCAAAAGAAATCGAACAGCATGAATCTTAAGCTTGCAATCAAGCTGGCTGAGACGGTAGGTTATGAAGAGGATATTGATTATTATATTGTTAAGTTTACCGAACCATCAAAAGACCTGGACAAGCTTTTTGGATTTGTTGGCACATGGAAAGCCACAGTCATTGAGGTAGATGGTGATGAGTACTCTTATGGCGAAGTTAGGGACCTGCTATCCTGTATGTATAGAAAGAAATGTGATGGTCTGTGTGCTTTACTCAGATTTACAGGTTATCGAACCCTTATGGAGTAGGTACAAAGATTTCAAAGGGATGAGAAAGATCCAAAAGTCGCGCTTATCTATGACAGTATTTACAACGAGTTACTGAATCTCGATAGTGTATGTCATGAAGAAAAGCAAGGGCTTCTTGTATGCGATAAGGAGAAACTCAAAGAGTATATGGCAGAGAACAATGAGGTGTTATTCAAACACTGTGATTTAATATCCAAGGATAAGATAAACAAGTACATCGATGAGACATTTCCTGACCGCTTCAAACTGATACAGTGGGACGAAGAGATTGAGTTAAGCGAAGAGGATGCTGCTGAAATGCTTGAACAGCAAGAAGCGAAGATCCGTTTTGAAGCGGAAATATTCGCAGATGTTTTCATTGAAAAATTAGATTCATACTTGAAAAAGGAACAGAAGATTTCGCTGAAGAAAATATTTGGAGGAAAATAGCATGCTCATCGAAATTCTGCTTCTTGTTGCTGTCTCCCTGCTTGTTTGGATACTCATCAAGATGTATCTTCCTAAGAAGGAAGAAGGAGAAACAAAAATTGGAGATTTGATGACTTCTATCCAGGAGGCTTCGAAGAATATTGGAGCTATGTCAGAACTTGGACGGAACATGCAGGATTTCAAGAAGGATTTTGAGGCTTATTTTTCTCACCCCAAATTGCGAGGGAATATTGGAGAGCAGGTAATGGAAAACTGCTTAAAACAAGTATTGCCTAAAGAATCTTTCAAGACACAATACAAGTTCAAGCAAGGCAAGATTGTCGATGCTGTAGTCAATATTAATGATAAAGTTGTACCTATAGATTCAAAATTCCCTATTGATAATTTTAAGAAAATGCTTAAATCTAAAGATGATGTTGAGAGGGAAGGGTACAGAAAAGAATTCCTCAAAGATGTGAAAAAACACATCGATAAGATTGCAGCTAGCTATATTTTGCCTGCTGAAAAAACATTGAACTTTGCTCTTATGTATGTTCCTTCGGAATCTGTATATTACGAATTAATTCAAGGAGAATCCGATATATATGAGTATGCGCGTAAAGAGAGGGTATTTATTGTCTCACCAAATAGCTTCTATTACTTCTTACAATCAGTTATGTTGGGTCTTGAAGGGCAGAAGATTGAAGAGAGAGCTCAGATGATCTTGGATACTCTAAAAGGAATTCACAAGCAAGCACAGGTGTTTGAAAGCGCACTTGGAACATTGAACAATCATGTGAAAAATGCCAAGAATTCTATGGATAATGTGAATTCAGAGTTCCAGCAACTCAATAGTAAGATAGAGATTGTGAACCAGCTGAAGTGATTTAGTCCTAGGCATCCACATCAAATCAATATACACTTCTATTCAAGCCTGTGAAGATGCTTGCGGATATTCCGAGGAGTATTGCTATTGAAAGTTGGAGGAATAACATCTTGAATTATATTGTGCGGGGTGGGCGGGATGTTCCGAATCACAGGGCAGATTCTTTTGAACCCGCAGGGGATTGGGTAATCCCACCAGGGCATTAACCCGGCGCAATACCGAGTTATGCGACCACCCCATTACACAATAGCAAAGTTTTTATACTTTACAAATATAATATTCTTTGATTGGGTGATCTCACCAGGTTTTGCGACCTGTCTTTTTTTCTTTTATTTTTGTTTATTATTATACATTCTAGCTTTATATGTATTATCGACGAGAAATTGTAAATTTTGCGAGCTATCCGGAGATGTTTTTAGAACAGTCGGAAATTTTATTTTTATTTGGAATTATTTCGCAAATGTTACGGAGAAAGCGTAAAGATTAGTGTAATGTTTACGATCATTTATCTTCTTAATTCACATACACCTCCAGCACACGCAGGTTTTACGTCAGTCCGTATCCAACTGCGGTTTTCCATGAATGTGTACATCTTACATCCGATACATATTCCTAGAGCAGATTCTGCCCAGAGGAACACGAGACATAATGCACAGATACTGAAAGGAAGTATCCCTCTTATCTGGAAGATCACTGCAATAAATATCATGCTTGTCGCCAGAGTCAGTCCCACACCCCAAGCAAACTTTTTCTGTATTGCTCCTGCCCATTCTGGATTCTGATTTTTTACAAGGAACTGAGCGACTGCGTAGATTGGAGCGTACTCTGGATTGATGAATATGCGGATTGCGAACTCCAAAAAGAAAAGTATGACAAAAGTCTCTAAGAATATGAACTGTTTTGTCAATGCAGCATTGGCAAAAGCAAAAGTTCCCAGCCCAAACATTATGTCTGCTCCTGCACGTACGTCACGTTCGTTGAGAACAGGATAATTTGCAGCTCTGCCGAATAATTCCAGGCCAGGAATCATTTTTCCAAATTCTCTTTTGAATGTCATGAATGATGGTTACCGAAAGATACTTAAATACTTTTGGTAACCTTGAGGTAACATGTCTGATAATAAAAATATTGTTCGAAAATGCGAATGTCCTATCGACGCAGTAGCGCAGATGCTTGGCAGGAAATGGGTAATAATAATACTGAGGGATATGTTCATGGGAAAGACACAGTTCAAGGATTTTCTTGCTGCCAATCCCAGTCTCAGCAATAAAGTCCTGTCTCAGAAACTCAAAGATATGGAATCTGATGGGCTCATAAAAAAAGAAGTTGTAGTAGAACCACTTGAAGTGAATTATAGATTGACTAATCAAGGAAAGAAGTTGAAAAGGGTTCTTCGTGAAATGGTTCAGTATGGAAAATCATATTGTGACAGTCCAAAAAACTATGCAATGCTGATTCAGAACTTTCAGAATTGATATTTTAATCAAAATAATCCTCATAACAGAAATTCTGTGAACGTCGTTGTTTATACTCGCAATTACCTTCATTCTCAATCACGTTTGAGTGTAAAAATTCTTTGAACCGGTTTAGCAGAGTGGTACAGTCCTGGCATCTACGGAAGTCTGTCCCGATCTCAATCCTGAAATCCTTAGGTCCGAGCTGTATCAGTTTAGTCGGAGTGCTTGAGTTCTTATTGAAATAAGAATAGATATTATTGATAAAACTGATATCAGTTATCTTATCTGACAGAGTAAGATGAAGAGCGCAGGATTTTGGAGGTCTGACACTTACGATCTCTTTTCTGATGCGCATACACTGAGAATTTTTCATCTTAGAATCTTCTTTATTTTTCTGCGCAGCCATGCGGCCAGGCATCTTTATGCTTCCATCAGGATTGAATTCGATCATTGTTTATACCCTGCCACGCCGCAGCAACGCAACCTTTGGTTGCGAGGTTCGAGCAGAGCCCGAACCGTCGCGAGCAGCGAATATTTTCCAGAAGTACGTCCACCACGCATGAATCGATCTTAAGAATTCCTGGCAGGCTCTTAGGACTGCAACGGCGTGGCAAGTTGTGGTTAAGTGAATTTTTCATCTGTCCATCACTTTCATAAGACTGCAACGCTTGCACGTGTCGTTTCTGCTTGGTTCACCGCATACTTTGCAGTATTTAAGTTTTGATTTGTGAGCATATTTTTCTCTGATTGTCGGAAGCATGTCAAGCAGTTTAGCTACAAGATTATGTTTGATCCTCCTGTCTTTCTTTTCAAGCGCATTTATGAGATTCCTCACTTCTCTCCTGAAAGCGCCGACACTGCACGGGCAAGGAGCATATACAATATCTTTGTCCCAGCCCATCTCTTTTGTGTATTGTTTTATTTCTTTGTTAGTACAGAAATACATTGGCTTAATTCTCTGAACAAATTTCTTGTCTTCAATCATGCCTGTCTTTGGACCCATGTTAGCGAACATCTCTGGCTTACCTTTCATCAGGTTCATCATGATATTCTCTGCTTCGTCGTCAAGATTATGGCCTGTGACAAGCTTGGTCGCTCCGAGTTCGCGCGACTTCTTGTTGAGAATCCATCTTCGCACAACTCCGCAGATAGTGCAGTTACCGATACGTTCATGTTCCTGGATACCGCTCCGCAGGTAGCATATGCTAGAGCCGTGTTCCTGTCTCAGGTCAATTATGTTGAATTTTATATTATGTTTTTTGCAGAACTTACTCAGGTTATTGAGATTCTTATCAGACCAATCACCCATCTTCAGATCAATCATGAGTGCTTCGACCTTGTAGCCGAACTTTTTCAGAAGATATAACGCAGTTGTTGAGTCTTTTCCACCACTACACGCTACAAAAATCTTCTCTTTCTTATCACAGAGTTTATAGTCCTTGATGGTCTTCTTGACCTTGGCTTCAAAATCATTTAATGATTCATTTTTAACCATACAGAAAAAGAGTGGACTTCGGTTTATAAGCTTTGTTTTCTGATAAAAGAATAAAATAATTTGTATTTGTTTAATTCAATCGTGGCAGCTCTGCCAATAACAACTAAACAAATACAGAAAAAGAATAAAAATTTAGATTTATAATTCACCAAGCACTTCAGTGACGTGGTCTTTTACCTTTACTTTGTCCCATATTTTGATTATGACTCCATGAGGGTCGATGAGAATGGTTGTGCGTACAGTACCAAGGAATTCTCTGCCCATGAACTTTTTTGGACGCCACACTCCGTAAGTTTCCTGTACTTTGTGGTCGGGGTCTGAAAGCAGAGTTATTGTCAACTTTTTTGCATCTATGAACTTCTGATGCGACTCACAAGTATCTCTGCTGATTCCCAGGATTACAGCATTAGCGCCTTCAAACTCTTTTTTAAACCTTGAGAAATCTATCGCTTCCAGAGTGCAACCCGGAGTGTTGTCTTTAGGATAGAAATACAGCACAACATACTTGCCTTTGTAATTCTTCAGGCAATGCTTTTTGTTCTCTGCGTCTGGCAGACAGAATGCAGGAGCCTTATCTCCGACTTTTATTTTTTTATTAGATCCAGACATATCAACCACCTCCAATTTTTTATCTGATTTCTGCTCATTTATTCAGTTTCCATATCGTGAAATTAAGGAATGCAGCAAAGCTAACCCACAACGCGTACGGAATGAGTAAGTAAGATGCAGTTCTTGAAACACTGAAAAATATTATTATGCTAGCTATTATAGACAACCAAAGTATGATAATCTCGATGAAAGCATATCCTGGAGTCTGCATACCAAAAAATAATATTGACCAGAGCGCGTTTAGAACAAGCTGAAGTCCAAATACTCCAAACACGAGCCAATTTCTATTGCCAGAACGCCATACTAAATAAAGAGAAATTCCCATCATCGTGTAAAGCGTTAACCACACAGGACCGAAAATCCAACCAGGAGGGTTCCACGAAGGTCTGATTATTGTTTCATACCATGAACCTGCAGATGTCACGGTGAACAACGAACCTATTATACCTGCAAGATGACAGATGATTATAGCTCCTAAAGCTTTCAGTATCTCGTATATTGTTTGAGTTTTCATAATAATCCCTCTGATTCGAGAACGCGCTTAGCTTTGAGAGCGCTTATCTCTTTATCCTTTATTTCAAGCATCAAGTCAAAATCAACACCTTCCGACTCTTTGATAAACTTTTTGAAATGTTCAATATCAATACTCTGAGTATGTGACCCGACAATAGAATCCTTCTTCTGACTGCTGTAATCAACCAGCATAATACCATCCGACTTTTTCCAGGTTCTTGATGCTTGTTTTAGGGCATCATTCAATGATTCTTGGTTGTTAAGGCATTGATGATGAAAACTATCGAATATGATAGGGATCTTTGTCAACTTATTCACTGACATACAATCCTTCAGGCTGAACAGTTTATGATCATTCTCTACAGCTAAACGACGCTTAATCCTGTCAGGCAGACCTTTGTAGTTCTTTGCAAACCTCTCTATCGCAGCAGGCTTGTCACCATACGCACCGCCAACATGAATCTGCACTTTTGCTGTCGTATCAAGCCCCATAAGGTCAAGGACCGAACAGTGATAATCCAGTTCTGCAATACTGCGCTTCACTATATCAGGATCTTTTGCATTGATGAGTGTGAACTGGTCAGGATGCATGCTTATCCGGAAATTCATCTCCCTGATGTAATCACCGATTCTCTTGAAGTCTTCCTTGAAATATGTCTTCCAGTCAAACGTACAAACAGGATGCGAAGCGAAAGGAACAATACCCGAACCTATACGGAAGAACAACAGATTGTTTTTTGTATTGTAATCAAGAGTCTTACCAAGACACTCAAGATTCATATCTATCGTGTCTATCAGACGCTCTTCAGAGTAAGACTTAAGACGGAAAGTACGATTGGCTGTACAGCCAATGCTTGTGTTAATACAAGGATAACCTAATTTCATCATGAATGCGGAACAAAAAGGATTGTTGTCTTATTGTTCCCGCTTGACAAACAAGCCGCACCAACACTGACCTTTCTCCTTCCAGGTATCGTGCGTCTTGAAATTACATGGACAGATAAGTTCCAGGTCCCGTTCTCTGCTACCATCACGCAGCCTGCACGGGCATAGCTTAAGACCATATTTTTTTTCGTTAATCGTCACACCCTTAATTATGATATCAACATGTTCTGCATCAGGGTTTAACATGAATTCCTGACTCTCTGTAAATTTCTCCCACGCTTCTCTTAACTCTTTTCTGTTCATCTCTCCATCGCCCTCTATGTTCATCGCTTCTTCTTTATCAATCTCGCAATAAGCGTTCTCAACACCACAGGTCGGGCACTTGTCAGGACCTGCATTACCGTAATGAACGTCATTACATACATAACAACGCCAAAATTTTTTCCCATTCATAATACTTACCTCAGATATGTTTTACTGCTCTCATTATAGCATCAGCATCAATGCCATATTTCTTCCTCAGCTGTTCAGGCTTGCCAGACCTTGGAATATCCTTCACGTAAAGATGTGTAATTTTTCCTACTGCCTTTGCAACAAGTCCGCCGATACTTCCTTCATAATTATCTTCAACCACAATCACTTTGTTATTGCATTCTTTGGCGTGCTTTGCAAGAGCTTTCTCGTCAATCGGTCGTATTGAGTATAAATCTATGACTCGGATTTTGGTATTTTTCTTCTTCAGGGTTTCATAAGTTTTTAAGGCTTCGTGTACAGTAATACCTGCACTTATGACAAGGGCTTTATCATTACTGCTCTTCTTAAGCACTTTGAATTTTCCTATCGGGAATTTCTCAGTATTGGAGTATAATGTAGGTGTCTTTTCTCTTGTGGTTCGCAGATAACTTATACCCTTATGCTTCAACATCTCATTCACACAGTTCTCAGTTGATACAGAATCACAAGGATAAAGTACAACAGAGTTTGGCATGCTTAGGAACATAGGCATATCCTCTAAACCCATCTGAGACGGACCATCTTCTCCTATACTTATCCCGACATGAGATCCTACAAACTTGATGTTAGCTTCAGAGTACATCGCCATCCTTATGAAATCATGAGCTCTAGTCAGGAAAGTACCAAACGTAGCTACAAAAGGAATGAGGCCCTGACTTGAAAGCCCTGCAGCCATGCCGACCATGTTCTGCTCAGCAATGAAAGACTCGAATCCCCTCTCTGGAAACGCTTTGAAAAAATCAAGAGTCATCGTCGAGTTACGCACATCACCATCAACTGCCACAATATCTTTATTCTTCGATCCTGCACGCAATAGTGCACTGCCGAAAGCAGATCTTGTCGCGACCATATCACCGGGTTTGTACTTTGTAGGCTGAAAGCTTGCAGTCTTGTTCACGTTCTTGTGCTGTTTGACTCGTGAAGTCAACTTGATTTTGGGATTACCAATCTCTTTGATTGCTTTTTCCATTATTTCTGTCTTGAACGGAGTTCCGTGCCAGCCTTCTTTGTTTTCTGTTTCGCTGAACCCATGACCCTTGAAAGTTTTAGCGATTATTGCGTATGGACGAGTGCTCTTCTCAGCTCTCTTGAAAGCGTTGAGAAGCTCCAGGATGCTGTGGCCGTTCACAACTTTTGCATTCCAACCGAAAGCCTCGAACTTCTGTTTGTATGCTTTAAGATTATGACCATGCATCGTCTGCTGCGACTGGCCAAGTCGGTTCACGTCTATGATGGTCACTAGATTATTGAGATGGTAATAAGATGCAGCATTAGCTGCTTCCCAGACAGAACCCTCAGCAGATTCTCCATCACCCATCAGAACAAAAACTTTCCCTTTGTCATGCTTAAGTCTTTTTGCAAGAGCCATACCTGCACCCGCAGAAAGGCCCTGACCAAGACTTCCAGTAGCAATCTTTATCATAGGCATTATAGGGGTAGGATGACCTTCAAGCTTGCTTGTTATCTTCCTCAGGTTGTTGAGCTCTTTTATCGGAATCAGGCCTGCTTCAGCATAAGCAGCCCAAAGTATCGGTGCGGCATGACCCTTTGAAAGAATGAACTCGTCAGACTCAGACATCTCGTCGAAGAAAAGAGTGCTGACTATCTCTGCGCACGACATGCAGGATGTAGGGTGGCCTGAACCTGCAGCAGTAGTAGCCGTAATAGAATGCACCCTTAGCTTATCAGCCATGAGCTCAAGATCAGTTATTTTTTGTATTTTCTTCATTAAACTCAACCTCTTCTTTGAATTCTTTTTTGACTTGTTGTTCTAATTCGGCAATAGCACTAGCAGGATTTTCTGCGTTCATTATGAAGGAACCTGAAACGAAAAGATTTGCGCCAGCTCCTGCAGCTGCTTTGATCGTATCTCTGTTTATGCTTCCATCGACCTCTATGTCGATATCATGCGCCATCTCCCGCATAGCATGGACTTTGGTCAGGGTTTCAGGCAGAAATTCACTACCATAAAAACCAGGATTTACTGTCATGATGAGCACTTGGTCAATGGCGTCGATAAATCCTTTGATTGTCTCTATCGGTGTTTCGGGATTCAATGCGAAGCCTACGCGTTTACCTTTTATCTTTGCAAGCCTGATTATCTTTCCAGGGTCATCACATGCTTCTATCGGAGCAAGTAGGGTATCAACCTTATCTCCATGCTTTCTTATCCATGATTCTGGATTAGATAGCATCAGATGCGCTTCGTATCTGCATTTTATTTTTGGGAGTGTGAAATTGAACGCCAGCGACGAGTTGCCTACAAAATTTCCGTCCATGACGTCAAGCTGAATCCAATCCACATGATCCTTGACCTTATCAATCGCGTTGTCAAGCTGTTCCTGATTCTTCGCGATTATTGAAGGAATTATCTCTTTATTCATTTCTTTTCCAACTTAATTATCTTATCTATCCTTTTCTTGTGTCTTGGGATGTTACTGAATTTTGTACTGAGCCAAGTCGAAACAATCCGTTTAGTCTTATCAAGAGGAAAACCTCTTCCTCTAAGTCCAAGGATGTTTGTGTTATTGTCCAACCTTGACATTTTCGCAGTATACTGGTCGTAGGCAGCCACGGCACGAATACCTTTTATCTTGTTGGCTGCAATCGTCATGCCAGTTCCGCTACCGCAGATAAGTATACCTCGGGTGTTTTTGTTTTTTGCTACTTTGCCTGCTACTTTCTCTGCAAAGTCAGGATAGTCTACAGGATCTGTTGAGTTGGTGCCTATATCTTCTACAGCAATCTTTTTTGATTCAAGAAATCTTTTCAACTCTTCTTTACGTCGGAAACCTGCATGATCTGAACCGATTATGACTTTCATCTTGTATCTCCTCTTTTTTCATATTCTAAGTAGCGATACTTCGCTGTTTTTTGGACTGTTTTTTAAAAATCGTAAAGCAAAGCTTGAATTCAATCACTCTCTTCGTTCGTGAAGGAATTCAACAAGTTGAATTCTATCACTTAGTTCTTGCGTGAAAGCCTTCAACAAGTTGAAGTTTAAGTCGGGGAATAAATCATTTAAGAAGAATCCTCACCTGAATCCTTCTTACTTACTCCACAATCTTCACAGCCTTCCATGAAACACATGCATTCGGGCTCATAATACTCTTTAGGGTGTTTGCATGAAGGGCATTTTTCAGGAGGTTCTGTTCCTTCATGGATGTAACCGCATTTACTGCACTTCCATCTGATAGGCTTTTGCCGTTTGAATACTTCTTCTTTGCTTACCAGTTCAAGAAGTCTCCTAAATCTTGCTTCATGCTCTTTCTCTACCTTGGCAATCTGTCTAAAAAGTAT
This sequence comes from uncultured Methanosarcinales archaeon, assembly GCA_964643595.1. Taxonomy (GTDB): domain Archaea; phylum Nanobdellota; class Nanobdellia; order Woesearchaeales; family UBA11576; genus JABMQF01. The sequence goes on from CAZXTQ010000010.1 coordinate 17,357, forward strand.
TGCTGCATCTTTATTACCTTCCTCTTCAGCCTCTTTCGCGAAAGTGGGATACATATCAGTAGTCTCGTAATGTTCCCCGTCAATAGCATCCTGAAGGTTTGTTTTAGTGTCCCCAATACCTTTAAGGAGCTTGAATTCATCCTTTGCGTGCTGTACTTCATTTAACGCAGTCTCCTCAAATATTTTTGCAATGTAAAGATAACCTTCTTTCCTTGCGACTTTTGCGAAATAATCATACTTGTTCCTTGCCTGGCTCTCACCTGCAAATGCAGTCTTAAGATTCTCTTTAGTTTTTGACATTTTAATTTACCTCACAATATTTAATATTTATATTTAATATCTATATATTATATCTTATGCTTTCCACAACCCATGCAGGTTGCAGAACTCTCTTGCTGTAACATTCTTCGCAGTTATGCAGAACTCTGCTTCTGGAGGCTCACCTGGCTTTAAGAATTTCCTGTAGCTTTTATTGTCTGCAATCAACTCAATCCACTCTATGTGGTGAGCATCTTCCATAGGGTGGGCAACTTCACCCACTTTAACCTTGAATCCATCGTCTGTTTTTTCGATTACAGGTACGTGCTTTTCAGTTGCTGCATCGGTTGTGTTCTCCTTGAGAAGCTCCATCGGTTTTCCACAACAGACCAGCTCACCACCACCTACGTGAACTGTTTCAACTACATTGCCGCACACATTACACTTGTAAATTTCATTAATATTTTCAACCACCATTTTTCTAAACCTCCACTATTTTACTTCTTATGTGAAATATATCTCGCAGCCTTGATCAAAGCCATACATCCCTGTCCTGCAGCGATTACATACTGATACTCATGAGCTGCGGCACAATCACCTGCAGCGAATATGCCTGGAACGCTAGTGGCTGTTGTGCAGTCTATTCCGATATGCTGATGTTCGTCGAGTTTGACTATCTCCTTGAACACTTCTGTGTTAGGTGTTCTTCCTATCTCGATGATGACTCCCTGTACGTTGAGAGTTTTTTCTTCGCCATCAACACCCTGTTTGTATTTCAGTCCTTCAACAAACTTTTCTCCTATTATCTCTGTTGTCTCTGCACTGAAGATTACTTCGACTTTCGGATTGCTTTTAATCTTCTCAATCAGATACTCATGCCCTGTGAACTTGTCATCTCTGACAAGCATATACATCTTTGACACTATATCTTTGAGAAAGTCTATTGCTTCAAGAGCTGCGTCGCCGCCGCCTATAACTGCAACCTCTTTTTTTGCAAAAAGTGGTCCATCACAGATAGAGCAGTAAGTAATCCCTTTTTTTTCAAGTCTTTCTTCTCCAGGAATTCCGAGCTTTTTTGCTCTTGCACCTGTCGCGATAATGAGTGTCTTGGTAGAGTAGGTTGCTTTGTCAGTCACGACATTGAAGTTACCGTTGGCATTTTTTTCAATTTTTTTTACTGTCTCTGTCTTCACATTTACGTTGTTGAACTTCATCTGCTCTTCCATTGTCATGCTGAACTCAATACCAGTAGTCTTTACGATACCAGGATAGTTCAGAACTTCCCCGCTCACCATAAATTGACCCCCAAACTCAGACGCTAATATCTCAAATTTCATGCGTTTGCGGGAGGCATAAATAGCCGCAGTTAGCCCTGCAATGCCTGCACCGATTATTACCGTGTCGTAGATATCTGTTCCCATCTAAGCCGCACCTTTCTTCAGCTCTGATTCAATTGCATCAGTATTGAAACCCACAATCATCTTGCCGTTAATTTCTGTCTGAGGCACGCCCATCTGACCAGATTTTTCTATCATCTTCTGAGCTGCTTCCTGATCTTCACCTACATTGATATCTTCAAACTCTATGTTCTTCTCTTTCATCCAAGCCTTTAGCTTCATACACCAAGGGCATGTAGGTGTTGAATAAACTTTTACATCTGCCATTTCAATCATCCTCCATCGTCGTATATGATGTGTTATGTTATTTATATGTTCCTTATATCAGGTTCATATACTATCTTTGTTTTTTTCACTATCTTTGTTTTTTCATATCTTACCCACTAAATCTACACCTGGCTTAAGAGTGGTTGTTCCAGGTGACCAATTCATAGGGCACACCTGACCATTGTTATCCTCAACGAACTTTGCAGCCTGAATCTTCCTGATAAGCTCATGGATGCTTCTGCCGATATCATTGTTGTGGAATTCAAAAGCCTTTATTATTCCCTTCGGGTCAATAATGAATGTGGCTCTAATGGAAAGTCCTTCGTCTTCAATCAGCGTATCATACGCAGTGCAGACTCTCCTTGTAGGGTCAGCAAGCATAGGAAACTTGATGTGCTTGATGGTATCTGATGTGTCATGCCATGCTTTGTGCACAAAAGCAGTATCTGTGCTCACGCTGATGATTTCTGTATTCAGCTTCTTGAACTCATCATAATGCTTTGCAAGTTCGCCAAGCTCTGTCGGGCAGACAAAAGTGAAGTCTGCAGGGTAGAAGAAAAGAACAACCCATTTCCCTTTGTAGTCTTTCAAGCTTATTTTCTTGATGTCATTGTCGACAAAAGCATCTTCAGTGAAATCAGGAGCCTTTTCGTTTATTTTTGACATATAGTATCACCTCCTGGTCTTGTGTTCTGTTTTTTTGTTTCTGGACAAATCTCAATTGTCCTTCAACTCTTTTTTCAGCAGATCATGTTCAATCTGCTTTGAAAGGTCACAATCTAAGCACTCATCGAGTGTGCTGATGCCCCTTTTGTCCTTGTAGTCGCATTTTCCTTCACGACAAATAATTGGTTCTGTCATATATATCACCCCGTTGACAGTTCACCTGCACTCTTTGCAGGTGCCTTTGAATATGATCTGCACGCAGCTGGGAGTGAAACCTTTCATGCTGAAATTCTTCATCGCGTACTTTGTAATCTTTTCGTCCATAATGTCGAATAGTTTATTGCATCTTGTGCAGACAGCATGCGCGTGTTTGCATATGTCTCCGTCAAAACGGAACTCTCCGTTTATCTCGAGCTTAAGTATTTCGCCCTGCTCTGCAAGGAGTTTGAGGTTGCGGTATACTGTCGCAAGGCTTATCGCTGGAAGGTCTTTCTTTACCGCCTCGTACACAGTTTCTGCACTCGGGTGTGTCTTGACACTATGCAAGTATTCAAGGATCTTTAGCCTTTGATTAGTCGTGCGTTTTGGTGCCATGTGGTATTCTCCTGAAGTGTGGGTTGTAGGATTTCTTAATGATAATGATTATTATTAGGTAATACTTACTAATATATAAATGTTTTGGAGTTTTGAGTTAATATGAAATTCTATTGAGTGTAATAAAGATGGATACTGCACCGCGACTATAGATTTTTTACACCGAATATTTATGTAGAGCTAACTTCTGAAATCGCGTTATTAGATATAAGAGTCTCCAGGGGCAGATTTATTTTTTCAAAATGCTGAGGATTTCATATACTCTCATTTAGAAATCTTTATATTATCCCTTTTTTTCTTTTTTTATGGGGGTAATATGGACAAGATAGCTGAGTGTATAGATGAGTTCAATAAGTATCGATCGCCAGAGGCTAATGCTACTTTGCTTGCTTTCGATGGAAAAAGGATTACTGTCCAGTTCAAAGGACATTTTTGTAAAAGCTGTGGTTTTTATGATTACTTTGATGATCTTAAATTAATATTTGAAGACAAAGGTTTACCCATTTCAAATCTTAATGTTGCTGAGAATGAAGATGGTGCTGTTGTTGAGTTTGTACGGGAAAACTAGAATATGAAAAAAGTCATTAAATGCATACAAGACCTGAAACATGATTCCATAAAAGACTTAGTGGAACTTAGGAAGAAAGAGTTCGCTTTATTGGGACGCAAGTCATCAGAAGAGATATTCAAAGAGCTCTGCTTTTGCATACTCACTGCAAACTACACTGCAGAGGGAGGCATGCGCATACAAAAAGAGATGGGAGACGAGTTCCTCACACTCAACGAGAAACAAATGTCTGCAAGGTTACGCGAGTTGAGGTACCGATTCCCTAATGTTCGCGCCAGCTATATCGTTGAGGCCAGAAAGCATGCAAATTTCTTAAAGGATACTCTTAAGGGTTTTGATAATTCTGCAGATGCACGTCTTTGGTTAGCCAAGAATGTCAAAGGTCTTGGTATGAAAGAGGCAAGCCACTTCTTACGGAACATAGGATACACTGATGTTGCCATTATAGATTTCCATATCATAGATTTCTTAGTTGATTATGGACAGGTTGAAAGACCTAAGACAATAACACCTCGCAGATACGTTGAGATTGAGAACAAGTTGAAGAAGATTGGTGCTGGTGCAGGCATGGATATGGCAGAGTTAGATCTTTACATGTGGTATTGCGAGACCGGAAAGATATTGAAATAGGTGTCAGCACCACCACGCACTGTTCTGAATCAGGCACGCTAGCTGCTTCTTTAACAGATCGGTATTTGTTTAGCTCAATAATTGTAGTGATGTCACGCGGCTAATCCTCTTTTGGCTGCTGTATGTGAAACACGGTGGTGGTGTTTTTAGAATCAGTTTAAGTGTACGTAAACACTTCACCTTCGAATTCGCGGTCACACATCTTCTTTATCGGAATAATTTTTTTAAGGAGCGCTGCTCTGTTTATCCTTATCTGTTCTTCAAGATTTTCCTCATTTATTCCGAAGTAAGCAGGATCATAATCGAAATTGTAAATTGTTATTACAAGATTGTTTCCGCACTGTATGCTTGCTGTATGAATGTTGGAAAGCAATAACTCTTCAACATAATCGAAATTTTCAAGCACAAAATCAGGTTCATCATTTTTTTTGTATTCGCTTGTCTTGTATGTCAGCACATACTTAGTTATGCTTGCGTAGAGAGATTCCACAATACCTGAATCATCTTCATCAGTTCGGTTTAAAACCTTTACATGATCATAAAAAACAACTTCCTCTTTGGTGTAGTTCCTGAATTTCCATTCATTATACTTCTGTTCTTTTTGATATCCTGTAGGCTGAGTAGGGTAATCTTCTGTTGCTAATCCCTCCATAATCCTTTTTTCATATTCCTGAACTCGAGTCGCTTTAGGCCTATGAACTAGGTACCAATTAGTGAAGTTAAGATAATTTATCAGCGAATCAGAATCGTTCACAAAATAATTATTATTGATTATGTTACTGAGTATCATATCCCTTGCATTTCTAGGAGGATGGTATATTGTATCCATAAAATCCGCGATGTAGATTGATTTTAATTTTTTTGAAACAAAGAAATTTGAAACATCATTAAGAGCATTTATGTCCTTTTTGAATTTAACCTGCATGCCTGGAATGTTATTTAAATTCTCAGTGAGCTCTCCAAGCGTGAAGTTCCTTGCAACGTATACATATACAATCTTTTTGCACGCACCACAATCCTGCCAACAGTTAGAGCAGTCTTCTGCAGCGCTGGTTTCGCAGATTCCATTTCCGCAACCTGTAATGTTTTCAGGTATTTCAGCATTTTCGACAATAGTGCCTTTGTCGCATATCGTGTCGTTGTTGATATCCATACAGCAAGTATTATTGATAACTTTCAGCGGAGGATTACAGATTATCAATTCATCTTTACTACAACCCGAAATCATAATGAATGTAAGTAATGTAAGTATTGATACAAGAATAATAAGTACTGCTATGGATACCTCTTTTTTCATTATGGTGGTGCTTAAACTAAACTGTTTTATAAAGGTTACTCCGGAAATGCTACGGTAAATTTCACGAGTGGTTTGTAAATACTCCTAAAAATAGGTGTTTTATTGTGAACTGTCCGATGATTTTCATCAATATTCCGTAACTTTCGGAATGGTTGCGGAAAACTTATTCTAATATTTATCAAGTAGTTCTGCGTGTATTATATCTGTGAAAGAGTCAACATTACTTCAGATAGCAATGGTTGTAGGTATTTTAGGCATAGCAGTGTTGTTTATTTTGTCTCGGCAGATATCGATAGATGAAGTGATGATCAGCAGGTTGGATGGTTTGGAGGATTCTAGTGTTGTTATTGAAGGTACTGTTGTTGGAGTTAATTCTGGAGATGGCGTGGTCTTTTTGATGCTTCAGAAAGACGAGATGGTAGATGTTGTCATGTTTGGCGATTCTGCAGGTGTTGAAATCGGAGATTATGTACAGGTCAGAGGAGTTGTATCTTCTGATTCAGGGCAGACAAACCTTGTTGCAGAGGAAGTAAGGGTAATATGAGCATAAAAGGACAGAAAATAACGTAAAGTTTATAAACGAAACCTGCGTGAGCTTATAAATCTGGGGGTATATTATACTCACATTTAATGGAGAATAAACGAGGTGAGCAAATGAAGTTTAGACATCTAGCAATCGTGATTGCTGTAGCAATTATTCTGCTTCTAGCAGTAGGTTGTGGAAAGAAAGAAGTTCCAGCTCCTGCTCCTGCTCCAGCACCTGCTCCAGCTCCTGCTCCAGCTCCGGAACCAGTAGCTCCTGAGCCGGAACCTGAAGTTGAAGCACCTGTTGACGCAGTCATCGAAGAAGGCGGCGATGTTACAGAAGTTGCTGTTGAACAGAAACAGTCTGAAGGTCTTGCAGTTGACGTACAAGTCGGTGAAGGAGAGTTTGCACAGGCAGGATGCGCAATGAAAGAAGTAGACGGTGAACAGGTCAGAATGCTTTCAGTCGTTGTCAAGAACACAGGCGATGAAGAATGGGAGATTTATGGAATGGGCCATGT
>CAZXTQ010000011.1:0-2669 GCA_964643595.1 uncultured Methanosarcinales archaeon
GAATTCGTAGAAGCACATCACTTACACACATATCTTTTAATAGGAGACTATATCGTAATAGCAATCTTTGTAGCAGACCTTGTATTCAAATGGTTACGGACAAGACACCTTAAACCTTTTGTTCGAAAATATTGGTTAGATATACTGGCAGTATTTCCATTCTTTCTGCTCTTCAGATTATTCGAAGTAGCAGCAGGCGCTTTGTCATTAGTTGTCTCTGAAAGCGCACAGAAATTGCAATCATTACTACACAGCGGACTAGAAGTAGAAAAAGAAGGCGCAAAAATACTACGCGAAGGTGAGAAGTTCGTAAAAGAAGGCAGCAGAATAGCACGCGAAGCCGAAAAAATCTCCAAACTCAGCAGATCATCAAGGTTTATGAGATTTCTAAGACCCGTATTAAGAATACCAAGATTCTTCAAAGCAGGACCAAAAATATCACAATTTTACGAAAAACCACACGGAGGACATCACGAATACGAGTTTAAACAAAAACAGGTAGTGATGGCGAGAGTTAAGAAGAAGAAATAAGAAAAGCCCCCGGCGAGAGTTGCACTCGCGACCTTCTGCTTGCTCGACATCTTAATGATACGAGGCAGACGCAATAGCTACTATGCTACGGGGGCGGGTAGTACTACAATTTTTCCAGCAGTTCTTCTTTTGAATGAAACTTGCTCTGACATTCTGAACAGACATTATGCTGTTTTCCTTTTGCATCCTTGACAATAGTTCCTATAGGTTTCTTCAGAAAAGTCTCCTGAATTTTTGACTTACATATCTCGCATTTCATGAACATAAAAGAGAACGAAATCATATTTAAATCTACTGCTAGAACGCGAAAAAACAACAGTATAAGGCTCAAACTCGAAAACATTTATATATGATTATTTCGTGAATAGCAGTGATGTTAGTCAACGGTCAAAAAATAGAAAAAGAGGATTTCATAGCAATCAATTCTGAACTTACTAACAAAGGCATCCTGTTGACTGTGAATAATAAAAAATACCATATAGAATATCCTGAGCAGATATGGAAAAACTACCCTCAGATAAAAAAAGAAATTCTCAAAGACAACATTACATTCACACAGACATGCCACCTGCCTGCATCAAACAAGATGAAAGGTGCAGTATACAACACGGCAGCACCCTGCTTCCAGACATTCGCGTTTGAAAGCACGATGTATGACATACCATCAACAGCAGTCATAGACAACAGGAAAACTACTGATTACTTTAAGCTATTCTTCAACAGCGAATTCGTATTTGCAGAGCCAGACCCGAGGATACCTCTAAACAGAAAAAAACGAATCCTATGGAACAACAAAAAAACCCGTGCGATAATATTATTCACAGCAGGAAAAGAAAGCCTTCTTACACTAGCATTATGTCTTGAACTTGGAATAGATGTGATTCCAGTATATATCAACGAAGACCCAACCCATCCTGAAGCAAAACATAAAGAGAAAATAATACAGGTCCTGAAAGAAGAATACGGACTTACAGTACACGATATGTTAAATGAACCTGGCAAACTTCGCTACTGCGACCTTGGAGAAGAAGTGAACAACTGGGGAGCAGGAGCACAATTCATAACATACATACTATCAGTTATGCCGTTTGTCAAATACTACGACGCAGACTACATACTATTCGGAAACGAATACAGCTGCAACGAATACACCTACGACAAGCAAGGATTCAAGAGTTGTGTGGCATTCGACCAGACATCAGACTGGACAAAACAATTAAAAGTCATCGCAAGAATGATGACCGGCAGAAAGATAGAAGTAGGCAGCATTGTAGGTCAACTGCAAGAGATAGGTCTGCTTAAAATATTGCACGCGCGTTATCCTGAACTCGGAAAATTACAGATAAGCTGCTTCTCAGACACAGAAGAAGGAAAGACCCGGATATGGTGCGGGCACTGCTCAAAATGTGCAAGACTATACTCATTCTTCAAAGGACTCGGAATAAACACTGCAGAGATTGGCTTTGAAGAAAACATGTTCAACAAACCATTCGAAGAACACTTCTCCATATTCGGAGGCGGAGGACTCTGTTATGACAGACTCGGAGTAGGATCAGAAGAACAATCACTCGCGTTATACATGGCAACAGAAAACAACGAAAAAGGATACCTCCTGAACAAGTTCAAGAAGACCAAAAAATACAAGACAACAAAAAATAACTACTCAAAGCTATATAGAAAATACTTCTCTGTATACGAAAACTTTGCAACACCCAAAGAGCTCGCACCAAAAGTAAAAGAGATATTCGAACAGACATTCAACGGAGAGTTCTCAACAGCAGATTTCCGGCTGAAAAAGGCAATAGACGGCCTGGAAACACAGAAAACAGCAACAAAAGCGGAACAGTAAACTTATTAAGAAAACACTTATTCTCAGATAATCATGCCAAGAATAGCCATAGTCAGGAAGAAAGACTGCAACCCTATCTCGTGCGGAGATTACGCCTGCGCTAAAGTATGCCCTATCAATAGGAAAGGTGAGGATTGCATACAGCCTGATCCAATACATAAGAAAGCACAGATAGATGAAGAACTCTGCATAGGCTGCGGAATATGCATAAACAGATGCCCATTTGAAGCAATAGACATCATAAATCTTCCTGAAGAACTCAAACAAGAACCGATACACAGGTATGGAC
>CAZXTQ010000011.1:2679-23672 GCA_964643595.1 uncultured Methanosarcinales archaeon
ATTCTTTACCTACACCGCTTTTCGGCAAAGTGGTAGGCGTCCTGGGAGTTAATGGAATAGGAAAAAGCACAGCAATAAAAATAATCGCAGGCGTACTAAAACCAAACCTAGGAAGAATTGAAGGTGAAGCAAGCTATGATGAACTGATACAATTCTTCAAAGGCACAGAAGCACAGAGCTTCTTTGAAAAAGTCCGCGATGATAAGATTAGCGTATCATACAAACCACAGAGCGTAGATCAGATACCCAAAACGATTTCAGGCACAGTAGGTGATTTGTTGCGTAAAGCAGACCAAAAAGGAATATTCGATTCTGTAGTAAATGCACTTGATCTTGCCAAAGTAATAGATAATGACATCAAGAAAGTATCTGGCGGAGAACTCCAGCGAGTCGCTATAGCAGCAACAGTCATGAAAAAAGCCAACCTATACATTTTTGACGAGCCAACATCATATCTCGATATAAAACAGAGAATACGAGTGAGTAAATTCATACGCGAGCTTGCAGATCCAGAGACTGCAGTGCTTGTCATCGAGCATGATCTGATTATCCTGGATTACATAACAGACATGACACATATCATGTATGGACGAGAAGGCAGGTATGGAGTTGTCAGCCTACCTAAAACTACACGTTCCGGAATAAATATCTTTTTGGATGGTTATCTGCGAGATGAGAATGTGCGGTTCAGAGATGCGCCAATAAAATTCGAAGCTAAACCGCCAATACAGAAAGCATCAAAAGCATTACAGACCAGCTGGGCAGCAATAACTGCAAAACTAGGAAAGTTCTCTTTGTCTGCTGCTGAAGGGTCAATACACAAAAACGATGTTGTTGGAATTGTCGGCGAGAACGGAATAGGAAAGACCAGCTTTGTGAAAATATTAGCAGGCGTTGTGAAAGCAGATACTGGCAAAGTTGAAGGTGATGTAGCGGTATCATACAAACCACAATATCTTGAAGCAAACGATGAACTTGTCATGGCCGCGCTTGGTGAAGCAGTAGAAAAATATGAAAATCAACTTATACGACCATTGAACATAAAACCGTTATTAATGAAAAAATTAAATGAGTTGAGTGGTGGCGAGTTACAGAGAGTTTCGATTGCACTCTGTTTATCTAAGAAAGCAGACATCTATCTCATGGACGAGCCATCAGCTTATCTGGATGTCGAACAGAGGATACGCGTCTCTAAGATCATCGCAGAAGTGATGGAAAACAGGGGAACTTCGGCGCTTGTTGTCGACCATGATTTGCTGTTTATTGATTATCTTTCAAAGAAATTAATAGTTTTTGAAGGCGAACCAGCAGTACATGGTTCGGTTGCAGGACCATTCAACATGCAGAAAGGAATGAACAAATTCCTGACAGGACTTGAGATAACAATGAGACGTGATGAAGAAAGTCTGCGTCCCAGAGTGAACAAAGCAGGAAGCCAAAAAGACAGAGAACAGAGAAGCTCGGATAAGCTTTATTATGTGTGAGACCGCACCACGCACTAGTATGTAATAAGTCAGCTAAACAGTAAGCCCATACCGCGCTCCGTCAGACCGGGTAACGGCTGTTGAAACCGTGCGATTGTAACATCTGATAACATCACCAATACACGCAAAGACTCGCTTTGCTAGAGTCTTTGGTGCCCTTAAATAATTTGCAAGCAAATATTTCATGGACTGCGCTAGGCGGTATGGGCTCACCATACGTGGCAGACTTATTACATACACGCACTAAATTGATTAAGGTATGCTAATCAATACTAATTCTTAACAATGCTTATGCAACGAACAGAATTATTTTTTTAAGTGCAACCTATATTGATTCAGGCCATAGATATACGTAAAATGCGGTGGTGGTGCTTGATATATCAATTCTTATGAAAACACAAATCCTCTATCCGTTTCATGTCTTCTGGAGATAGTTCTTTCAAATCATAATCCTTGTTATGGACATCTTCTCTCGTCGGAAATTGAATTGGCTCACCCCAGTCACGATCACTCTCCCAACGCGGATAAATATGACCGTGAACATGTCGCGTCCAGTTGCAGTTTATCTGCCAGTTTATGATAGCAGGATGGATGACCTTCTCCAGAGCCTTTCCCACCTTTAGCCAGAGGTCTATTATTGCGTGCGCCTCTTCTCTTGAAAGCTCTGTAAGGTTCTCTGCGTGACGCTTAAGAATCACCTTTACGTGCCCTCTGACATAAGGCGAACCCCACACAGCAACTGCATGTTCGTTCTCAAGAATCTTCTTGTAATGCTTATGCCATTCACAGAACTTACATTTCATTATCCCATCACCATAATTCTTTCTTTATCCTATTCAGTTCCTTTTTGAAAACAGCCATCTCTTTCTTAGTCATAGTCTTGGGCTTGAACTTCTCGTCTTTAAGCGGAATCACAGGAGGGTTACCCCAGTCAGAGTCTTTCTTGAATCTCGGATAGACATTCCAATGTATATGATGATCCCAATTAGAAAGGTACTCAAGATTGAAAAGGTCAGGTTTTATCGCCTTGCCCAATGCCTTCATGATCTTGATAGTATCATTCATGAAAGAATCCAACGTATCCTGATGAAGTTTCAGGAGGTCTTCTTCGTGAGCCTTCGGCAGGATGACAAGATGCCCTTTGTGATGCAGACGGCCAAACATAACCACCAGATGATCATTTTCCAATACAATATCCTTCTTGGCCTTTATCTTCTTACAGAACTTGCACTCAGGATGTGAATGAGGATGCTGACGCTTATGCTTAATATATTTGAAACGATATTTTTCTGTTGCTGATGATGAAATCAGATCTTTACGGAAATTCTTTATGCTTTCAGGCAAAACAACCACCTCTAACGCCTTCTTCAAAATTATATCTTTCTTGCTAGTGTGATGAAACCAGAATGTATAATTGTTTTTGATCTCGGACGGACCTTGCGCTTGTCAACCTCCCAAGGACGCTCAATCATCTCAACAGTCTTTATGTGGATAAATTCATCACGCTCAATCAGGGCATTTACGAAATCGGAAGTCTGAATTATCGTCGGAGAGTACGAAATCACGAAACCTCCTGGCTTTAATGCTTTTGACGCTGAATCGATGGCCTCCCATGGCGCAGGCAAATCCATACAAACCAGATCAACATTCTTCTCTGTGATACTATCATACATACTCTTGTTCTTGATAGTAATGTTCTTTATCCCAAGAGTCTTTATGTTCTCCTTCACGACTTCCAGATGCTTAGGCTCAATCTCATAGGAATAAACTTTTTTGCAAAGTCTGGCAAGCATTATAGCAAGAGCACCAGAACCAGAACCACCTTCAACGATGATGGATTGCGGACCTATTCCAGTACTGGCTATTATGAAACCTATATCCTTCAACGGAATAATCTGAGGAGCACGCTTGATACGCATGTAATCATCTATGAAACTCGAATTGAAAATCCTGAAATCCTTCTTCTGTGAAGATCTGATGGTGCCAGTCTTCTTGAGGTCTGCTTTCTTTATCTTACCATACTGAGTATCAAAATCCTTTGAAAAATCTTCTACATAGAACTTCTTCTCCTTGACTATCGTAACCTCACGATCCAAGTCCTCAAAGAACTCCTTCTTACCTTTGCGTATGATTATTTTTCCTTTTGTCACCATTGCAGAAAACACTTCACTTACGTTTCTTTATCTCTTCCAACGTCTCGTCAACAACATTCTCAGGCCAGCCCTTCTCGATAAGAGCTTTCCTTACCTGAGGCGTCTGGAAACCGAGACTGTATGCGTGGAAGATATACTTTTCAAGCTCTAACTTTTTCTCGTGCGATATATGCACTATTGCTGCTGGTTTGTGTTCAGTCTTGGACGCCAATACGGCACCTGCTGCTGCAACTTCCTGATCTAAAATGTGGGCAGGTTTGGAAACCATTTTGGAAGAAGTTTCGGGTAAACCAGATGGCTCCAAACCTGTCCTAGTTACAGTAGGGGGTTTTTCCAAGCTGTGAAGCCTCGTCCTGTAAAGAACAACGCCTCCCACTAGGAATATTACAAATATTATTGCGAATATGATAGTCCATATGTTGATTGGTGATTCTGGTAATTGTATCTCTTCAGGAAGCGGCTGTGTAGCTGACCCTTGAGCTGTTGAAGGTATTGTTGTCCTTGGCGTGAATACAGTAGGTTGCTGCACGATATCCTGAGGCCTTGGTGCTGGAGAAGCACGACCTGAAGGTCTGGGCGGCAACAGCTGGAATGGGAAACCCTGCTGCTCAAAAGTATGGAAAGTCAACATCACAAACTCATTCGAGATGTGCAAAGACACCTTAACATCCTTTGCAAAGTATGATGTAAGGCCTAAAATCTTCTGATCACCGAAGTCAATATCAGTCTCCAGGTAAGTCTGCAGGCTCTTGAGCTGAACCTTCAGAGGCACTGCCTTTATGACACGATAATGATAATCATTGCCTTTGTACTGGATAATAAGCTCATCACCATTATAGACCTGCACTGAGTCACCTTCAGGTGAAGGAGTTACATAAACAATGCGTGGGCCTCCGGCTCCTCCGCCTCCACCACCGCCTCCACCACCAGTTCCACCTCCGGAAGTAGGAACATAAGGTGCGGTGTACTGAGCAAGGAAGAATGATGAAAAACCAGTAGCTGAAGCGGAAACATAAGTACCGTCGGTGCTTCCTGTAATATCTGAACATGATGAAGTGTTAGTTATTCCACTAGTAAAGTTATGTGCGCACTTGAAAATCCTAGGATTTGTTACTCCGAGAGCAGCATAATTGAACTTCACAGTATAAGGCAATGCTGTGTACTGCGCAATATCGAAACCATAACCATACTTAGCAGCATAAGTGCCTGAAGTCTGCAGATTGCCATCATAATTCTGTATACCTAAGTCAAGCAGTCTTGCCGTGATGTTTAGCTCAGGATAACCTTCAGCAGTGGCATTTATGTTTGCAAGAGATACCTTGAACTTACTGTCGTTATTTGAGAGCTCAAGGTTCCATGTAGTATTAGGCAGAGTTACATTCTCCTGATCAGGTATAAGTATCGTATCAGCAGCTATATCTTCACCATACATCCTGTAAGTGTACGTGATGTTATCAGCGGACGCTATGAATGACATGGCTGCGACCAGGAAAATGAATACAAACATTGTTGTTAATTTATTATTGTTCATTTTGTGTTCAAAGTCTGGTTAATTGCGTTGAAAACTTCGAATATGTTGGTTTCAGCGAACGGACCTATACTTGCAGCTGATGGCGAGTCAAGATCTATTATCTGGACTGTATATTGCCCTGTTTCAGATGGTATCAGAGTCTCTACACCATTCAGGTATGATTCCTTATGGTCCTCGTCGATTAATGGACTGAAATGAAGAACCGTAAATTCTTGCTCTGACCCTGATGGAGCAGTTATGTTAATTGCAATTGTTGAGAGCGTATCGTTAGATGCCACACTCAGCGTAAGGTTCAACTCCTGACCCACATAAACCCATCTTTGCGATGGAGTTATGCTTACAAACTCCAAAGGATTTGCTCTTAGTTCAAATAATTGTGAAGTTACATTAGTGTTAGGTGTAGTTGAAGCATCATCCATACACGTAATCGTAAGATTATATGTAACGTTCTGAGATATTCCTGGAGGCGTCTGAGTATGAGTCCTGCTAGAACCTTCTGCTGCCGCAACACTCCAAGTACCTGTTGAAGTATTCACATGGAAAGTACATATAGCCTCTTCCTGTGTAGTTATGTTTATGTATGCCTGAGAACCAACAGCAACCCTTGTAGGTGTTATGACTGTTATCTGCGGAGGCAAGTTATCCACAGTGAAATTACCCTGCTCTGTTGTGTTGGTATATTGGTTGTCTGTCACGTTCAATCTCAGAGTCACATTCTCTGCCTCTGAAATAACAGATGAATCCCAACTATATGAAGATGTGTTGAATATGCTACCATTTATAACATTCCAAGACGTTCCATCTTCGGAATATTCTAAGCTAAACCATAGAGTCTCGTTGTCTACATCTAAGTTTGCTAGAGGTGTCCACGTGACATCAATAATACCTGACCTGTCTGAGTTGATGGTCGGCGTGTAAATAATAGGTTCGATAGGAGCATCGTTGACAGCTGAAATATTAACCGTAGCGTTCCTTTGCACGGTGTATTCTCCATCTGTAACCTTAAATGTTATATTGTATAAACCATAAACATCATCCACAAGAGTGAAGTTGAACACGCCAGTAGTCAAGTTAAACATACCCTGACTCAAATTGAATACTGAACTATCGAAAATGGGTAATGGATAAGTCACTGCATCGCCATCAATATCATAAACTAATGTCGAGAGATTGAAATAGATTCCTGCAGGGTGGTCCTCTGGTGCATTAGTAATCGCTATGGTTCCTATTGTAGGGGCATCATTAACAGGAGTCACGTCAAGTATGAACCAAGTGCTGTTCTGCTTACCATAATAGTCAGTTGCTGTGGCAGTTATATTACAGTGTCCAGTGTAGTTTCCTTTTGTAGTCACATTATCTATTGCACCTGTTGTCGGATTAGGTGCGAAAGTCAAGTTAGTAGAGCAATTGTGAGATACACTGTATGTCAGATTATCTAATTCTGGATAATCGCCGTGCAGATTAGGGTCATCAAAGTAATTGCTCAAATCAAAAGCATCAAACTGCTTGAAACTATCCTCTGCAGTCGAGACTTTGCTTATCGTGCCTGTAACTGTCGGGTTGTCAGACTCTACAAAGACACCCCTCCAATTCGTCGTATTGGTCCTTCCAAGTCCGTCTCTTGCAGTAGAGCTCCAATAGAACGTTCTGTTGATAAACGCTGAAAGGTCCAGTTCTTTTGAAGTGAAAATCTTGCTGGTCGAAGATGAGTTGAACTTCTCTGTTATGTATGAGCCATTTCTGTTGGAATTATTATAAGTTATGTTCACATCACCCAGCACAAGAGTAGCATCAGTCCAGTTTATTGATAATGTTACAGGCTGTGAAGCATAAACATTTCCTCCAGGAACAGTTGTAGCATTGTAGAACTTTGGCTTGTTATGATCCACGTAGAACGTCATGTTCTTTGCATTAGGACCATCAAGATTAGTAGCAGTAAAGACTGCCTTGTACATACCATCCGGCCAGGTAAGAGTTGATATCGTATCTGAATAATTATGATTTGTTATGGATAGATTATTCTTGGACTGTATGAACCTCTGAGTGGTCTTAGGTAGAGGTCCTATTATCTTTATTGTCGACGTAGTAACTGTAAACGCCACAAAATCAGAATCTATGCTGTTGTCGAACACAGACTCACTGTCTATTATCTCAGTACCGCCCCTCCCACCAAATAAGAACCAAGGAGTGGCATTGTTGATCGTGAATCCAACAGTTGCAGAATTCCAGTTATCCTTGAAATCCTTTGTATGAATTTCTAATGTGAAGTCACTTAAGTTGATATCAAGGAAGTCAAGCTGAGTGTCAGATTTCCAAACACTGCCAGCAAGACCCATATCACCTGCAGTTCTCAAGGTTCCGTTAGCGTATCTTACTGTGTAATTAGCATAAGTAACATCACCTATTGCATCCTCAATCTTAGCATATATACGGAACTGACCAGCAACAATAGAACCATCAGCAGGACTTATACTGCTGATTATTGGAGGAGTATTGTCGACAGTGAATAAGGCGTAAGCGTTATCAGTTACTGTCTTACCCCATACGCAAGAATTGTTGGCAAAGGAGTTATCACAACCACGTATCTTCCAGACATAAGTATCATCAGGTGAATCGGTGGTGTCAAGATCGTATACATAAGATGCTGAGTATGGCTCTTCAACCTGCCATCTTGCAGGTAGAGTCATGATTCTCTTAGCATAGTATAAATCAGTGCCTGACTCAAAGACCGCAATCTTATCGTAGATTACTGGATTAGACCCTGAAACGCCAATAGATAATTCCTGTGCTGATGCACCCATAATATCTGCTATGAGTATACCTCCTGAAGTGTTTACACAAGCCATAAGACCGCCATGCATGCTTGAATCACCGCAAATAACATCATCTATTGTCTGACTTAAGTTAGAAGCATTTACTATATGAGTCACGGCAATAGCACCATTGTCTTCTACAACAACCAACCTATCACCAAACATCTCAGTATAATTAGATCCTGATGTCGCAGGACCTGCTACAACACCATTAACTACATCATAAACATCTATGGTTCCATCTGAATTAGTCCAGACAATATTATTACCATACACATTCGTCGATATTGCTAAAGAACCTGCACCAGTGTTGAGCTCCGCAGTAAGGTTATTGATGTTCTTGAACTTCACATTACTACCATCATGATAAGCTATGTAATCACCAAAGAAGTCCATAGTACCAGCAGTTATACCTGAAGCTACCTGTTGCGTCACAGAAGTATCTATATTGTATAACTGTATCTTCCCACTGTCTTCATAAGCAATGTAATTATTGTAAACCTTAGGATTTATCTGGTTGCCTGACGCTGTGGAAACAGATATCTCTTCATCAGTCTCTGTATTGTACATGTAAATGTCAAGATTCATTGCTCCTGCTCTATTGTCTTCGTAAACAATCAGGTTTTCAAATATATCAGGGTTCTGCTGAGTGCTGGTTATAGGTGAACCACCCACAGTCATCTGCACTGGAGGTCCGAATGAAAGAGTAGGATCATTAGACTGGTTGAAGTTAGTCTCGTTATCAACCCATACCTCCAAAGTCATGAAGTCATCGTCGACATCATCATAAGGACCAATCCAAGCAAAGCTCATATTATTGTTAACAGTCTCATCCTCAGGAGAGACTATGTACAAGTCATAAGGTTCAGTGTTGCTTACAATTATAGTAGATGTATTAGAGCTCCTATTACCACTCAAGTCAGCAGCACTCACATTACAAGTTATAGCTGCACCCCGCAAGGTATAAGCAGGACTTAAAGAGTCAACAGCCTCGTAAACTCCGTTGCTGTCTACATCCGATGCAGTAGTGTAGTGAGTAGCTATGAGAGCTCCTTCACTGAACCATCTGAAAGTTATGTTGCTGGTGTTCAACTGGTCAATAGGGTCTGTATCGCTGTCTGTTATGTTAGCAGCACAGTAGATAGTATCATCACCGTAGACCGGGAGACGGAGAGACATGTCACCCATGCTGACGTTTATCTTCGGAGGCTCAGGCCAATCAACAGTAAACCAAGCAAGCGTGTTCTGCGCATAGCTCTGAGTGTTCCAGTATGGATCACGGCAAGATACAAACCATTCGAATGTAGCTTGTTCTGGAGTGATGCCCGTAGTGTTCTGACAGAACACTTTAGTAATCATTTTTAATGATGAATTTGTCAAGTATTCTGTGAAATCAGACTCATTACTCCACACCCTGCTTTCTGTACAGTTAGCAAGCACAGCAGAGAAAGCACCATCCTCAGAATAATCAATATCATCTGAGAGGAGGACGCAATTATCTATGTCTTGATAACCGTCAAGATCACCATACGCAGTTATGTTAATGACTCCATCTCTGACTTTTGTTAGATATGGTGAAGAACTCTCGTTATCTTCATTAATCGTGAAGATGGTTATTGGATCGGGAGGTGCATTGTCAATATATATTATACCATCAGAGTATCTTGAAGTCGAGTTAAGATTGGCCTTGTTCCAAGCCCTGACCTCAAAGAAATACTTATGATTATGAGTAAGGTTCAAATTGTTAATACTTAATTCTGAAGCTGTTGAATTACCTCCAGTAATGAACGAACAATTAGTACCTACTGGAGATGAAGTGTTCACAGCACAGTATGCGCCAAGCGCAGTAGGCTGCATGAAAATCTTCCACTGATATTTATCGAAACCAGACTCTGCATCTGTAGAATCCTGCCAATCAGCATGCAGACTAGACCTTGAATTAGTATAGAAACCATCATCAATCACAGGAGCAACATCTGATGGTGGAGTGGTATCTGCCTTGACAATCCTCAAAGTTTCATTATCTGAATGGTAGATGACGCCGTTAGTAGCATTATACCAAGCATAGAGACGGAACACATAACAATAACCTGTAGAAACATTCACGTCACGGTATGATGAACCGCTCGGAAGCACATCTGAATTGTTGTACCAGTCAAAGTCTGAAATTGAAGGACATACATCCATAACAAGAGGACCGCGACCTAACTGTATCATACCCTTCACGTTATTGCTTGTTCCTGGCAAGTCATCTCCAACATCATACTGCACTGTAACAAATCCTGATGTAGCGTAAGATTGATTCATCCACCTGATGAAACCACCAGATGGCGCTATCGTGTCAATCTGCACACCTGGAGAAGCAGACCACCCAGACCAGCTTCCGCTGTAGTTCATAGCAACATTACCATTTCTCGCCTTGACATTATAATAATACGTCTCGTTCTCTGTCAGTGAGAGACCATCATTGATTACGTATGGCAGACCTATTACCCTCGGAGATACAACTGAATCCCATCCCGACTCAGGATACTGAGCAACACCCACAGCATACATGTACTCAATTATATCAGATTCATTATCCTGGAATGTCCATGACGCTTCGAGGCTAGTATCATCATTAGACCAAGGACTGCCATCAGCAATAGTTCCTATGAGCATAGGCGGAGTCTGATCAATGAAAAGTATTCCATCAGACGAGGCGTACTCACCATACTCTCCTGCCTTGTTCTTGGCTCTGACTGTCAGGTAGTAGACTGTTCCAGTAATCATCTTCAACTCTGTAGCGTTGAGATCAGAAGCGTTGAGATCGTGCGTGAAATTAATCCATCTCTGGTCGTAGGAAGCAAGCACATCACGTGAATTGTTCCAGTCTTTTACGTTGTTGAAATCAGGATCAGGGTAAGAAGCTGTACCTAAAGCAAACTCGTAGTAATCCAATTCTCCACCCGTAGCAGTCCAGTTGAATAAAAGGTATATGTCGTTGGTTATGTCATCCTGGTCGAACACACTGGTTATGTCTATGAAGTTCCTGATAATAGTAAAGTTAGTAATCTGTGATAAAATATACCATCCCGCAACGTCGTATATCTCGAACGACATATTATAAGTTCCATTCTCTGTCTGGTTAAGCATGAAAGTGCAACGATACTCTGACTGGTTAAGCCAGAGGTCTGTGCAGTTCATATCACCATATACATAAGTCTCATTCCAAGTACCATTAGAAATATTGACAAACACTGTCTCTATATCTACCTTGAAATCATCTTTGATTGTGAAATTAATTGTAGGCGTCCTTGTGTAATAATATTGATTAGTGTCTGAAGTGTTTATTGAAGGAATCACATTATCCTTGTAGATATTATATTCCTTTGAAGGATAACCTTCTGTATAACCCCTCAGACCAACTGCAAAGAACCTATTCGTTCTGTTGAAAAGCGCTGTCTGAGAGATAGTCGTATTGAACCAGCCCTGCAAGTACTTGTTCGTGTGGAACTTTGCTACTGATACTCCTGCAGTAAGAGGAGCATCCAATGTTCCTGAGATGTTGACGATAGGGTCTTCACCAAAAGGCTTCGATGCACCAGTCACATTGTAGCGTATCCAGTAAGTCCTGTTATGCGTGCTGAAATCAACCCACAACGTTTCCCAAGAATCTGCTGAAGCAATGATATCATCATAGTCCAAAGTATTTATCCTGAAAGTTCTGGCACCTATTGCAGCATCGTGCGTAACAGTAGAATCCCTTATGTTGGTTGAAGAATTAAACCTATTATCCCACACATAATTAACATCCTCTCCCTGCCAGAAATTGAACGTAAGGTTGAGACCACTATCCACTGCAGTCTCATTGATGAATCCTATAAGTTCTAAGTCTTCATCTGAGCGTATCGCTTCTGGCACAAACCAGAACTCAGGAGCAACAGGAGCAGTCTCAGGATACGGAGCCACAATCCAGTCATGAGTAGCATTACCTGCATTACCTGCCTGATCAACACCCCAAGCAGCAATCCTATTAGAACCGCCGAAGAGAGTCACTTCCTTGATGAAATAACCAGGAGCATGAGGCGCAGTGTAGAGACGCATTCCAGTACCTATAGGCACATCCTCTTCCAAGTCCTGATAAAACTCAATCCTGATATCATCACCAGTACGATTAGCACGGAAAATCTGATACCTGTTGAAATAAGTCCTGTTATGATTGTTGAACTCAACATAATCAAAAGTATGCAAAGCACGCTCAAACTCAGAAGTCCAAGCCACAAAAGTGACATTATAACCCTGTTCTGATGCAAAGTTCACAACCATATCAGTACCCTTATATTCAGAATGTATCGTGGATGAATGAGTCGTGCCCTCAAAATCCCAAGTCCAGAAACTATGCAATATGCTAATAGTATAATCAATATCAGACTCACCGAAATAACCCGCAACATACGTGTAGTTTCCTGAAGTGAGATTAGATGGGTAAAGCAATATCTGAGGATAAAGTACTGGTTTGTTCGGTTCTGTCACATCTTCAATTATTGTGAATCTGTCTGTTGAATTTATTGGCTCGTAAATGTTAGATTCACAACTGATGTTGTATCTGTAATAATCAGAAGGATAATCAAATGAATTCACACTTGATTCGTAAACGTATAACCCATAGAAAGGATCGTATTCCATCACACCAGTGCCGTTGGTCTGAACAATAATGTCGTCAAAATAAACTTCATAAGGACCACTTTCATTAGTTAACCAACCAGCAATAGAAGCAGTCGCGCCAGCATCATCGTTGAACTGGTGAACGATAGTCTTGGTCTGCCATTCTGTTGCAAGAGGCATAGTTCCATTGAAATTCTGATTATCTCCACCATCTTCCATTATTCTAAGACCTAACAAGTGACCTGATTCATTCGCCCTGACTCTAAACGTAATATTGAACATCCTATTCGAAGTATTTCCCAAAACAGCACCAGTATCAAACCTATAACAAGAGTCATTAGTTGTAGGACATCCTGCATCAATCATCTGTGCATTTATAGCATACTGCTCCACAGGGCTTACATCATCCATAGTGATGTTAACATAGGAATCATCCACGACAAACCAAGGACTATAATCACCCCGATTGAAATCATCAGAGAACTCAACATAATCAGTCCTTGTTATCATATCACCAAAAGGATCTGTAAGAACTATAGAACATTCTCCTTCGTTGTAATAATCAGGAGCTCCGCCAGTCTCGTCATTAATCGGGTTGCCGCTCGGAAACTTTGTGTAATTAGCAAAGAACTTCAGGCGATGATAAGTCTCCATATCTTTTGGATAAGTGTCAGAGTAAGCTCTTGCTTCAGACTCTGCCTGAGTGAAAGTTGTAAGTCTTGAATTATTAGTAGTCGTGAACGTACTGAAATGATTTGCAGTAAACGACAAAGTACCTGTGAAAGGAGTCAAAGCATCAGATGGATCTTCAGGATTAGGAGTTGAAAGCGAGCACACCTCAGGAGGACAAGGAACTCCATCCACCAAAATTCTAGGAATCTTGCGATACTGATTGAGGTTAGTGAACGTGATCTTAGCAGATTTGTCAAAACGGTCACCGTTAGAAGCTGCAGGATTACCTTCAATGTGATTATAATCTATCGTGAAAATATCACCGAAGTCCACGCCGCTGAGGTTAGTCTCGGTATTGTACTCTATCTTACCATAAGTATCATTTATCAAAACATAATACCTTGGAGGAGAGCTTCCGTTTATTTTTGAAGTCTGGATATCAGAGATAGAACCATTCGTCCAAAGCTCACTACTGAATGGATAAGCAGAGAAACCACCACCACAACCATGATCAAGCCAGTCCAGACCACCTGTCTCTGTTGCTGCAATACCTGTATCGCAATCGTTGTCGATAGTATCATAACAGAACGCCTGAACAATAAGATCTAAGTCATCCTTTGTTGAATAAGATTCACGATTCTTAGGCTGGTGGGTATAGGTAGACATAGGATCTGTTTGATTGTCGTTACAGTCCCAAGCATCCTCAGCATCTTTCAGGAACAACACAGAATACCCATCAGTATCATTATCATTACTGACATAGAAAACTCCTGTCGTGTTTATGGAACCGTTGTAGTTCGTATCAAAAGGAGTTATCCTGAATTCAAAAGAGCTCTCTCCGTAAACATCTTCAGCATCAATACCACTTAACTGATCAGACTGAGGCACACCTGGCGTGTCCAGCCAATCAATCCAAGAACCAGTCTCATTCTCATCCAAGTCAACATAATAAGTAATAGGTAAAAAACCAGACTGAGCATCCCACTCAAACGCTACTTCACTGACATTATAATAATACTCTCCTTCAAGAGTCGGAAGGAACAACTGAATAGGACCGCAATCACCAACGGCAGGAGTGAGGCCTGTCTTGTAGAAATTACCGTCGTTGCCTTCGAGACAGAAATCATTGGTTGATGCAACATCTTCTACACCTTCACCATAGAAGTGGTTGAGCCAGACATCGTTGTTACTTGAACTGCCATCCAAGAATAAATCCAACCCACTTCCAGAATTCATATTCTCAAATGAATTTTTAGTAATATTGTTCAAATTAGAATTTTCTATAGATAATTCTTTTTCAGAATTATTAAAGAACCTATTATATTCAACATCGCCACCATCAGCCGCAAACAATCTTAAACCAACCAGATTGTTGAAAATATTGTTATTACTAACTAAAAAATCATCAGCATCATCAAATAAAAGAATTCCCCAACCAACATTATCATGGATAACATTGTAATCGAGAGTTGCACCAGCCCCCCTCCAATTGATTCCCCTAAAAAAATTAGATATATCACAAGTATTAACTGTCAGTCCCGTATAATCAGCAGCAGCAATACCATATTGTGAAGAACCATTAATACCTCTTATGTGATTATAATTACAAGTAATAGACACATCATTATTACCTACGTTTAAACCATCACCGGGACAAGTCCAACCTTCAGTCACACCAGGAGTCTGGTTCTTTAGGTCTTCAGTCATCGTGTAATCAGCCAGTATCGTCGCACCACAGAGAAGAGGAAGAGTGCCTGTGTATTGAGAGGGGAGGGTTGCTAAATAATCGTCACTACAACCATTTGTTGAAGGCACCAAGCCATCATCATAATAGTTTCCAAATTCATTAGATATCTGAGTGTCACTTACAATGCCGCAGAATATGGTGTTGGTACCGCTATCTAAGAAGGTATCAGGACTGAGAATATTATTTAAGTATATCCTGTTATTTGAACTCGCGGCATTATTTATGAATACTGCACCAGATGTCAGGCTTGCTTCGAAATCATTCTTGAAAATGAGTGATTCATCTCCTGCAGTAGAACCTATAGATACACCATACGGACTGTCTGAGAACGTGTTATCACTTACATTAACTCTTTGCGCATTTCCTGCAATGAAAACACCTGCAGAAACAGCACTTCCACTCATAGAACTAAATGTATTGTCATGAATATTGATATCTAATGAAGCAGAAACATCATTGAAAACCACGCCATACATGAATTCACTTATATCACAGTTCTTTATTTCGACATTATCATAACCATTCAAATCAATCGCGGCATCTGAACCTCCTGGTCCTGTAATTGAATTGCCTAGACAATCTATAATTACATTACCTGACGCTAAAGTCATACAGTCTCCACCTGCAGAAGAGATGGGCGAGGTGATACGAACTTCATCAGGATTATTTACTGCAGCATCACAGGTCGCACAACTACTACAAGTTACTACCGCAGCACCACTTATCTCACTACCGCTCCCATCGCTCATCAGGTATGCGCCGATTCCCATTACTGCTATGACTGCGAGGACTATCACTAATGACATGACTTGCGCTTTTTTGGAGAGTTTATGATGTAGTTTCATCATAGTTCCTCCAGTCTGCCTGATGGTTGGCGCTTGTAGCTTTCTGTTGCATCGTCGATGTTTTTTGGGTTTATGCCCAACTTGTCAGCTTTTTCTTTCACTTTGTTCAGAATAACGGAATTTTCAGAGAGATTATGATTAGGGACTTTCTTGAGCAGAATGCCTTCGTCTGTTATTGAATACATCCAGAACGCGCTTCCTTCGTCTAAGTCAAGCTCTTGCCTAATGTCCTTAGGTATTACTATCTGCCCGCGCTTGTCGCACTGCACTACTTTTGGGTACTTCTTCACTTTTGCTTTTCTCTGAATTTCCGAAGTTTTTGCTGAAATACCAAAATAATTACTGAAAATTTAATCTTTTTTCTGAAAATTTACTCAAGTGGTTGAATTTTTGATTTATTTTCTGAATATAAGAAAAAGAGTATTTAAATGTTTCGATTTAAAAAGGAGGAGTTTGAGCGCGAGCTACAAGAATTTAGAATAAGAGTCATACAAACTTTATAATTGAAAGAATCAACAATCAGCCCTCTAGAAGAAGGTCATGGCTGAACAAGACAGATATAAAGAGCGAAAAAAATCAATAACCAAAACCAGGCATAGGAGAATCAAAAACCGGCTCCTCTATAATAGGTTCACTATAACCCGCACCCATGACCAAATCACCTTCCGGAAGCTCATAGAAAACACACTTAACACAACAAGGACCTTCAGGTACAAGCATGAAATCACCAGAATCCTCCTCCGTTACAAGAGGAGATGTTGTTGTTTCCTCAGTCACTGCAGCATAATCAGTAGGGTCATATACCAAATAAGGATGAAAACCTATATCAACAACAGGATCAATATACTCGTCAGCGTCAAGACCTGAACCATCAGTCGGACTAGTACCTATCAACACATCAGGACCTGCCAACACAGCAGGATCCTCACCACCGATAATGATGTTACTATCATCCATGACCTCATCACTTTCTCCCAAAGTACTGCCAGAATGCACCATGGTGTAGGAACCTGCAACAAGAGGCGGTTCGCACTCTCTAGAACAACTATCAGCAATAACAAAGCTACCACCTTCTCCAACACACCACTCCATGAAAGCAAAAGGGTCAGCACTGCACTCCCAGCGAGCATCATCATAAGTCTCAGCACAATTGCTTATAACCCAAAGCTCTAAAGGTTCATCATCTTCGACCGCAGGCAAGCAAGCACCATCAACACACCCATGCTCACAACCCTGCCTCCTTGAACTATGCTCAACATCTGTATCACATATGTATTCAACAAGATATCCCTCGTCATCACAATAATCAACATAACTATTTTCCACGCCATCAAAAGTCAAGACCACAACAGTATTCTTTGTGAAATAATCCCTGCCATCAGGATCAGTACATGAAGCGACAATACCTGGATCCGCATCACCAAGATCACTACCTGAAGAATCATCATCGTCATCCTGATTATCATCAACAGGGTCGTCCAAGTCGGGAGGGTCATTACCAATACCCTGATCCTGTCCATTACCACCAGCATTTCCAAGTAAAGCATTCCTATCCTTTTCGCAACCAGTCACATCATCCTTCCAAACACCATCTACGCAGCAATCTGGATGACCTGGAACAGAACGAATAGACATCTTGCCATCGCTGGAACGCTCTGCAATCTTAGGCTGAGCTCCATCACAATAAAAACTAGTGTAAGACTTGTAAAGATGAGCTTTGCTCTTCAACTTCTTCGCGGCTTCACCAGAAATCTCTTCGCATGCAGACAAGAACAACAAACCTACCATGATACTTGCAATGATGTAGATGAATAGCCTGTGCATGATATATCAACCAGTTTTTTGATTGTGTATGCTTGAGATGTATTTAAAAGTTATGATGCTCAAAGACTGGTCAGTCTTTGGCATCCTAAAAACCACAGGTTTTTATGACTTTAATCAGAATCAAAACCATAGTTAACTATATATAACTAAATGAACTAACAATAATAATGACGAAAAAATCATTCTTACTGGTATCCTTGAAAGAAAACAAGGCAAAGAAACTGGCCGAAGTAATCAGCAACAAGACCTGCAGAAAAATACTGGATTATCTCTCTGATAAGAAAGACGCGACTGAATCTTCCATATCTAAAGATCTCAAAATACCCATATCTACAGTACATTACAATATGAAAGCACTCATGACCGCTCGACTCGTCAAGAGTGATGAATACCATTATTCTGAAAAAGGCAAAGAAGTCAGTCATTACTATCTTGCAAACCAGTGTGTGATAATAGCTCCAGAAGGGGATACGCACGCTATAAGGGAAAAATTGAAATCAATCATACCAACTGCGTTGATAATGGGATTTGTCGCGGGCGTGATAAAAATGTTCTCAAGCACATTCTCAGAAACAACCCGCGCAGATACTGCACTGATGATGAAAAATGCAGGCGAAGGAGTCTATGGCGCAGCAACACCAATGGTAGCTCCAATGATGGAAGAAGCAGCATATGAAGTTGCACAAGATGCTACTGTCGAAATAGCAAGAAACAGCGCTGACGAAGCAGTGAGAACAGCAGCACCTGAAGTTGTTCACAGAACTGTTGAATTAAGCCATGCTCCAGAAATAGCATTATGGTTTTTTATCGGAGCTGTCGCAGGTGTGGGAGTATATATTCTGGTGGATTATATTGTTACGAGGATAAGAGATAGGTAAGTATCATACTATCTAGTTGTACAATTAGTACAAATACCGAGGCGCTCCTTATTCATATTTTCTGAATGCATCTATCAAGAGTTATTCATTTGATAAAGAAATTGATAACTACGCTAGGCAACGGCATTTGTGTTTAAAAGCATTCTCAGACGTTCTTTCTTAAGTCTATAACTTCAAATGGTTTCGCAACCTAGTCTGCGGTATAAATACATTCTATGCGTATACATTCTCAACAAAGTAAAGGCCAGCACCAGGTTCGACCAATAATGTGTTTTCCGCAGGGTCTGTCTCCCCGTAGGGGGCGTCCCCCGACTACGTCCTTAACGCGTATTTGTAATTGGTCTCACAATAAGGCGCAGGCCTTTGATATGTAAACAACACATTGGAGGATGATTATCATGAACAAATACCTAAAATGGATTTTTATTGCACTGGCAATCTTTATGGTGCTCTTTGCAGCAGGATGCGCAAAAAGTGCAATGCAAAAAAATGCGTATTTTGGTTATGAAGAACCAGGCAGAGCATACGCCCAAACAACCGGCGTTATGAACTCAAAGATGGCAATGCCTGTAGAGTACGAACTCACATATGACAAAGCGATGATAGAACCAATGCCGCCAAGATATTACCCTGATGACAGACATTACGGATCAGGAGATGATGTAGAATATTCACTGAAGATCATCAGGAATGCAGACATGAGACTTGAAGTCTCGGATTATTTTCTCGCATCACAGAAAGTAGAAGCATTCGCGAAGAAGTATAATGGATATGTATCCAACTCCAATGCACAAGCAGACTTTAACAATAAACACAGAGGAACAGTCACTATAAGAATACCTGACATGCACTTCGATGCAGTCATCGCAGAACTTTCCATGCTTGGCGAGATACAATCAAAGAACATCAACGGACAAGACGTAACAGAAGAATATATTGATATCCAGTCCAGGATAAAAAACGATGAAGCACATGAAGAAAGACTCGTTGAAATGTTCGGCAATGCAACAGATGTCAATGAGATGATGCAAGTTGAAAGAGAACTCAATAGAGTTCGAGAACAAATTGAAAGAAATGAAGGTCGGCTTCGTTATCTTGAGAACAGAGTAGACTTTTCCACCATAAGCGTCTACATGTACGAACAACAACCAGTCGTGAAAGAATGGGGCGTATGGAAATCAGTCAAGAACGCACTGAACAACTCTCTAGACACACTCAGAGTGATGATAGAACTCATCGGATGGTTGTTGCCATTGATAATTGTAGGCGCGATAGTCGGACTGTTGATCAAACTTACAGGAAGAGGAAAGCGAAAGAAACATTAATGTTCGCAGATGCGCACCGATACCGCATAACTGAGCAGCCTAGAGGAAGTGTCATCCTAAAAATGGGCGCGTAGGGTTCGTTAACCTCTCCCTGCAGCGGTGGTGCGTATTTGCTCATTTTATGATAAGAAGCGCTACCTACGCAGCGCTCCGTCAGATGTATTCGCGGACTGTTTATCCGCGAGTTGGTTATTTGAATATCTATCCAATAACTTCGCTAGGCGGCGTAGGCAGTGCTTGACGTGGTAGTGGTGCACCTCTTTGAGTTAGTTTTAAATAATCTATTTGTATCTATTTTATACATGAAAAAAATCATTGTGGTAACAGGAACTCCAGGCACAGGAAAGACCACTGTAGCTATGATGCTTGCTAAAAAAACCGGATGGAAATATATTGATGTTAATTCTGTTATTGATAAACATAAGCTAAGTGAAGGTTATGATAGGAAGAAGAAGTGTAAGATTATAGATGTCAAGAAATTAAACAAAACAATGTTGAAAATCATCAAAGAATCTGAAGAAAGTCTTGTCATAGACTCACACATGGCACATTATATACCTGCATCTGCTGTTGATGCCTGCGTAGTTACCAAGTGTAACCTTAAACTGCTCAATCGTCGTCTGAAGAAAAGAAATTATGGTGATAAAAAAGTGCGCGAGAACCTTGATTGTGAGATATTCGATGTTTGCAGGATGGAAGCAACTGAAACAGGGCATAATGTGATTGTCGTAGAAACTGATTCTAAAGTAAATTATGAAAAGCTTATTGGAAAGA
This sequence comes from uncultured Methanosarcinales archaeon, assembly GCA_964643595.1. Lineage (GTDB taxonomy): Archaea > Nanobdellota > Nanobdellia > Woesearchaeales > UBA11576 > JABMQF01. Next base: position 23,373 of record CAZXTQ010000011.1, read on the forward strand.
TAAAGAGAACTAAAAAGAAAGTATTTGTTTAGCTCGATAATAGCAGCACTGCCACGCGGCTACATCGTAGTCGGTTGCTAACAGACGAATCTGCGTTTGGTCGCTGCGCGAACATTAATTAATATTCCTGAAGTGCAACCCTTTCAGAATTTCTTGGTGGAAAGCACGCACGTCGCGGCGGCAGCACAGCCAGAAACCGCTAAACAAATACAAAAGAAAAAATAAAAATATAATATATTTATTCCAGACTGTCAAGAGTCAAGACATTAGTCCTTGAACCGCGAGCCTTAGCTTCTGTCC